>DASWTZ010000001.1:0-4561 GCA_036401875.1 Gallionella sp.
CTTGATGCGCATGTCCACGATCGGGACGATGATGCCGCGCAGGTTGATCACGCCCTTGATGAAGGCCGGCGCGTTGGCGATCGTCGTGACGGCCTCGTAGCCCCTGATCTCCTGCACCTTGAGGATGTCGATGCCGTATTCCTCGCTGCCCAGCGTGAAGGTCAGCAGTTCGCGGCTCTCGCCGCCGGTTTTGTGTTCTTCATTCAGTTGCATGGCGCTCTCCTTGATAGTTACCGATTTGCGTGTTGATCAATCTATAAAGCCAGTTCCAGCCGCACCCCGACGACCGTCGCATCGCCCACTGCCTTGTCCATGCCGGGATTCATGACGCGCAGCACCGAAGGCTGGACCGCCAGCCAGGGCAACATTTGTGCGCGATAGGTGAGTCCGACCAGTATTTCGGAGACATCGGTCTGGGTGCCGGCGAGCAGCTGTGCCTCGCGGTATTTGCTGCCCGCATGGCTGACGGTCACGGCAATGCCAGCCTCGTCGTCGTCGCGCCCGTCGATCAGGCCCTTGTAGTGCAGGCCGGTGCTGCCGACCCAGTCGGCTTGGTAGGCGTCGGGATTGGCTGTGCCAAACCGGATGAATCCGGACAGCCCCTGTCCAGCCCCGCCTGCTTCGGCCATCAGGGTGCGTTCTGACAGCAGGTAGTAGCCCCGGTCGGATCTGGGTTCGCCGGTCACCAGATCGAAAGCGGGTGCGGTGTAGTTCCACACGCCCACGGCAGTCTTGTTGATGGAGTTCTCGTCACCTGCCGGGGTATAACCCAGTTCGGTGATCGAGAGCGTGCCGTCCCCCTTGTCCAGCTGGACATAGGTGCCGCGAGGGTTGTTGGGATTGCCCGGCACGCCGTCGGTCAGCGCGGCCTGAACATAGAAATCGCCGGTGGAATATTTCAGACGCAGGGCCAATGCACCCATAGGGAAGACCGGCGGGCCGCTCTGGCCGGTCTGCTCGACTTCCGCCGACATGCCGTAGGGAGGCTGGGTGAACAGGCCGGAGGAGTCAGTCACATAGAACTCGGAGTCGATTGCATACAGTCCGAACAATACCGACAGCGCATCGTCCGCCAGATTCTGCTGCAACCACGCATTGAAGAACTGGCCGCCGCTGGTGCCGGTCTCGATGTTGCTGCTCCCCGCAAAGGTGCCGACATAGCTGCCACTGAAATCCTTGGACTGGTTGCCGTGCTGCACGTGATAATGGATGAATGCGGAAGCGCCCGCCCAGCCCCTATGCTTGTCCAGGTCTACGCTTGCCGCGACCTCGGTATGTGCCAGCCAGGCTGAGCCTTTCCGGATGCCGCCGCTGGTGTTGGAAAGCAGGTCGCTTTTGTGGGTCAGCTCTATACGGACGCCTCGGTCATCAAGATAGTCACGCTTTCCGCCCCAGTTGCCCGATAGTGTGTCTGTGGCCCAATCTGGCGCATCGCCGGCATGCGCGGTGGCGGCATGGGTGGCGATGAACAGGGCAAGCAGTACATGACCGGCTTTGCCGAACTTGAGTTTGGTGTCCATGTTTTCTCTCCTTATAACGATATTAGGAATGGGGTGCTGGTCATGCAGCAATTCGCACTCTATTATGGTTTGCAGCTCTGTGGCGGCCTTCCGGGTGGGCGCGCTTGACCGACTGACGTCTGGCGGTTGCGATGGCTGGATTCTCCGCTCGTCCAACCTTGGCTTGGTCCGCCTCAAGCCTGAACAGGCTGACTGCGCGCGTCAGCATCGTAGCCTGTTGCTGCATCGCTTCGGCCGCCGCGGCAGCCTCTTCGATCAGCGCGGCATTCTGCTGGGTCACCTGGTCCATCTGCGCGATTGCGGCATTCACCTGTGCGATGCCGGCGTCCTGGTCGGTCGAGGCGGTGGAAATCTCGCTCATCAGCGACGCCACCAGTTGCACCGAGGTGACCACGTCGCTGATGTCTTCGGCGGCCTTCTTGACCTGCCGGGAGCCGGCATCGGCTTTTTCCACCGAATCGCCAACCAGCATCTTGATCTCCCTGGCCGCGATGGCGGAGCGCTGTGCGAGGCTGCGCACCTCGCCGGCCACGACCGCGAAGCCGCGCCCGTGTTCGCCGGCACGGGCGGCTTCGACTGCGGCGTTGAGCGCGAGTATGTTGGTCTGGAACGCGATGCCGTCTATTACGCCGATGATGTCGGTGATCTTGCGTGACGCCTCGTTTATCGAGGTCATCGTTGCCACCATCAGTTCAACCGTTGTGCCGCTGTGGACCGCTACCTCGCTGGCACCATGGGCCAGCTTGCTGGCGTGCCGGGCCGTTTCGGTATTCTGCTTCACCGACGAGGTGAGCTCGTTCATCATCGATGCGGTCTCTTCGAGGCTGGCGGCCTGCTCTTCGGTGCGTTGCGAGATGTCGGCGCTGCCGTGGGCGATCTCCAGCGAGGCGGACATGGTGATGGCTGCGGCATTACGCACATCGGTTACTGTGCTGGCCAGGTTGCCGGACATCGTGTTGATCGCATGCATCAGGCGACCGGCCTCGTCGCGGATATCCACGGCGTGCATTGCGCTCATGTCGCCGGCGGCGATGATCTGGCAGGTGCGGACGGCATCTTCAAGAGGCCGCAGCAGCCTGTAGGTCAGCAGCCACCATATCCAGGCGGCACCGGCTAGTGCGGTGGCGGACAGTCCGCTCAGCCATGCCGTCCGGTGTGCGATCGCACTGCCGGTCTCCGATGCGGAGATTCCCAGCAGTCCGCCGACCGACAGGACGATCATCAGGCTGGCCAGCGTCGCGCGCGTTTGCACGCTGAGGCCGGCCAGCGCGGCGACCCGGCCGAGCACGCCGGTCCTGACCACGCGTCCTTCCCGTATTGTCAGGTCGCGTGCCTTGCCTTCGCGGAATCTGCGGTAGATCGCTTCGGCAGCATCTATCTGCTGCTGTGCCGGCCGGGTGCGCAACGACATGTAGCCGCAGACGCGGCCGTTCTCCCAGATCGGGTTGGCGTTTGCCTCCACCCAGTAAAAATCGCCGTTCTTGCAGCGGTTCTTGACCATGCCGCGCCAGGGTTTGCCGCGCTGTAGCGTGCGCCACAGGTCGTCATAGGCCTCGGGCGGCATGTCGGGGTGGCGCACGATGTTGTGCGGTTTGCCGAGCAGTTCTTCCTCGCTGAAGCCGCTGATCTCCAGAAACGGGCGGTTGACGTAGGTGATGCGCCCCTTGAGGTCGGTCTTCGATACGATGTATTCCCCATCCGCGAGACGCCGCTCGAACTGTGTGACTGGCATGTTGATACGCATTGCATTTCTCCCCTTTGCCCGCTTGCGGACTGCATTCAGTGTTGTCGCGGTTACATTCCTTTGGCCAGTCCGGATAGCAGGTCGGCCAGCGCATTGATGTCGCGCGACTTGTCCAGAAAATAATCTGCTCCGGCCTCCATGCACTTCTTCCGGTACTGCGGATAAACATCGTTCGTCAGGATGATCACGCGGACCGGCAGCACCCTGACTTGCCGTAACACATTCAGCCCGTTGCCACAGCCCAGCGCAAAATCCAGGATCACCACATCTGGCCGCAGGGTGAAAACGCTGCGGACCGCATCGGCCTCGTTATCCACTTCACCGGCCAGCTCGACACCGGGGATGTTTTCCAGCATGTCGCGCAAACGCTCACGAATCACGGCTGAATCTTCTACAACAAATACTTTCATCTAATCATTCACGGCGTGTTCGTTCATACGGCCGGCATGATGAAGGCGAATGACCGCTGAAGAAATCGGATGAGGCTGATTTTTTTGTAGGAATGGGAGAAGGGGTTGTAGGAATCGTCCTACACGGAGTCAGTTGCCGTTTTCGGCCGTCGGGGGATTGCCTGTATTAGGACTGCTTCACGATGCCATGCTCGATCGCATAGCGGATCATATCCGCCACTGTCGTCCGATCGAGCTTCTGCATGATGCGCATCTTATGCGTGCTGACGGTTTTGACGCTGATGTTGAGCAGCCGTGCGATTTCGGTGACGCTATCGCCGGCGATCATGCGCTCGAATACCTGGAATTCGCGGTCGGAAAGCAGGGTGTGCGGCGGCGCATCGCCGGATTTGTTGAGCGTGGCCAGCGCCATGCTTTCGGCCGCTTCCTGGCTGATGAAGGTGCCGCCGGCTGCGACCTTGCGGATTGCGGATACCAGCAGCGCGGGTGCGCTGTCCTTGCACAGGTAACCGGAGGCACCCGCCTTCAGCGTGCGCACGGCATACTGGTCCTCGCTGTGCATGCTGAGCACCAGGACGGGTAGTCCGGGTTTTTCGGCCTTGATCAGTTTGATCAGGTCGAGGCCGCTGCGTCCGGGCATCGACATGTCGAGCAGGACGACATCCCATTCCTGCTGCCTCACCATGCGCAGCGCGTCGTCGCCGTCGCAGGCCTCGCCGCCCACGCGCATGTCGGCATAGCCGGCGAGTATCTGCTTGAGCCCCTCGCGCATGATGGCGTGGTCGTCGGCGATCAGGATGTTGATAATCATTGTGGCAACCTCGGGTGTTCCGGTGTTTTCCGGGGGATGCAGGCTTCGATCCGAGCGCCGGCCCCGGTTTCATTGA
>DASWTZ010000002.1:0-7610 GCA_036401875.1 Gallionella sp.
CTATCAGGTCGTCGCGGGCGCAGGCGAAGGTGACTTGGGAACGGCGACCAAGGCCGAATTTATGGCTTGGAGGCGCTACGAGGTGATCCCGGCCGACGGCGGCTGGCATCGCATCTTCGAGCTGTGACGTGATGGATCTGGATAAATGAGACTGACCCGATATTCCGATCTCGGCCTGCGGCTGATGATGTACCTGTCGCTGCGCGAAGGCGAGCCGGTCACGATAGGCGAGGCGAGCGAGCGGCTGGATATTTCGAAGAATCATCTGGTCAAGATTTCCCACCACCTGACACAAGCCGGGCTGATCGAGAGCACCCGCGGTCGCAATGGCGGCGTGCAGCTGGCCTTTCCGCCGGAGCTGATCACCGTGGAAAAAGTGTTGCGCGCGACTGAGGACAACTTCGATCTGGTTGAGTGCCTGACCGAAAGCGAGAACCGCTGCATCATCTCCGGCGCCTGCAAACTGGCCGCCGCACTGGAAGAGGCGCGCGAGGCATTCTTTGCGTCGCTGCGCAGGGTCAGTATGGCCGACTTGATCAAGGGCAGACGCGCGCTGGAGCGCTCGCTGCTGCCGGCCGGCATGGTCAGGATTCCGGATGCACGCATGCCGGTCAGGCGCGCGACAAAGTGAATACTGTTTTCGAGAAGTACTTTTTAACCAACCCAAGGAGTCCATCATGGTTCACAACTGTGCCAACAGCTTTACCCAAGATATGCGTTACCCGTTCGATGCACGTGCCGTCGCCAAACGTTTCCGTCACGCCGCGATCTTCGGCGCGCTCGATTCGTTGAATCCCGGCGAGACCATGGCCTTCGTCAATGACCACGATCCGTTGCCGCTGATCGCCCAGTTGCAGCAGCGTTACGGTGCCGGTATCGAGATCAGCTATGTCGCACGCGAGCCGGGCAACATCGCGATCGACTTTACCCGCCGCGCGTGAGCTATCCGGCCTTTTTCGATGACGTGCCAGGGATCGTGCTGTACGACCCGCTGTCCGCCTTTCTCGGTGCCAGCGACGACGGCATGTTGCGCTACGGCTATCACGACGCGGTGAGGCTGGCGGGGCATTCCTGCCCGACGGTTGCCGCTGCGTACTGGAGCACCCGCAAGGCGCTGCAGGCGCTCTACGGCGAAGGGACGCCGGTGCGCGGCGAGATCCTTGTCGAGTTCGGCCAGGCGCGAGCGAGCGGCGTCACCGGCGTGATCGCAAATGTCGTCAGCATGCTGACCGGCGCAATGGCCGAGGACGGCTTCAAGGGACTGGGCGGCAGGTTCGACCGGCGCAGGCTGCTGCAATTTTCGGCCGACCTGCCTAGTGAGATGCGCTACACACGTACAGACACAAACCGCTCGGTGACCGTCTCGGCCAACCTGCAATCCGTACCGGCTGTCCCGGGCATGTCCGTTCTGATGGCGCGCTGCCTCGGCGATGACGCAACGTCCGACGAGGCGGCGGAATTCCGCCGTTTATGGCAGCAAAGGGTGCGCAGCATCCTGCTGGAACACGGCGACGACCCGTCGGTATTCATGGTCACGCCGGGCTGACCGTGAAACGCCATCCGGCCTTGCAACCCCTGTCGCGCGAGCATCACGCCGCGCTCAAGCTGGCCAAGGCCTGCGAACGGGCGGTCGCGGCGGGGCAGGCGGACGAGACCTGCCGCCGTGCCGTTGCGGTATTTGCGACCGAGCTGGAGCCGCACTTCCGTGTTGAGGAGCGCGAACTGCTGCCGTTGCTGGATGACGCGGGGCAGCAGGGGCTGGCCGAACGCACGCTGGCGGAACATGCCGGGTTGCGCGCGCTGGCCGTGGAATTGCGGCAGTGCTGCGACGCCGGGGTATTGCAGCGCTTCGGCGCGCAGCTCGCGGCCCATGTCCGATTCGAGGAACGCGAGCTGTTCCCGGCGCTGGAAACATTGTTGTGACAAAACAGGGGAAATTTCCGATGGGTATCGTTGCCAAACTGGCGGGCCAACCGCTCTGGCTGGCCGGCTTCAGGCCGTTCTTCGCGCTGGCGATGCTGTCCGGCCTGAGCCTGCCGGTGCTGTGGGTGCTGCTCTACTCGGGCCGCGTCGCGGCGCCTCATACCACGTTCACGGTGGTGCAGTGGCATGCGCACGAAATGTTCTTCGGTTTCGGCTGGGCGGTGCTGGGCGGCTTCCTGCTGACCTCCACCAAGAACTGGGTCAAGGTGCGCGGCTATCACGGTCCTGCGCTGATGTTCCTAGCGGCAGCCTGGTTGTTCGAGCGCTCCGGTATGTGGTGCGAAAGCGCTTGGCCGAAGGCGCTGTTCCTGTTGTCGAACAACCTGTTCATCGCGTCCATCGTCGCGATGCTGGTGTGGACGCTGGTGAAGAACCGTGCGACCGATTCCTATCGCAACAACTACCTGTTCCTGCTGATCCTGCCGTCCTTCCTGATTGGAAAATACCTGATGTTAAGTCCCGAACATTTCCTACTCGGTTCAGGGATGGTGCTGGCGTTGTTCCGCATGGCCTTCCTGGTGATGCTGGAGCGCACGCTGACTCAGTTCATGAAAGGTGCGTTCCAAGTATCCATCCTGCAACACCCGCAACTCGACGGTGCGATCAAGCTGCTCGGCCTGCTGCTGGTGGTCGGCGGCCTGCTGCCGCCTGCAATAACAGCGTGGGCCGGGCTGCTGCTGGCGCTGCTGCTCGCGGCGCGCCTCGCGTTCTGGAAGCCGCAACTCGCGTTCCGGCGCATCGACATCGGCATTATGTACCTGGGCTACCTCGCCATCGTCGCGCAGCTGCTGGTCGAATTTTTTAGGTTGACCCTCACGGCGGAAGGACTCATGTCGCTGTCCATCCATGTGTTCACCTTTGGAGCGATGGGGCTCATCATCCCCGCGATGCTGATCCGCATCTCGCAGGGGCACACCGGCAGGAAAGTGGTGTTCGACAGCCTAGACAAGCTCGTGCTGTATGTCATGCTGGCGGCCTTCGTGCTGCGCATCCTCGCGCCGCAGATCCATCCGCAAGGCTACACGCTGTGGCTTGCGCTGGCCGCGGGCTGCTGGTTTACGGGGTTTGTGCTGCTGGCCTGGCGTTACATCCCGGTGCTGATGCGGCCGCGCTTAGACGGCAAGGAACACTAGGTACGCAGGTGCCTGCGCCAGCGCTTCAGCAGCAGCGCGTTGCTCACCACCGACACCGAGCTTAGCGCCATCGCCGCACCCGCGATTACCGGGCTCAACATTCCCAGCACCGCGAGCGGGATGCCGAGCACGTTGTAGGCGAAGGCGAAGAACAGGTTCTGGCGTATCTTCTTCAACGTCGCGCGCGACAGCGAGATCGCGTCCACGACGCTCATCAGGTCGTTACGCATCAGCGTGATGTCGGCGGCCTCGATCGCGATGTCGCTGCCGCTGCGCATCGCGAAGCTGACATCGGCAGCGGCGAGCGCGGGTGCATCGTTGATACCGTCGCCGACCATGCCGACCAACTGTCCAGTCGCTTTGTATGATTCAACCACCGCAGACTTGTCCTGTGGCATCACCTCGGCGCGGAATTCGTTGATGCCGGCCTGGGCTGCGATGGCCTGCGCGGTGGCCAAGTTGTCACCACTCAGCATCACGACGCGGATGTCCATCGCGGTGAGTTGGGCCACGGCGGCGTGGCTCTCGGCGCGCAGCCGGTCGGCCAGGGCGACGTAGCCGAACAATGCACCACCGCACGCGATGGCGATCACCGTTTTGCCCTGCTGTTGCAGGGCCATCACCTGCGCATCGTCAAGGACGATCCCGGCGTTACGGACAAAGGCCGGCGAGCCGAGCAGGCACGGCTGCCCATCGACTTGCGCGCTCACACCCTGGCCGGACAGTTCGTTGACACCGTCTGCCTGCGCGGACTCAGTTTGGCGCGACTGCGCGTGGTCGAGCAGGGCCTTGGATAGCGGATGGGTGGAACCCCGCGCCAGCGCGGCGGCGATACGCAGCAGCTCGTCCCCGCCGATGCCTGCCGCTGGCAGCACATCGGTCACGGCTGGCCTGCCCTCGGTCAGCGTGCCGGTCTTGTCCAGCACCAGCACCGACAGCCTGTGCGCATGCTCAAGCGCGGTCGCATCCTTGACCAGTATGCCGGCCTGCGCGGCGCGCCCGGTGGCGACCACCAGCGCAGTCGGCGTCGCCAGACCCAGCGCGCAGGGGCAGGCGATGACCAGCACAGACACCGCGTTGATCAGCGCCGTGACGAAATCGCCGCCGGCCAGCCACCATCCGGCAAAGGTCAGCAGCGCGATCACCAGCACCACCGGGACGAAAACCGCCGAGATGCGGTCGGCCAGTTTCTGTATCTCGGCCTTGGAGCCCTGCGCCTGTTCCACCAGCCGGATGATCGCCGCGAGCTGGGTGTGCGAACCCACCGCCAGCGCGCGGCACTTGAGCAGCCCCTGCTGGTTGACCGTCGCGGCGTACACCTTGCCGTCGGGCTGCTTGTGCTGCGGCAGGCTCTCGCCGGTGAGCATCGCCTCGTCCACGCTGGAGGCCCCCTCCAGCACCACGCCGTCCACCGGCACGCTTTCGCCGGGACGCACCAGATAGATGTCGCCTACCTGCATCTGCTCGACCGGCAGTTCTCGTATCACCCCGTCACGTTCGACATGCGCCGTTTTTGGTTGCAGGTTGAGCAGCGCCTCCAGCGCGCTTGATGCCTTGCCCTTGGCGCGCGCCTCCAGCAGCTTGCCCAGCAGGATCAGCGTGATCAGCGTCGCGCTCGCCTCGAAGTACAGCGGCTGATCCAGCGCCATGCCGTACGCATTCGCCAGCAGCACCGCGCAGCTGAACAGATAGGCCGCGCTGGTGCCCAGTGCGACCAACACGTCCATGTTTGCGCCGCCGCCCTTCAGGCTGCTCCATGCGCCGGTGTAGAAACGCAAGCCTATCCACAGTTGCACCGGGGTCGCCAGCAGGAACTGAATCCAGCCGGGGAGCATCAGCGCATGCGATCCCGCGAACATCAGCACCATCTCGGCCAGCAGCGGCAGCGTCAGCGCCACCGAAATTCCGAAGCGGACCCGCTCGCGGCGCCAGGCATCGGCGTGCTCCTGTTTCTCGGCGGCGAAATCGCGCAGCGGATGCGCGTCGAAACCGGCTCCCTGTATCGCCTTGATCAGGTCGGGCAGGGCTGTCTTGCGCGGGTCGTAGTCGATATGCGCCTTCTCGGTCGCGATGTTCACCGTAGCGCTGACATCGGGGAGTTTGTTCAGCACCTTTTCGAGGCGTGCCGAGCAGGATGCGCAGTGCATCCCGGTGACTTGTAGGTCGGAGTGAGTGAGCGTATCCATCGCGAAATTTTACGCGATTTGCCCGCCATCGCGTATCCTGTGCATTCGAGGCAACATTGACGTGTGATTTGTCAACCAACAGGACTGCAGCATTGCCAGGAATATCAGGTGCAGACGAAGATCAGACTATCGGGTACCGAAAGGGCTTTTGTCAGCCCGCGGCTGATGCCGTGGCTGACGCTGGTTATCGGGCTGCTGGTGACTTATGGTTTGCAGGATGTCGCGCGGCAGGAAAACCGCAGGAATGTCCAGGAGCGTTTCGACTTCCGCGCCGACGAACTGGTCGGCAATATCGAAGCTCGGCTGCTCAGTTACGAACAGGTTTTGAACGGCGCGAAGGGCCTTTTCGTGTCGTCGCGGCAGGTCGTACGCGGCGAGTTCCGCGACTATGTCGCCCAGCTTAACCTAGCGCAATACTATCCGGGCATACAGGGCGTCGGTTTCTCGCTGTGGATTCCCCACGCCGAACTGGCTGCCCATACGCAAAGCATCCGTAGGGAAGGATTTCCCGGCTATGTAGTCCGCCCGGATGGCAAGCGCGATGCCTATACTTCTATCACCTATCTGGAACCTTTCGACTGGCGCAACCAGCGCGCCTTCGGGTTTGACATGTATTCCGAACCGGTGCGCCGTGCCGCAATGCAACGCGCCCGCGATGAAAACCTGACCGTTACCTCCGGCAAGGTGACGCTGGTTCAGGAGACCGAGAAGAACATGCAGCCCGGTTTCCTGATGTACTTGCCGGTGTATCGCGCCGGACTGCCTCACCGGACGCTGCCCGAACGCCGGGCCAACCTGCTCGGGTGGGTGTATGCGCCATTCCGCATGCACGATCTGATGCAAGGGATACTGGGCGAACACTTCGGCGAGATCGGCGACACGATCGCATTCGATATCTACGATGGCGATACGCCGTCACCGGCCGGTCTGATGTACGACTTCAATGCGCAAACCGGCATCCTGGCAGGAAAGCACACTCCGGTTTTCAGTGCAGTCAGGCATCTCGATGCCGGCAGGCATCAGTGGACGGTGGCGGTGCGTTCGCTACCGGGCTTTGAAGAGAGGCTAGACAGTGCGAATGCAAAATATATCGCTCTGGTCGGCGTCACGATCAGCGTGCTGGCAGCCTTTATCGTCTGGCTGCTGCTGACCGGACGCGAGCGGGCATATGCCAGGGCCAGCGAGATGACCCGGGAATTGAGCGCAAGCGAATCGCACACCAGACGGCTCAACCGCTCGCTCAAGCTGCTGAGCGCCTGCAACGTTGCCCTGGTGCGGGCCGATGATGAACACAGGCTGCTCGCGGAGGTTTGCCAATTGATCACCACGCGGGGCGGGTATCTGATGGCCTGGGTAGGCTATGCGGAGCAGGATGCGGCGCATACCGTCCGCCCTGTTGCCGAGGCCGGTTTTGAAGAAGGCTATCTGGAGACCGTGAAGATCAGCTGGGCGGACGATGAACGCGGACACGGCCCGACGGGCTCTGCGATCCGGACCGGGGTTACGGATGTCAATCAGAATTACCTCGGCGATCCCCGCATGGCCCCGTGGCGTGAAGCGGCGCTCAAACGAGGTTATCAATCGAGCATTGCATTGCCGCTGCGCGGCAGTGAACGGGTGCTGGGCGCACTGTGCATCTATGCGGCAGAACCGATGGCATTTACAGCGGAAGAGGTGGAGCTGCTGGAAGAGCTGGCCGGCGATCTGGCCTACGGCATCGAAACCCTGCGCACCCGGACAGAGCACCGGCTGGCCGAAGGACAGCTGGCCTATATGGCCTACCACGATGCGCTGACCCGGCTCCCCAACCGTCTGCTGTTGCAGGAGCGCTTCGGGCAGGTGGTGCTGGAGGCCCGGCAGAAACAGGCCAAGGTGGGCATGCTGTACTTGGGGCTGGATAATTTCAAACAGGTCAACGATGCGCTCGGGCACAGCGTCGGTGACAGGCTGTTGGTGCGCGTGGTGGATCGTTTGCGTGACAGGCTGCGCGAGGCTGACATCATCAGCCGGCACGGGGGCGACCAGTTCGTCGTGCTGCTGACGGACGTGCAGCAGGGCGTTATTTCGGCAACCGCGCAGAACATCATCGACGCATTTTCGGAGCCGATCGAGGTTGACGGGAACATCATCAACACCACTTTCAGCATTGGGATCAGCGTGTTTCCAAACGATGGCGGAGAATTCGACTTGCTGCTCAAGAAGGCCGATGCGGCGATGTTTTCCGCCAAGGATAACGGGCGCAACAACTACCAGTTCTTTACCGATAAAATGAACAGCGACGCGCTGGAGCAGATGCGCCTGCATGGCC
>DASWTZ010000003.1:0-5448 GCA_036401875.1 Gallionella sp.
AGGCCGAAGTTGCCGGCGATGTTGATGATGGTGCGCACCATCACGCTGCTGTTCTTGTCGCGGGCGATGTCGCGCACGAACGACTGGTCGATCTTGATCTGTTCCAGCGGCAGCCGTTTGAGATAGGACAGCGAGGAGTAGCCGGTGCCGAAATCATCCATCGCGAAGCGGATGCCGATGCGGCGCAGTTCCTGCATCTTCTCGATGGCGTCTTCCACGTCGTGCAGGATGAAGCTTTCTGTCAGCTCCAGCTTCAGGCTGGAGGCGCGGATGCCGGTCTTGTCGATGACTTCCATCACCTGTTCGACGAAGTAGGGCTGGCTCAATTGCCGGGGACTGACATTGACCGACAGCACGATGCCGCGCAAAACCGGGTCCATCTCCCAGCGTTTCAGCCGGGCGCATGCCTGTTCGATCACCCAGTCGCCGATCGGGATGATCAGGCCGATCTCTTCGGCCAACGGGATGAAATGCGCGGGCGGCACCATGCCGCGCTGCGGATGGTTCCAGCGGATCAGCGCTTCGGCGCCTATGGTGCGGCCGGAATCATCGGTTTGCGTCTGGTAGTGCAGCGTGAACTGGTTCAAGCGGAGTGCGGCGCGCAGGTCCTTTTCCAGCTCGGCGCGCTGCTCCATCTCGGCCTGTATGGCCGGATCGAAGAAGCACACCATGTTGCGGCCGGACGACTTCGCCTGGTACATCGCGAGGTCGGCCTGTTTCAGCACCTCGTCGAGGCTGTTGTGATGGCCGTTGAACAGCGTGATGCCGATGCTGGGCGAGCTGTTGTGCTCGATTCCGCCCAGCTGGTACGGCAGGCCCAGTTCGCTGCGGATCTTTTCGGCGATCATCTCCGCCTGGTTGGCAGCCTCCTTCTCGGTGCCGCTCAGCGATTCCAGCGCCACCACGAACTCGTCGCCGCCCAGCCGCGCGACCGTGTCGCCCTCGCGCACGTTGCGGGCAAGGCGGGAGGCGACCAGTTTCAACAGCTGGTCGCCGACATCGTGCCCCTGCGTATCGTTGAGTGTCTTGAAGTTGTCCAGGTCGATGAACATCACGGCGCCGAACTTGCCGCTGCGCGCGCTGATCGACATGCTCTGCTGCAGGCGCTCGTACAACAATGTACGGTTGGGCAGCTGCGTGAGCGGATCGTAGAAGGCCAGGCGATGCACCTCTTCTTCCGATTGTTTGCGTTGCGTGATGTCCTGTACCATGAACATGACGACGCGCTCTTCGCCCATCTGGGCAAGCGAGATGTCGGCCAGAAAGAACCGGTTCCTGCCGCCTATGCTGTGCTGGAACCCGCAGTCGGTGCAGTGTTTTCCGTGCATCACGGCCTGAAAGACCTTTTCCTCCAGCGCGGGAACATCGATAAATTCACCCAGCGTCTTGTTGCGCCAAGTCTCGTTGTCGGGCAGCTCGAACATCCGCAGCACCGCATTGTTCACCAACTGGATCTTGCCTCTCGAATCCAGCACGATGAAGCCGATCGGCATATTGCCGACGATCTGCTCGGTGTAGTTGCGCGCCTGTTTCAGCGTCTTGTGTTCGGTATGGAAATAGGTGTCAAGCGCCAGCCCCATGTCGAAGAAGACGATCTTGAGCAGCGCACGGCAGGCTGCCAGCGCCTGTTCGGGAGCGTCCGCATGGTGCTCGAAAACCAGCGGCATGACTTCGCTCAGGTATTTGCAGTAGGCGCTCATGTACCATTTCGGCGTCAGACCGACCCGCTGGTGCACGACACCGATATGCAGGCGGTTTTCCACATAGGTCAGGTCGTAGTTGCCTTCGGTCAGCTGGCTGAAATAATTCATCTGCGCCTGCTTCATCCTCTCCAGCTTGGCATCGTTGCCCAGCATCGGGCGCAATTCCGGGAACAGAAGCAGATGATCGTAGAACACCTCGATTAGCATCTTGCGCTGGTCTGCCAGCATGATGTGAAGCGACTTGAGCAGACCGACGTCGTGTCCATCTAGCGTCAAAAATTCCTTGCGTTGCGCGATCTCTGTCGCGTCAATTCCGATCTCCGCCAGCATCGAAACAGGGGAGGCATGCATGTTCATATCTGTTTGACTCTTATATTCAATGTCTGGATGCGGTAGGCGATCTGTCTCGGTGTCATGTCCAGCAACCGTGCGGCCTTGGCCTGCACCCAGCCGGCCTGCTCCAGCGCCGCGATGACCTTCTCGCGCTCGTCGAGATTGGGGTCGTCGAGGTCGAGTTCCTGTATCGCACCCCGGCTTGCGGAGATCTTTTCGTCGATGCCGGTGAGCAACACCGCATCGCGGTCTATCGTGTCGCCTTCAGTCATCACCGAGGCGCGCTCCAGCGAGTTCTCCAGCTCACGCACGTTGCCCGGCCAGTCGTGGTGCATGAGGATGCGCAGCGCCGCATCGGTGAGGCTGAGCTTCCGGCCCTGTTGCTTGCTGATCTTCTCGACCAGGAAGCGGGCGATCTCCGGAATGTCTTCC
Organism: Gallionella sp.; assembly: GCA_036401875.1. GTDB lineage: Bacteria > Pseudomonadota > Gammaproteobacteria > Burkholderiales > Gallionellaceae > Gallionella. The sequence goes on from DASWTZ010000003.1 coordinate 2,469, forward strand.
ATGCGGTCGCGCAGCGGCGGCAGGTACAGCGGCATCACGTTGAGACGGTAGTACAGGTCCTCGCGGAACTTGCCCGCAGCCACTTCGGCTTCGAGGTCGCGGTGGGTCGCGGCGACGATGCGCACATCGACTTTTATCGTGCGGGTCCCGCCGACGCGTTCCAATTCACCTTCCTGCAGTACGCGCAGCAGCTTGGCCTGGAACGAGGCGGAGATCTCGCCGATCTCGTCGAGGAACACCGTGCCGCCCTCGGCCTGCTCGAAGCGTCCCTTGCGTTGCGCTACCGCGCCGGTGAACGCGCCTTTCTCGTGGCCGAACAGTTCGCTCTCCAGCAGCGTCTCGGGCAGCGCGGCACAGTTCAGCTTGACGTACGCACCACGCGCGCGCGGCGAGTTGTAATGGATCGCGTTGGCGATCAGCTCCTTGCCGGTGCCGGTCTCGCCACGTATCAGCACGGTGGTGTTCCACTTCGCCACCAGCCTTACCTGCTCGAAGATGCGGCGCATCGGCTGGGTGTGGCCGATGATGTTGTCGAAGCCGTATTGCCCGCGCACACTGCGGCGCAGCACGTCGCGTTCCTCGGCGATCTCCATCTTTTCCTGCGCCACTTCCTGCGACAGGCGCACGCTCTGCCCGATCAGGTTGGCGACCATTTCCAGGAAATGCTGGTATTCGGAGAGCTGCATGCTCATGTCGGAGTCGGGCTGTGCGGCCAGCACGCCGACGGTCTTCTTGCCGATGCAGATCGGCACGCCGACAAAAGCGCCCTGCGGGTTGTAGATGTTGAGACGCGACAGAAAACGCGGCTCGTCCCTGATGCGCCGGATCACGATGCTCTCGCCGGTCTCGAGGATGTTGCCCACCACGCCCTCGCCGGGCTGATAGCTCACTTCCTCGGTGACGGCATCGGATACGCCGTAAACCAGCGACACCTGCAACTCGCCGCTCTCTGCGTCTATCAGGCTGACCATGCCGCGCTGCAGCGACATGCCCTCGTGCAGCGCGTGCAGCACGCCGTCCAGTGTCTGTTTGAAATCGAGCGAGCGCGACAGCACCTTGCTGACTTGATACAGCGTCTCCAGCTCGGCGCGCAGCAGGCTGAGTTCCATGCGCGGGTCATTCATGGCTGCCTCCCGTTGTCGTTGCCAGTGCCTGCGCCAGTGGCAGTTGGACGCGCACCCGGCAGCCGGTGCGATACCCCGGGTCGATGTCTATCGTGCCGCCGTGCCGGATCACCACTTCCTGCGCCATCGCCAGGCCGAGGCCGAGATGCTGTTGTGCCGCGCGCTTGGTGGTGAAGAACGGCTCGAATACCCTGTAGCGCAATTCGTCGGCGATGCCCGGCCCGCTGTCCTCGACGACCATCTCGATGTGGTCCGCGTGCGGCGTGCAGGCGATGCGCAGTTCGCGCCTTCCGCCGCGCCGCTCGTTGACGGCCTCGATGGCGTTGGCGACCAGCTGCTTGAACAGGTTGGCCAGTTGCGCCGGATGGCCGGAGACCATTGCCGGTTGTTCCGCGGGCGACCACTCCACCACGATGCCGGCGCCGAGCAGGCTGGACGTGGCGAGTTTGAGCACATCACCCAGCACCTGGTTGAGATCGACGGCTTGCATCGTTCCGCTGTTCTGATCCGGGATGCAGGCGCGCAACGCTTCCAGTGCCGCGCGGCTGGTCTGTATCGCTTCCTCCAGCGCTCCGGCTGAGATTTCGCCGGCGGTGGAGGAGGGGGGCTGGCTCGACAGCCGGCGCTCCAGAAGCCGGGAGGCTGCGCTCAGCATATTGAGCGGGCCTTCCAGTTGATACACCGCGCCGGCCAGCGTCTCGCGCAGTCCCTGGATGCGCTCCTGCTCGGACAGCAGCGCGCGCAGGCTGTTGATGCGCAGGGCTTCCTGCTGGCGCTTGAGTTCGCCGATGTCCTGTATCGTCAGCAGCAGGTAGTGGCGGCGCGTCGGTTCGTAAAACGCATCCGCGCCGACATCCTGCTCCTCGAACCACGACACCGCGCAGGAAAACCAGCGGTGGGCGTGGTTGGGCAGTTCGATGCATACCTCGCGTGCCGCGATGTTACGGTGTTTCTGATGCGCCTGACCGTACGCGTCGCCCATCTGCGAGCGCAGTGCGGCCAGCAATTTGACCGCCGGCTCCCTGCCCAGATCGCCGATGAGCTTCTTGTATTCCTGGTTGTCGAGCAGCACGCGCTCCTGTTCGTCGAGCAGCACGATGGCGACCTGCGCTGCATCCACCACCGATTCGATCAGCGTCTTCTGGATTTGCACCTGGCGCTCCAGCCGGTGCACCTCGGTCACGTCGCGGTGCATGCCGAGGTAATGGGTGGTGAGCCCCTCCGCGCCGATCACCGGTGTGATGGTGACGTCGGCCAAGTAGCGGCTGCCGTCCTTGCGTTTGTTCACCAGCAGCCCGTTCCACGGGCGCTGCCGGTTGATCTGCGCCCACAGCGTCTCGTACACCAGCGTGGGCGTGACGCGGTAGGACAGGATGGATTCGTTGTGCCCGACGATCTCGTCCGGCCCGTATCCGGTGATGCGCTGGAATGCGCCGTTGGCATACAGGATGTTGGCGCGCGCATCGGTGATGGAGAGCGCCTGGGCGGCCTGTTCCACGGCTTGGCGGAAGAGATGCTGCGGCAGGGTGTCGGCGGTCTCTGCCGGGGTGATCGGTGGTGCGGGTTGCTTGGGCATTGTAGCTCCGGGTTCATGAGGATGCCAATCACTCCGCAATATCCGTGCCCGTATGTTTTTGCGCGGACCAGGCGCCTTGCAGTGCAGGCCGATTGTCGCGTTTGCTACATCGGTGTATCGCGCGCCAGACAACGACAAAAGTTTTTTTGCACTCGTCTGGTGCACCGATGCGCCAAGCGCCTGATTTAGCGCGCCCCTGTTTCGTGCACTGGTGCTGGCACGGCGCTTGCGAAAGGCAGTGCAGGAGATCGTATATATGAGTGAGTATCTGTTGCTGCTG
>DASWTZ010000004.1:0-66101 GCA_036401875.1 Gallionella sp.
CTTGATGCGCATGTCCACGATCGGGACGATGATGCCGCGCAGGTTGATCACGCCCTTGATGAAGGCCGGCGCGTTGGCGATCGTCGTGACGGCCTCGTAGCCCCTGATCTCCTGCACCTTGAGGATGTCGATGCCGTATTCTTCGCTGCCCAGCGTGAAGGTCAGCAGTTCGCGGCTCTCGCCGCCGGTTTTATGTTCGTAGTCTTGCATGATTTCCTCTGTAGTGTTGTTAGACTCACACCCTGAATAAATACCCAACAATCATGGTACACAATCTAGACGCTAACATTCATCGTGTCAACAACGATAGTTTCATTATCAATCATCGCCAACCACATTAGTTGCTTTTTTTACCGCATCATGTTGAAATCGTATTTATTCGTATCCAGTGTCCCCATGATGACCATCGGAATCGAACTGAAGAAATACCGCAAGCAGATGCGGATGACGCTGCCCGAAATCGCATCCAGGCTGAACGTCAGCACCACCACGATCGTAAATTACGAAACCGGCAAACGTGTTCCCGAGATTGATTTCCTGGCCGATTTTGCCGCACTCAGCGGCATGGATTTTTTGCATTGGCTGGATTTGCGCCTCTCGGCCAGCAACTCGGCCAATGCGTCCGCCGCCCGTGAAAGAATCCATGAAACCTTGGCAAGGGCGCCGGAGACACAATCCTTCGTTTCGCTGCCGCTGCTCAAGATCGGTGAAGTTTTCGGCGCAACCTCCAATCCGGTTAGCGTACACATCACCGATGAGATCCCGCAATTCAGCAGGTCATGGATAGAGCGCGAGCTGAACGCGACGCCCGACGACCTGTGCCTGGTGCCGGTTGACGATGACAGCATGACGCCGACGCTGCGCCCCGGAGATACGATACTGCTGGATCGGCGCGCCGCCAGACCGGATCGCGAAGGCATCTATATCATCCGGATGAACGAGGTGTCGCTGATCAAACGCCTGCAAATCATGCCCGATGGCTTGATCAAGATTTCCGGCGACAATCCTGCCTACGCGACCTTCACCGTTAATCTGGGTGAAATACACAACGGGAGTATCTCCATCCTGGGCCGCGTGGTCTGGGTAATCTGGGCGGGACGCAGGATCTAGTCCAGACCGGTTCGACTCTTTTCCAGCCAGTTCTGTCTCCAGTTGGTAAATTACCGCCACACAGGCTGGGCAGGTACGGCACCGGATCGTGTTTCATGCCCACTCTGCCGTTTGCCGGACTCCCCCGCCTCCAGCCTGAACATGCTGACCGCCGTCATCAGCGCAGCCGCCTGTTCCTGAAGAGCAACGGCCGCCTCGGTAGCCTGATCGACTACGGCAGCATTTTCCCTGGCAACCTCATCCAGACGACCCATCGCCCGATCTACCCCCTTGATGCTGGCGCCCTGGTCTGCCGTGGCAGCACTGATCTCCTTCATTTGCGATGCCACTAGGTGCACCGAAGTGACGACATCGCCGATTCCCTCCGCCGCATCCCTGACCTGCACCGTGCCGGCATTGATCCTGCCGACGGAATCGGCAATGAGCAATTTGATCTCCCTGGCCGAGTGGGCGGAACGTTGCGCCAGATTGCGCACTTCCCCTGCGACGACCGCAAACCCCCTGCCCTGCTCCCCCGCCCTTGCCGCCTCGACGGCGGCGTTCAAAGCCAGGATATTGGTCTGGAAGGCGATCTCATCTATCACGCTGATGATGTCCTCGATCTTATTCGATGAATCGTTGATATCGTTCATCGTCGCCACCAGCTTCGCGACCGATTCACCGCTCTGCTCTGCCACATCGCTGGCTCCCTGTGCTAACTGGTAGGCGAGTCTGGTGCTTTCGGTATTCCGCAGAACTGCCGCGCGCAACTCTTCGATGCCCGACTCCGCTTCACGCAGTATCGATAGCTGCTCCTCGTTGCGTTGTGCGAGCGCAGAATTTTCCGAGACTATCCCCAGCGAAGCGGCATTGACATTGTCGCTGTTGGATCGTACATCGCGTGACATGACGATGAGATTGCGAACCATGTTCTTCACCGCAAACAACAGGCTGGCGTCATCGTTCGCATGAGTGTGCACGCTGACCGTCAGGTCACCCTCTGCTACACGGCTCACGATTTCCGCCGCATATGCGGGTTCCCCGCCGAGTTGCTTGCGGATGCCCAGCACGATCCAGATTCCGAATATCGCCGCCATCAGCGTCGACACAAGGCCGCCGAAAACCATAATATTCTTTGTCGACCTGATGGTATCGAGTATTGCCGGGGATGGTGCTGGAGCCATGAGCCCGGCAGCGGGGATAACGGACTGGGCCGCCTGATGTTGCGGTTTGACTTGTTCAGCAAGATTGGAAAGCGACACGCCCACTGTCACGAAGATGGAGGAGAACAGCAGGACAACTACCGAACAGGCAATCAACATCCGACTGCCAACACTCAATTCCTTGAACATGGCTCCCTCCCAGTAAGATTCTTTACAAATTCGTACTGTTCGCTACTGACCAACACCCCCGTGTCCAGCCATACAGGTCACATCAGGATTACGTCGTATTGCTCCTGGCTGTACAGCGTTTCAACCTGGAGCGAGATCGGTTTGGCGATGAAGTCCGACAGCATCGCCAGCGCCTGTGACTCTTCGTCCAGAAATAGGTCGATCACCTGCTGCGAGCCGAGAATTCGGTATTCGCGCGCGTTGAACTGGCGCGCCTCGCGGACGATCTCGCGCAGAATCTCGTAGCACACGGTCTGCGCGGTCTTGACCTCGCCCCGTCCCTGGCAGGTCGGGCAGGGTTCACACAGTACGTGCGCCAGGCTTTCCCGGGTACGCTTGCGCGTCATCTCCACCAACCCCAGCGTGGAAAATCCGTTCACGGTGACGCGCGTATGATCGCGGGCCAGCGCTTTCCTGAATTCCTCCAGAACCGCGTCGCGGTGCTCCTGGCTGTCCATGTCGATGAAATCGCAGATGATGATGCCGCCCAGGTTGCGAAGGCGCAACTGGCGCGCAATCACTTGGGTAGCTTCCAGGTTGGTCTTGAAGATCGTGTCGTCAAAGTTGCGCAGTCCGACAAAGCCGCCGGTATTCACGTCTACGGTGGTCATCGCCTCGGTCTGGTCGATGATCAGATAGCCTCCGGATTTGAGATCGACACGTTTGGCCAGAGCCCGCTCAATCTCCTCTTCGACGCTGAACAGGTCGAACAGCGGGCGCTGCCCCGGATAATGTTCGAGATGCTCGGTCGCAGCGGGATTGTAGGCTTGCGCGAACTCCAGCATCCGCTGATAGGTCGTGCGCGAATCGACCAGGATACGAGTCGTATCCTGCACCACGAAATCGCGCAGCACCCGCAGGCTGATGTCGAGCTCCTGGTACAGCAGCTGCGGTGCAGTGGCGGTCCTGGCTGCGGTCTGCAGGTTGCTCCACTGTTTGTCCAGATAGGCGATATCGGCTACGAAGTCCAGTTCCGCCGAAGCTTCGGCCACCGTGCGGATGATGTAGCCACCGCCATGCTCCGGGGGCAGTACAGATTGCAGCCGGGCGCGCAGCGCGTCGCGCTGCTCCTCGCTCTCAATGCGCTGCGACACGCCGATGTGCGATTCCTGCGGCAAGTACACCAGCAGCCGGCCCGCGATGCTGAGCTGCGTGGATAGCCGCGCCCCCTTGCTGCCCAGCGGCTCCTTGATGACCTGTACCAGCAGCGTCTGTCCCTCGAACAGTACCTTTTCAATTGGTTTTGCGGGATCGCCGTTGCGGCTGTTCTCCCATATATCCGCCACGTGCAGGAATGCCGACCGCTCCAGGCCTATATCGATGAAGGCTGACTGCATCCCCGGCAGCACCCTCATCACCTTGCCAAGATAGACGTTGCTGACAATGCCGCGGCTGCTGCTACGCTCGATGTGCAACTCCTGCACCGTACCCAGTTGCATCATCGCGACGCGCGTCTCCTGCGGCGTTACATTGATCAGTATCTCTTCGCTCATTTCCGCCTCATCAGGGTGTGGGGTAATCAAAACGCCGCAACAATTCTACAGTCTCGTACAGCGGCAAACCCATCACCCCGGAGTAGCTGCCCGACAGATGCTCGATGAATGCCCCGGCAAATCCCTGTATGCCGTAGCCTCCGGCCTTGTCGCTGTATTCGCGGGTATGCAGGTAACGGCGGATGCGTTCCTCGCTGAGCGTGGCGAAACGCACCGTCGATCTGGATAACGCCACTTCGATATGCTCGTCCTTCGCAACCGCGACCGCGCTGAGCACCTGATGCTCCCTGCCGGAAAGCTGGCGCAGCATCTCAACGGCCTGCTCTGCATTCTCCGGCGTGCCGAAAATTTTGCCGTCCAGCGTAACGGTGGTGTCCGCCGCCAGCACCGGGAATGCAGGCAGGTTGCGCAACTTCAGCACGGAATAACCTGCCGCCGCCTTTTCCCGGGAGACGCGCTGCACGTAAGCGTCCGGGTACTCTTCCGCTATCGGCGTCTCGTCCACGTCGATGTTGCGACGTGGATCGGAGCGCAGCAGCAGCACCTCGAAATTGATGCCGATCTGCTTCAGCAATTCACGGCGCCGCGGGCTGCGCGAGGCGAGATAGATGCGTGGCTGGATGATGCGCATGGGGATGCTCTATTCACGGTGATAGGGATGATTGTGCATCAGGCTGTACGCCCGGTACAACTGTTCGGCAAGCAGCACCCGCACAAAGGCGTGCGGCAGGGTGAGCGCCGACAGGGCCATCATTTGCCGAGCCGCCTGCTTGACCGAGGCATGCAATCCGTCGGCGCCACCGATGATAAACGCCACATCACCCCCCTCGCGCATCCAGTCCTGCATCTGGTTTGCCAGTTGCCGGGTGGTCGGCTGCGCACCCCGCTCGTCCAGCGCAATGGGCAGGCAATTTTGCGGCAGGGCGACCAGGATGCGCTGCGCCTCTGCCTCCATGATCTGCACCGTGGTCTTGCCGGTGGTGCGCGGTTCGGACTTGATCTCATGCAGGACGATCTGCGCCTCGCGCGGCATGCGCTTGGCGTATTCGTTGAAGCCCGCCGTGATCCAGTCCGGCATCTTGTGGCCAACCGAGACGATGATGAGTTTCATTCTGCCCTGCGGTGACCGACGCGCCGTTACTTGCCTGGCGCCAGCTTGGGGCGTGCCGCCTGCGCCTTGCTCCACAGCTCTTCGAGGTTGTAATACTCGCGGATCGCCGGTTGCATGATGTGCACCAGCACTTCGCCCAAGTCGATCAGTATCCACTCGCCACTCTCCTCGCCCTCGCGGCCAAGAACATGTTCGCCGCGCTCCTTGAGCTTGACGACCACGTTGTCGGCGAGCGCCTTGGTCTGCCGCGTCGATTGGGCGCTGGCGATGACCATGCGCTCGAACATCGGGCTGAGCTTGCTGGTGTCGATCACGGTGATGTCGCTTGCCTTCACATCCTCGAGCGCGGCAACGACGGCCTGGGTTTTTTCTTCTGTAGTCAGCATGGGTTGTACAAATTATGTTGGTGAATGTAATCCGCCACCGCATTGGGAAGCAGATACCGTATGCTGCGATCCTCTGCCACACGGCTGCGTATCATCGTCGCCGAAATCTCCAGTTTCGGAATCGCCAGTTCGACGACACCGCCACCGGGCTGTCGCGACAGGCTGGCGACCGTGCACTGCCGCTGCTGATACTGGCGGCGCAATTCCGGCGTTGCCGCACTGATGCGCTCGTCCAGTGCAAATCCCGGACGGTGTCCCACGACGATGTGCGCCAGTTCGAACAACTGCTCCCATTCGTGCCAGGTATGCAGTTGCAGGAAGGCATCGCCTCCCATCAGCAGGCACAGCGGCCGCTGCGCCCCCAGCTCAGCGCGCAATTCGCGCAGCGTGTCTACCGTGTAGCATTTGCCCGCACGCCCGACTTCGCGTTCATCCAGCACGAAAGCGGGCTGGCCGGCAATCGCCAGCTTTACCATCGCGCTGCGGTGCTGCGCGGCGACCTGCGGCACCTCGCGATGGGGCGGAGTTCCCGCCGGGATGAAGCGTATCTCCCCAAGATGCGCCAGTTCCAGCATTTCCTCCGCAAGTCGCAGATGCCCGTAGTGTATCGGGTCGAAGGTGCCGCCCAGTATTCCCACGGGCATGCCGATCGCCATATCGCCCACCGACACGATGCCCGAGATTACAGTGCCAGCCGGCGGACGTCAGACAGTGTCTGCGACAGGAACACGATGAAGCGCGCAGCGGCCGCCCCGTCGATCACGCGGTGATCATAAGACAGCGACAATGGCAGCATCAGCTTGGCCACAAAGGTGTCATCCTGGTGCATCGGCTTGATCGCCGCCTTGGACACACCGAGGATCGCGACTTCCGGCGCGTTGATGATCGGCGTAAAGGCCGTGCCGCCGATGCCGCCCAGGCTGGAGATCGAGAAGCAGCCGCCCTGCATATCGGCAGCGGCGATCTTCAGGTCGCGCGCCTTCGCGCTGATCTCGCCAAGCTCTTTGGCGAGCTGCACGATGCCCTTCTTGTCGGCATCGCGCAGCACCGGCACCATCAGCCCGTTCGGTGTATCCACCGCGACGCCGACGTGGAAATACTTCTTCAGCACCAGATTCTCGCCGCTTGCATCCAGCGAGGCGTTGAACTCAGGGAACTGCTGCAAGGCGACGACCACTGCCTTGATCATGAAGGCCAGCGGCGTGATCTTGATGTTCTGCTTGGCGTATTCGGTGTTGAGCTCCTTGCGGAATGCCTCCATCTCGGTGATGTCGGCCTCATCGAATTGCGTGACATGGGGAATGGTCACCCAGTTGCGGTGCAGGTTCGCGCCGGAGATCTTCTTGATGCGTGACAGCGGTTTGGTCTCGACCGCGCCGAACTTGGCGAAGTCCACCACCGGTGATGCCAGCACCTGCAGGCCGTTGCCGCCGCCAGATGGAGCGGCAGCTGGCTGCGCCAGCGACTGCTTGACGAAGTTCTGCACATCATCCTTGGTGACGCGGCCCTTCTCTCCGCTGCCCTTCACCAGCGCCAGGTTCACGCCCAGTTCGCGTGCGAAACGGCGGACCGACGGGCTGGCATGGGCGCTGCCTGCCGCGGCTGGGGCTGGTGTCTGGGCTTGGGCAGGCGCCGCAGCTGGGGCACTCGCTACGGGTGCGGAACCCGGCGCCGGTTTCGCAGCTGCCGGTACACTTGCTGGGGCTGGGGCTGGTGCAGCCGCGGGTGCCTGAGCAGCAACACCGCCGGCTTCCATCACCACGATCAGGTCGCCTTCCGAGACCTTGCCGCCGGCCTTGACCCTGACCTCCTTCACCATACCGTCGAACGGCGCGGGCACATCCATGGTCGCCTTGTCGGTCTCCAGCGTGATGAGCGTCTGCTCTGCCTTCACTGTGTCGCCGGCCTTCACCGCGACCTCTATGATCTCAACATCCTTGTAGTTGCCGATATCCGGCACCAATACGTTCTTGACTTCTGCCACGTTGCTTCTCCTCACGATTAAACCCGGGGACCGTTCCCGCCGGGCTTGTCGAAGGGCCGCTCATGGTTTGACATGTTCACCACGAACGGCCTTTTAAGTTAATGGTTACCCTGCTTAAACCGCCGTCGGGTTCGGCTTGTCGGGATTGATCTTGTACTGCTTGATCGCCCTGCTCACTTCGCTGGCCGGGATCGTCCCTTCATCTGCCAGCGCCTTCAATGCGGCGATGACGACGTAGTGGCGATCCACCTCGAAGAAGCCGCGCAGTTTCCTGCGCGTGTCCGAACGACCGAAACCGTCCGTACCCAGTGTCTTGTAGCGCGCCTTGACGAATGGGCGGATCTGGTCGGAATAGGACCGAATGTAGTCCGTGGCGGCGATCACCGGCGTCTTGTCGTCCAGGCACTGCTCGACATAGCTCACGCGCGCCTTGGCTTCCGGATGCAGCATGTTCCAGCGTTCGCAGTCGATGCCGTCGCGGCGCAACTCGTTGAAGCTGGTCACGCTCCACACGTCCGCAGCCACCTTGAAGTCCTTCTCCAACATCTCGGCGGCGGCGATCACCTCACGCAATATCGTGCCGCTGCCCAGCAGCTGCACCCGGGCTTTTGCAGCCTTGGCCTTGCCGGCGCTGAACTGGTACATGCCCTTGATGATGCCTTCCTCGGCGCCCTTCGGCATCGCCGGGTGCGTGTAGTTCTCGTTCATCACGGTCAGGTAATAGAACACGTCCTCTTGATTCTGGTACATGCGGCGCAGGCCGTCCTGCACGATCACCGCCAGTTCATAGGCGAAGGTCGGATCGTAAGACACGCAGTTCGGGATCATCGCAGCTTGCAGGTGGCTGTGGCCGTCCTGGTGCTGCAGGCCCTCGCCGTTCAGCGTGGTGCGCCCTGCGGTGCCGCCGACCAGGAAGCCGCGGGCGCGCATGTCGCCCGCCGCCCAAGCCAGGTCGCCGATGCGCTGGAAGCCGAACATCGAGTAGTAGATGTAGAACGGGATCATCGCCACACCGTGGTTGGCGTAGGCCGTCGCCGCGGCGATCCAGTCGGCCATGCCACCCGCCTCGTTGATGCCTTCCTGCAGGATTTGCCCGGATTCGGATTCCTTGTAGAACATCAGCTGGTCGGCATCCTGCGGGGTGTAGAGCTGGCCCACCTGCGAGAAGATGCCGAGCTGACGGAACATGCCTTCCATGCCGAAGGTGCGCGACTCGTCCGGCACGATGGGCACGATCTGCTTGCCGATGGCCTTGTCCTTCACCAGCGTGCCGAGCAGACGCACGAATGCCATCGTCGTGGAGAACTCGCGGTCGTCGCTGGATTTGAGCAGCGCATCGAACGCATCCAGCCCCGGAATCTGCAGCGCGGTCGCGACCGGGTTGCGTGCCGGAATCGCGCCCATCGCCTTGCTGCGCTCCATCAGGTATTTCATCTCCTGGCTGTCCGCTGCCGGGCGGATGAATGGCACCTTGGCCAACTGCTCGTCGGTGACCGGAATGTTGAAACGATCGCGGAACTTGCGCAACGCATCCTCGCCCATCTTCTTCTGCTGGTGCGAGGGGTTCTGCGCCTCGCCGGCCTCGCCCATGCCGTAGCCCTTGACGGTCTTGGCCAGAATCACGGTCGGCTGGCCCTTGTGCTTGCTGGCAGCCGCATAGGCGGCGAACACCTTGTACGGATCGTGACCGCCGCGATTCAGGCGCCAGATCTCGTCGTCCGACATGTCGGCAACCAGCTCCAGCAGCTCGGGATATTTGCCGAAAAAGTGCTGGCGCACATAGGCACCATCCCTGGATTTGTAGGTCTGGTACTCGCCGTCCACAACCTCTTCCATGCGCTTGAGCAGCAGGCCGCTCTTGTCCTTGGCCAGCAGGCGGTCCCACTTGCCGCCCCAGACGATCTTGATGACGTTCCAGCCGGCGCCACGGAACACGCCTTCCAGCTCCTGGATGATCTTGCCGTTACCGCGCACCGGGCCGTCCAGGCGCTGCAGGTTGCAGTTGATCACGAAGATCAGGTTGTCCAGCTTCTCGCGCCCGGCCATCGACACCGCACCGAGCGATTCCGGCTCGTCGGTCTCACCGTCACCGAGGAACGCCCATACCTTGCGGCCCTCAGTCTTGGCCATGCCGCGATGCTCCAGATAACGCATGAAGCGCGCCTGGTAGATCGCCATCAGTGGGCCGAGGCCCATGGACACGGTCGGGAACTGCCAGAAATTCGGCATCAGCCACGGGTGCGGATAGGAGGACAGGCCGCCGCCGTCCACTTCCTGACGGAATTTGTACAACTGCTCCTCGGAGAGACGGCCCTCAAGGAAGGCACGCGCATACACGCCGGGAGACGAATGGCCCTGGTAGTACACAAGGTCGCCGCCGTGGTCGTCGGTCTTGCCGTGGAAGAAATGGTTGAAACCCACGTCGTACAGCGTCGCCGCCGACGCGAAGCTGGCAATGTGCCCGCCCAACTCGGACGATTCCTTGTTCGCGTTCAGGATGATCGCCATCGCGTTCCAGCGCGTCAACGCGCGGATACGATGCTCCAGTTCGTGGTTGCCGCTGGAACGCTCTTCTTTGTCCGGCGAAATGGTGTTCAGATAGGGCGTGGTCGCGCTGATCGGCATGTCGTCGCCGGCCATGCGCGCCTGATGTATCAATTGGCTGATCAGGTAGTGCGCGCGTTCCGCGCCCTCGTTTTTCAGCACGGAATTGAGCGCGTCCAGCCACTCTTGCGTTTCTTGCGGATCGTAATCAGGTAATGTCGCCATTTCTCTACACTTTCATTTATTACAATTAATCGGCATTGTTACAACGTTATTCCTCATCCTGACAGGCAATGGTTTCCCGTTCGGTGATGATCCAGCCGACTTTCACGTCGGTTGCCTCCAGCGGAATCCGCTCCACGACTTGCAGCGCAAAGGCAGCGGCGACAAGCGCAGGGCGGGATTCATTATCCTGCCCCGCCAGCAACTTGTCGTAAAAACCGCCGCCGTATCCCAGCCTTGCGCCGCCCCGGGTAAAAGCCACGCCCGGCAAAAGTGCGAATTCTACCTCATTTAGGGTATGAATCCGCTCGCAGCGTTCAACTATAGGTTCGCGTATCCCCCACAAGCCCTGTGCCAATTGGCTTTCCAGGTCCTCCACCCAGTAGAGATCGAGATGGCTGGTATGGCGGTTCACCTTCGGCAGCGCCAGCCGCTTGCCGTCCGCCAACACCCGCGCGACCCACCACTCGCTGGCGAACTCCGCGCCGAAATTCATATAGCCGAGCACGGTCTCTGCCCGCCGGTATTCAGGCAGTTGCAGCAGACGTTCGGTCATGGTTGCGCTGTGCGCGGCGCGCGCATCAGCAAGCATCTCCTCGCGCAACGCCATGACGTTTTTGCGGATTTCTGCCTTGGAGGCCTGCGACGCAGCCGGCATCGCAGCTTTATCCCAGGAACAGCCGGTAGGCCGGATTGGCGCTCTCGTCCCAGTAACGGTAGCCGAGGGTGTCGAGGAAGGTCTTGAGCACCTTCTTGTCCTTATGCGGCACCTGCATCCCGACCAGCACGCGGCCATAGTCGGCGCCGTGGTTGCGATAGTGGAAAAGGCTGATGTTCCAGCTGTGGTTCATGCTGTTGAGGAAGTTCATCAGAGCGCCGGGGCGCTCGGGGAACTCGAAGCGGAACAGGATCTCATCCCTGGCCTCCGGCGCGTGGCCGCCGACCAGGTGGCGCAGGTGCAGCTTGGCCATCTCGTTGTCGGTGAGGTCCAGCGTGTCGAGCTTGCCCCTCTCCAGCGCAGCGACCAGCCTAGCGGTCTCCGCCGGGTCTCGCACCTGGATACCGACGAACACCCGCGCCTCCTTCGGATCGGCGTAGCGGTAGTTGAATTCGGTGATATTGCGGTTGCCGACTAGGGCACAGAATTTGCGGAAGCTGCCCGGTGTTTCGGGGATGGTCACCGCCAAGATAGCCTCGCGCTTCTCGCCGATCTCGGCACGCTCGGAGACGAAACGCAGCCGGTCGAAATTCATGTTCGCGCCGCTACACACGGTGACCAGCGTCTCGCCCTTGAGTTTCTCGCGCGCGGCGTACAGCTTGGCGCCGGCAACGGCGAGTGCGCCCGCGGGTTCGAGGATGGAGCGGGTGTCCTGGAACACGTCCTTGATTGCGGCGCACACCGCGTCGGTGTCCACCAGCACGACCTCGTCCACGAACTGCCTGCATACCCTAAAGGTCTCCTCGCCCGCGAGTTTGACCGCGGTGCCGTCGGAAAACAGCCCGACATCGTTGAGCGTGACGCGCTTCTTCGCCTTCAGCGAACGCGCCATCGCATCGGAGTCGGTGGTCTGCACGCCGATGACCCGGATGTCGGGGCGCACCTGCTTGACGTAGGCGGCCACGCCCGCGATCAGCCCACCACCGCCGATGGCGCAGAAGATCGCGTGAATGGGGGCCTGGCGCTGGCGCAGGATTTCCATCGCAACGGTGCCCTGCCCGGCAATGACGTCAGGATCGTCGAAGGGATGCACGAAGGTAAGTTTGAGTTTCTTCTCCAGTTCCAGCGCATGTGCGTATGCATCGGAGTAGGAGTCCCCGTGCAGCACGATCTCCACGGCACGCTGGCCGAAATGCTTCACCGCGTCTATCTTCACCTGCGGCGTCGTGGTCGGCATCACGATGGTCGCCTTGCAGCCCAGGCGGTGTGCGGATAATGCAACGCCCTGCGCATGGTTGCCCGCCGAGGCGGCGATCACGCCGCGCTTGAGCTGCTCCGGGGTGAGTTGCGCCATCTTGTTGTAGGCGCCGCGCAGTTTGAAGGAAAACACCGGCTGCATGTCTTCGCGCTTGAGCAGGACCGTATTGCCCGTCCGCGCCGAAAGGTTGGGCGCCATTTCCAGCGGGGTTTCATGCGCCACGTCGTACACCCTCGCGTTGAGGATGCGTTTCAAATATCCGTTCATGTTCCGATTCTGTCGTAAAAAATACCCGCGAAGATTAGCACAAAAGCCGGGCGAACCCCTTGCGACACAAGGAAAAATCGGGTCAAATGCCGCGCATGAAACAAAACTTCCCTCATGGTATCGACGTGCAGGCTAGGGTTAATTACCTGCCCGAACAGTCCGATGAAGCGAGCAACCGCTACGTCTTCTCGTACACCATCACGATCACCAACCTGGGCGTGGAGCCGGTCAAACTGATCAGCCGCCACTGGATCATCACCGATGCCGACAACCAGGTGCAGGAAGTGCGCGGCCAGGGCGTGGTGGGCGAACAGCCGCTGCTCCAGCCCAGCCAGAGTTTTGAATATACCAGCGGCACCGTGCTGACCACCCAAGTCGGCACGATGCGCGGCAGTTACCAAATGCAGGCCGAGGACGGCACGCAATTTGAAGCAGAAATCCCCCAATTCGTACTGAGCATTCCACGTGTATTACATTAATCCGGTTTCACCCAACCTTCTTTCCTCAATGCGCAGTGCCGCGCTACTGCTGGCAGGGTTGCTGGCAGCCTGCACGACACCAAAATCCCAGCCCCCAGCAGACACGTCTCCCTACCCGCCTTTTGCGGTCAGCAAGTGGGAGATGCTGCCCGATTGGCAGACGATAGACCTGCAGCCGGCCTGGGCTGCCTTCTGGCAAAGCTGCACCGCACTCAAGAACAAGCCCGGCTGGCAGCCGATCTGCTCGCGCGCCAATGATCTGGGCCAGCCCGACAACGATGCACTGCGCGCGTTCTTCGAGGAAGGCTTCACCCCCTACCAGGTGTTCAACCCGGACGGCACCTCGCAGGGGCTGATCACCGGCTATTACGAACCCAAACTCTACGGAAGCCGCGTCAAGACAAAACGCTTCCGTTATCCGCTGTACAGCATGCCCGAGGACTTGCTGACCATCGAGCTGGGCGAGGTATACCCGCAACTCAAGGATCTGCGTTTGCGCGGGCGGCTGCAGGGCAACCGCGTCGTCCCGTATTACAGCCGTGCGGAAATCGACAAAGGCATGGCGCCACTCGAAGGCCACGTGCTCTACTGGGTGGACAATGCGATCGACCTGTTCTTCCTGCAGATACAGGGGTCGGGACGCATCCAGTTGCCCGACGGCAGTATGGTGAAAATCGGCTACGCCAACCAGAACGGACATCCTTACACCTCGCTCGGCAAGAAGCTGGCCGAGATCGGGGCGTTCACGCTGGAAGAATCCTCGATGCAGAACATCAAGCTCTGGGCCGAGAAAAATCCGGACAAACTGGACAAGATGCTGGCGCAGAACCCGAGCTACGTGTTCTTCCGCGAACTGCCCGCCACCCTCGGCGCCCCGCTGGGCGCGCTGGGCGTGCCGCTGACCGACGAATACAGCATGGCTGTCGATCCGCGCACCATCCCGCTCGGCGCGCCGGTATTCCTCTCCACCACCTACCCGAACACCAACGAACC
The DNA here is from genome assembly GCA_036401875.1 of Gallionella sp. Taxonomy (GTDB): domain Bacteria; phylum Pseudomonadota; class Gammaproteobacteria; order Burkholderiales; family Gallionellaceae; genus Gallionella. Next base: position 13,876 of record DASWTZ010000004.1, read on the forward strand.
GCTGAACCGCCTGATGCTCGCGCAGGACACCGGCGGCGCGATCCGCGGCGCGGTACGCGGCGACTTCTTCTGGGGATTCGGCGAACAGGCCGGCACGCAGGCGGGACGCATGAAGCAGAGCGGACAGATGTGGGTGCTGTTCCCCAAAGGCGCGGAACCTGCGCTCAAACCCTAGCAGCCAAGCAGCGCCCGGCATGGCAATCGCCAGCCCCCTAAACGAAACCGCGAAGCGCCCTATCCGATCACCAGCGCGTTATTCCGTCCGTTGCGCTTGGCCGCCTGCAGCTTGGAATTGACCAGGCTCATCAACATGTCTTCGGTCGTTTCACGGTTCGGCATGCAGTGCACGCCGCCAATGCTGATCGTGACCACACCCTGCGGAGAATCCTCGTGGGGAATGGCCAGCTGGCGCACCTGCTCGCAGAGCTTTTCGGCATGCTGGCGCAGGGCCGCCGCCCCGAACGACAGCGACACGACGGCGATCTCGCCGCCGCCGTATCTCGCCACGCAATCCGAGGCCCGCGAAAAAGATTTCGCCAGGTTCTCGCCCACCCGGCGCAGGCACTCGTCGCCTGCCGATTGCCCGTAACGCAGGTTGAACTGCTTGAAATGATCGATATCGATCATCAGCAGCGACATCCCGCTGTGGATGCGCCGGGCGACGTGCAGCAGATCCTTGAAGCGCTCGTCGAAACGGCGGCGATTGGCGATGCCGACCAGCGGGTCGGTGTAGATCAGCTCGTTGAGCTGCTGCTCGAGCTGAATCCGGTCGGTCGCATCTTTCTGGATGCCAATGTAATGGGTCAGCACGCCGTCGGCGTTGCGCACCGGCGAGAGGCTCAACTGGTTCCAGAACATCGTGCCGTCCTTGCGGTAGTTGCGAAACGTGACGACGCAACCCTGCCCCTTCGCCACGGCGGCGCGGACGGTGGCAATTTCGGGGTGATCCGTATCGCTGCCCTGTAGCATATGGTAGTCGTGCCCGATGACCTCGCCGGCCTGGTAGCCGGTCAGCTTCTCGAACCCCTGATTCACGTAGACCAACGGAAAACCCGGCTGCTGCGCATCGATGATGGTGATGCCGTCGCGCGATTCGTTCAGCGCCTTGACGAGTAATTCATGCGAAATGTTCAACGCTGCCACCCTGTACTATTTTACTGACTGATTCAGGTTCTTTTCCAATTCCTCCGCCGGCAGATAGCCGGGGGACTGCGTGCCGTTGCCGAAAATCAGGTTGGGCGTGCCGTTGACGCGCAGCTTCTGGCCCAATGCCAGCACCTTGCCCGTGGATGTTTCGCAATTCGCCGCGGCGGGGGCCACGCCCTTCAGCATCAGCTCGTCCCAGGTCTTGGCCGGATTGGCCGAACAGAGTACGTTGCGGACGATCACGTCGGAATTCGGGAAGATCGGGTACAGGAACAGGTAGAGGGTGACATCGCTGATCTTGGCCAGCTCCTGTTCCAGCTTTTTGCAGTAGGAGCAATTCGGGTCGGTGAAATAGGCCATCTGGCGCTTGCCGTTGCCCTTCACTTTCTTCACGGCCAGTTCTAGCGGCAGGTCCTTGAAGTTGATCGCAAACAGCACGCGGCGTCGCTCCTCGGTCAGGTTCCGGCGGGTCTTAGTGTCCATGATGTTGCCGTTGAACAGATACTGCCCCTTGTCATCCATGTACACCACCTGCCCCTCCACCAGCACCTCGTACAGGCCGGAATAGGGCGTCTTGATAATGTGCTCGATCTTGCCTATACCGGGGAAGTTATCGCGGAACGATTCCCTGATCTCCTTTTCTCCCGCATGTGCGGAAGAAAGCATCGCGAGCAGCAGACTGAATAAGGCAATTTTTTTCATGGTATCTCTCTCGTTACGGGTTAATTTAAGGCATGCCGCATCAGCATCTTCTTGAGCGGAATGATCCGATTGGTGAGGGCCAGCCCCGCATTGCGCAAGGCGCCCAGCAGCGGCACATCATTGTTGAACAGCTGCTTCAGGCCGTAGGTCGTGGCCTGCATCGAGTAAATATCCTCCTTGCGCTTGCGCTCGTAGCGGCGCAGCAGCACGGCGTCGCCGCAGTCGAACTGCGCGCCTTGCTCGTTCAACTCCAGCGCCAACTGGCGCGCGTCGCGAAAGCCGGTATTCACTCCCTGGCCGGCCAGCGGGTGCATGTTGTGCGCGGCATCCCCGATCAGCGCCACCCGCTGCGACGTGATCTGCGGCAGCACCAGCAACCGCAACGGAAAGGCCGCAGCCGGCGTGATCACGCTCATCTGGCCCAGCGTGTGCCGGGCAGCGGCGCTCACGCTGGCGCACAGCTCTTCGTGTGTGAGCGCCAGCAATTCCACCGAGCGCTCCGGGCTAACTGACCACACCATGGACACCCGGTTGCCCGGCAGAGGCAGCAACGCCAGTATCCCGTCCGGCTGGAACCACTGCCATGCAATGTTGCGGTGCGGTTTTTCGACCGTGAAGTTTGCGACCACGCCGTGCTGGTGATAATCGACCGGCGCCGCGCTGATGCCGGCCTGGCTGCGCACCCATGAGTCGCGGCCATCGGCGCCGACGACCAGCCTGGCAGTCAGGATGCGCCCGTCTTCCAGCTTGAGCTCGGCGGCATCTTCACCGGTCTTGAGCGACGCGCAATGCGCGGGACTGATCACAGTCAGGTTTTCCTGGTTTTGCAGCACCTGCCACAGCGCCTGGTGCAATTCGCGGTTTTCCAGGATGCAGGCCAGCTCCGGCACGCCCATCTGGTAGGCCGAGAAATCCAGCTCCGCGCCCGTATCACCGAACACACGCATCTCCTCGACAGGCTCGATGCGTGCGGTATCCATAAGCGACCAGGCGCCCGACTGCTCAAGAAAGCAGCGGCTACCGGGGCTGATCGCATAAATGCGGCTGTCCCAATCGTCCGCAGCCTGTACGTCCCCCCGCATGAGCGAGGACTGACTCTCCACGATAGCGAGCTTGAGCCTGCTATGCTTCAGCGCGGCGGCCAGACTGGCTCCCACCAGCCCCCCGCCAACGATCACGATGTCGAAATTCATGACAGCGATCATAGCATGACGACCAGTTTCATTTATAATCCCACCCCCTCGCGGAAATCGCACCCCTTTTGGAACCCGGATGCAAATCGGCCCCTATCAACTGAAGAACAACCTGATTGTCGCCCCCATGGCCGGGGTGACCGACCGGCCTTTCCGCATGCTGTGCAAGCGCATGGGGGCCGGCATGGCGGTGTCCGAGATGGTCGCGTCCAATTCGCTGCTGTACGGGTCCGAGAAGACGAAGCGCCGCGCCAACCACGAGGGCGAGGCCGATCCGATCTCGGTGCAGATCGTCGGCGCCGACCCGAAGATGCTAGCCCAGGCCGCGCAATACAACGTGGACAACGGCGCGCAGATCATCGACATCAACATGGGCTGCCCCGCGAAGAAAATCTGCAACGTGATGGCGGGCTCTGCGCTGATGCAGAACGAAAAGCTGGTCGCCGAGATACTCGAGGCGGTGGTGGGCGCGGTGGACGTGCCGGTCACGCTGAAGACGCGCACCGGCTGGGACAAGTCCAACCGCAATGCGATCAACATTGCGCGCATCGCCGAATCGTCCGGCATCCAGGCGCTGGCCATTCACGGCCGCACCCGCGCCTGCGCCTACACCGGCGACGCAGAATACGACACCATCGCCGCGGTCAAGGCCGAGGTGAAGATCCCCATCATCGCCAACGGCGACATCACCACGCCCGAAAAGGCGAAATTCGTGCTCGACCACACCCGCGCCGACGCGGTGATGATAGGCCGCGCCGCGCAGGGCCGCCCCTGGCTTTTCCGCGAGATCGAACACTACCTGAACACCGGCACCCACCTGCCCTCACCCGAAGCCGACGAGATACACCGCATCCTGTCGGCGCATGTGCAGGAGCTTTACGGATTCTACGGAGAGCAGACCGGGCTGCGCGTCGCGCGCAAGCATATCTCCTGGTACACCAAGGGACTGGCCGGCTCGGCGCACTTCCGTCACCACATGAACCAGCTGGAAGATCCAGTCGAACAATTGAACGCGGTAAGCGAATTCTTTGCCGGGCAGTCCCAGCAGGGAACGCAACCGCAATATATAGAGGAACTGGCAGCATGACCGATTGCGTAATCAATGAAAACGACATGGCGCGCCACGTGCGCAAGGCGCTCAAGGAATACTTCAAGGACCTGGACGGCGAGGAACCCTGTGGCGACATGTATGACATGGTTATGGACTGCGTCGAAAAGCCCCTGATCGAAATGGTGCTGGAACATGTCGGCGGCAACCAGACACGCGCCTCGGAAGTGCTCGGCATCAACCGCAACACCCTGCGCAAGAAGATGCAGCAGCACGGAATAGCGTAAAACCTGCTGCGCGACCAGATAACTGCGTTGCGCGGTGCTCGAAATCCTCATGTACTGCAAGTACATTCCGGTTTCTGTGCTCCGTGCGCCTTGTTCTCCGGCCGCTCGCGACGGTTTCGATTCTTGATCTGATTTTATTTTTACTGGAGCCATCATGGCAGCAATCAAGCAAGCACTCATCAGCGTGTCGGACAAGTCCGGCGTCCTCGAATTTGCCAAGGGGCTGCACGCCCTCGGCGTGACGATCCTCTCCACCGGCGGCACGGCCAAGCTGCTCGCCGACAACGGCGTGCCCTGCACCGAGGTCGCCGACTACACCGGCTTCCCCGAGATGCTCGACGGCCGCGTGAAGACGCTACAGCCCAAGGTGCACGCCGGCATCCTCGCGCGCCGCGACCTGCCCGAACATGTCGCCACGCTGAAAAAGCACGGCATCCCGACCATCGACCTGGTGGTGGTGAACCTGTACCCGTTCGCGGCAACCGTCGCCAAGCCCGGCTGCACGCTGGAGGACGCGATCGAGAACATCGACATCGGCGGTCCGACGATGGTGCGCGCCGCCGCGAAGAACCACGCGCACGTCGCCATCGTCACCGACCCGGCCGACTACACCGACGTGCTGGCCGAGATGCAGACCAACAAGTGCGCTGTCTCCGACGCGACGCGCTTCGATCTCGCGAAGAAGGCGTTCTCGCACACCGCAGCCTACGACGGCATGATCAGCAACTACCTGACCGCGATCGACAGCGACGGCACGAAGCACGCATTCCCCGCGCAGATCAACTTCAGCTTTGAGAAGGTGCAGGACATGCGCTACGGCGAGAACCCGCACCAGAGTGCCGCGTTCTACCGCGACCTGGTGGCCGTGCCCGGCGGCATCGCCGGCTACACCCAGTTGCAGGGCAAGGAGCTGTCGTACAACAACATCGGCGACGCCGACGCCGCGTGGGAACTCGTCAAGACCTTCGATGCGCCCGCCTGCGTCATCGTCAAGCACGCCAACCCGTGCGGCGTAGCCATCGCCGACACCGCGCTCAACGCCTACAAGCTGGCCTACGCGACCGACACTACCTCCGCGTTCGGCGGCATCATCGCGTTCAACCGCGAGCTGGACGAGGCTTCCGCTGCGCAGATCACCGCCAACCAGTTCGTCGAGCTGATCATCGCGCCTTCCGCATCCGAGGCCGCGCTGAAGATCACCGCCGCCAAGCAGAACGTGCGCGTGCTGACCGTGCCGCTGTCCAACGCCCACAACCAGTGGGACGTGAAGCGCGTTTCCGGCGGCCTGCTGGTGCAGAGCCCGGATGCGCTGAACGTGCAGGCATCGCAACTGAAAGTGGTCAGCAAGGTGCAGCCGACCGCCGAGCAGATGACCGACCTGCTGTTCGCGTGGCGCGTCGCCAAGTATGTGAAGTCCAACGCGATCGTGTTCTGCAAGGGCGGGCAAACCTTGGGGGTTGGCGCCGGGCAGATGAGCCGCGTGGATTCCACCCGCATCGCCAGCATCAAGGCGCAGAACGCGGGCCTGAGCCTGGCCGGTTCCGTGGTCGCCTCCGACGCCTTCTTCCCGTTCCGTGACGGCCTGGATGTGCTGGCAGAAGCGGGCGCGAAGGCAGTGATCCAGCCGGGCGGCTCGATGCGCGACGAGGAGGTCATCAACGCGGCCAACGAGCACGGCATCGCAATGGTGGTCACCGGCTACCGCCACTTCCGTCACTAAAACATCGGAGAAGGGACAAGGAAAGGGGGAGAGTAAGAACCACGGAGTGCATCGGTTTTTACCCTTCCCCTTCCCTTTTCCCCCTTCCCTCTTTTTGAAGAGAGCAACAACATGAAGATACTGGTCATCGGCTCCGGCGGTCGCGAGCACGCACTGGCGTGGCGGCTTGCGCAGGGTCACAGGGTGCAAAAGGTCTACGTCGCTCCCGGCAATGCCGGCACCGCGACCGAGCTGGGTCTGGAGAATGTCGCCCTCACCGCGATCCCCGACCTGATCGAGTTCGCCAGACGCGAGAATGTCGAGATGACTGTCGTCGGGCCGGAAGCACCGCTCGCCGCCGGCATCGTCGACCAGTTCCGCGCCGCCGGACTAAGGATATTCGGGCCGACCAAAGCCGCCGCGCAGCTTGAATCGTCCAAGGACTTCGCCAAGCGCTTCATGACGCGCCACAACATTCCGACTGCGTTCTTCGAGACCTTCAGCAGCATCACCGACGCGCGCGCCTATGTCGAGAAACACGGCGCGCCCATCGTGATCAAGGCCGACGGGCTGGCGGCCGGCAAGGGCGTGGTCGTCGCGATGACGAAAGACGAAGCCTTCGCCGCGATCGACATGATGCTTGCGGACAACAAACTCGGCGATGCGGGCGCGCGGGTCGTTATCGAGGAATTCCTCGAAGGTGAGGAAGCCAGCTTCATCGTCATGGTCGACGGCAAGCATGTGCTACCGATGGCGACCAGCCAGGACCACAAGCGCCTGCTGGACGGCGACCTCGGCCCCAACACCGGCGGCATGGGCGCGTACTCTCCCGCCCCGGTGGTCACGCCGGAGATCCACGCGCGGGTGCTGCGCGAGGTCATCAATCCGGTGGTGCGCGGCATGGCCGCCGAGGGCATCACCTATACCGGTTTCCTGTATGCGGGCCTGATGATCTCGCCGAACGGCAGCCTCAAAGTGCTCGAATTCAACTGCCGCATGGGCGACCCCGAAACCCAGCCGATCATGATGCGGCTCAAGAGCAACCTGTGCATCCTGATCCAGCATGCTATCGACGGCACGCTAGACCGGATCGAGGCCGAATGGGACCGGCGCACCGCGCTCGGCGTCGTGATGGCCGCCGCGAATTATCCCGACACGCCGCGCAAGGGCGATGTCATCAGCGGCCTGCCGGCAAAGCTGGAGGACGGTCATGTATTCCACGCCGGCACCGCGCTGCAGGACGGCCGCATCGTCACCAGCGGCGGCCGCGTGCTGTGCGTGGTCGCGCTCGGCGACATGGTGAAGCACGCGAAAAATCGTGCCTACGAGATCGCCGACGCCATCCATTTCGACGGCAGCCAGATGCGCCGGGACATCGGCTACCGCGCCCTTTCCAGGAAATAATTGCCTCTCAGGACGCCATCTCCCCGCACCCTCGCCGCCCACCTCAAGCGCGGCGGGCTGATCGCCTACCCCACCGAGTCCTGCTACGGCCTGGGGTGCGATCCGCGCAATCGCCGCGCGGTGCTGCACATCCTGAAGTTGAAACAGCGGCCGCAGAAGAAGGGACTGATCCTGATCGCATCGGATTACCGCCAAGTGGCGCGCTACCTGCAACCGCTGACGCCTGCCGAACAGCAGCGGCTGGCGGACGACGGGGCGCGAGCGATCACCTTCCTGATGCCGGCCAGGCCTTCCTGCCCGCGCTGGCTACGCGGCGCGCATGACACGCTGGCGGTGCGGCTGACCGCCCACCCTTACGCGAGGCAGCTCTGCCGGGCGACCGACAGCGCGCTGGTTTCCACCAGTGCAAACCGCAGCGGCCGGCGCCCGGCACGGACCTATGCCGAATGTCAGCGCCTGTTCGGGCGCAGCGTGCTGGTGCTGCCCGGGCAGGTGGGCCACCGCCGCAAGCCCTCGACCATACGCGACTGGGCTGGTGGTAAAATCATCCGCAATTAAAACGACACGGGAGAGCAGCATGAGTGGTTTCAATTCCGCCGCAGTCAAGGAATATCTGTATGAGCTGCAAGACCTGATCGTCGCGCGCCTGGAACAAGTGGACGGCAGGAAGTTCCTGCGCGACAGCTGGGAGCGGCCCGAGGGCGGCGGCGGCCGCAGTTGCATCATTGAGGAGGGCAACGTGCTCGAACGCGGCGGCGTAGCGTTCTCCCATGTGAAGGGCGACAAGATGCCGCCCTCGGCGACCGCGCACCGCCCCGAGCTGGCCGGCCGCCGCTGGGAGGCGATGGGCGTGTCGCTGGTGATGCACCCGCGCAATCCCTATGCGCCGACCACCCATGCCAACGTGCGGATGTTCGTCGCGATGAAGGACGGCGAGGCACCGGTGTTCTGGTTCGGCGGCGGCATGGACCTCACGCCCTATTACGGCTTCGAGGAGGACGCGGTGCATTTCCACCAGACCTGCAAGAACTCGCTGGCCCCGTTCGGCGACGAACTGTATCCGAAGTACAAGAAGTGGTGCGACGACTATTTCTTCCTGAAGCACCGCAACGAGCCGCGCGGCGTCGGCGGCATCTTTTTCGACGACTTGAACGAGCCGGACTTCGACACCGCCTTCGCGATCCAGCAGAGCGTCGGCGACCATTTCCTGTCCGCCTATGTTCCTATCCTGGAACGCCGCATGAACACCACTTACGGCGACCGCGAGCGGGATTTCCAGCTGTACCGCCGGGGCCGCTATGTCGAATTCAACCTGGTAATCGACCGGGGCACGATCTTCGGCCTGCAAACCAACGGGCGTACCGAGTCCATCCTGCTGTCGATGCCGCCGCTGGTGAAGTGGCGCTACAACTGGAGTCCCGAAAAGGGCACGCCCGAGGCGGAGCTGTACGAAAAATTCCTGGTGCCCAAAAACTGGGTTTGATTGGCGGGTTTTATTCACCCAGCCCGTGCCGCACATGCACGGGCATCGCAAAATGATGCCCTTCCCGATCCGGAAATGAAAACGCCCATGCCGACTCGGCATGGGCGTTTTCCTTGTTTACTGTTGTGCCGCGGTTTACTGTCGAGCCGCGATGCGGCTCAACGCGCCAGCATCTGCTTCAACTCTCCGCTCTGGTACATCTCGGTCATGATGTCCGACCCGCCGACGAACTCGCCGTTGATGTAGAGCTGCGGTATGGTCGGCCAGTTGGCGTAGTCCTTGATGCCCTGGCGGATCTCCGAGTCCTGCAGCACGTCCACCGAAAAGAAGTCATTGACGCCCAGCGCGCGGAGTATGCCGGCGGCGTTCGCCGAGAAGCCGCACTGCGGAAACTGCGGCGAACCTTTCATGTACAGCACCACCTTGTGGGTGGTGACCTGCTCGTGGATGCGTTTCTGGATGTCTGTGCTCATGGTTCCATTACCCTAATCAAATAATCAGGAATTCTAGGCGGGCTGACTGGCAGCGTCAAGCTCAGAACAGGCCGCGGTTGATCAGCAGGTGCGCGCATATGCTGGACGCGTAGCCCGAGCGCGATTGCCGGCGTCCACTTCAGATGACCGAAGAAGGTGTGGACGCCGCGCTCCTCCAGGGATTAGGCGTAGAACTTGAGTAAGCACATGAACGGATCGACACAATGTGCGCACCGGATCGATTTCAGAGAAAGATCAAGGCACGAATTCTATGCGCAGATGAATAAAGGAGAGAGTGCGGAAAACGGCGCCCCGCTTCCCGGCACGCATAACCCGGATGATGTCGGCTACAATCAAGTGACAGCTGCCAGTACATTCCTTGGAAAGCTGGTGACAGGAGGAAGCCATGTCCAAGCCGCAACTCATCATCGCCGCGACCGATTTCTCGGCCAGAGCCCAGCGGGCCGTCCAGCAGGCAGCCCATCTGGCGCAGGTCTGGCAGGCAAGGCTGAATCTGGTGCACGTGTTCAACGACAGCATCTGGGCTCACCTCAGGTCCGTCTACGACCCGCTGCACAGGCCGGACGCCGACCCGGCAGGCAATGCACGCAACCGTCTGGCCGCGCTCGGCGAACAGGTTGCGCGCGAATCCGGCCTGAGCGTCGAAACCGATCTGCTGCATGGCCGCGCCTCGCAGCAGATCGGCGCATATGCTGCCAGCAGCGGCGCCGGGATGCTGGTCGTCGGCGAACACGGCGAAAGCCTGGTCAGCCGCATGGTGCTGGGCGGCACCGCGCTCAAGGTGCTGGAGGCTGCGCGCATCCCGGTACTGCTGGTGCGCCGTGCCACCCCCGACTACCGCAGCGTGCTTGTCGCCACCGACTTCTCCGCTTCGTCAGCGCGCGCCGCACGGCTGTCGCTGGACTGTTTCCCGCAGGCCAGGCATTCCCTGGTTCACGCCTGGATGGTGCCGTTTGAGGCGAGCATGCGCATGGGCGGGGCGCGCGACGAAGACATCGAGCATTACCGCGAGCGCGAGTTCGCCACCGCAAGCGCCGAGTTGGACACCTTCGTGCAGCAGTGCGGGAAGGACCGCGGCGATATGCAGCAGCTGGCATTGTATGGCGCACCCGCCGCAGTGGTACTCGATCAAGCCGAGGCCGGCGCCTGCGATCTGATCGCCATCGGCAAGCATGGCGGCGACTACACCGAAGAGTTGCTGCTCGGCAGCGTGACGCAGAACATCCTGTATCACGCCGAATGCGATGTGCTGTTGAGCCCCTGAAATGGCGCACCTGGTCCAGATCATCCTGCTGCTGGCGGTGACGGTCGCCGTGGTGCTGGTGTTCCAGCGCCTGAAGGTCCCGACCGCGATGGGCTACCTGCTGGCCGGGGTGATCCTCGGGCCGCATACCGCCGGGCCGACCGTCTATGTGCCCGAGTTCAGGGCTCTGGCCGAGTTCGGCGTAGTGTTCCTGCTGTTCACCATCGGACTGAATTTCTCGCTGCCGCAACTGCATGCACTGCGTCATCAGGTGCTCGGACTGGGTGCCGGCCAGGTACTGCTGACCACACTGCTGGTCGGACTGGTGGTGTGGCTGGCGGGATTGCCGGCCCCGGTCGCATTCGTGATCGGTGCGGTGTTCGCGCAATCCTCCACCACCATCATCGGCAGCCTGCTCGCCGAGCAGGGGGAGGAGAACAGCCCGCATGGTCGTCTCGGTCTGGCCATGTCGGTGTTTCAGGATGTAACCGCGGTGCCGTTTCTGGTCATCATCCCGGTGCTGGGCCTCGCGGTCGGCGCATGGGCGCTTACCGGCGCGCTGGGCTGGGCCATGATCAAGGCGGCGTTCGCCTTCGCGCTGGTGTTCTTCGCCGGGCGCTGGCTGCTGCGCCCGCTGTTCCACCTAGTCGCCGAGCGCCGCTCGGTCGAAGTATTCACACTGGCGGTGCTGCTAGTCGCGCTGCTGGCTGCCTGGACTACCAGCAGCTTCGGCTTGTCGCTGGCGTTCGGCGCTTTCCTCGCCGGTATGATGCTGGGCGAGACCGAATTCCGTCACCAGGTGGAATCCAGCATCCGGCCGTTCCGCGACGTGCTGCTGGGCATCTTCTTTGTCGGCATCGGCATGCGTTTCGATCCGGCGGCGATCCCGCCGATCTGGCACTGGGCGCTACTCGGCGCGCTGCTGCTGTTGCTCAGCAAGACGCTGATCGTCTCCGCGATGATGCGCAGGAGCGGAATCGACGCCATTCTGTCCTGGCGCACCGGACTGCTGCTGGCAGTCGGCGGTGAATTCGGCCTAGCGCTGATCGCTATCGCGCTGGATACAGGCGTGATCGATGACCTGCTGGGGCAGATCATCATTACTGCGGTGTTGCTGTCGCTGGTAATCGGGGCGGTACTGATCCGCTTCAACCACGCCATCGCCGTCCGTTTGGCTGGAGCGGCACGAGGGCGGCAGGTGGTGCTGGACGAGGTGCTGGGTACAGCCGAGCAGCAGGTGGTAGTCGGTGGCTACGGCCGCGTTGGCCATGTCATCGCCGTGTTACTGAAGGATTCAGGCATCCCATTTGTGGTGTTCGACAACGATGTGAAACAGGTCGCAAAAGGTCGCGCCGATGGCCATCCGGTGCAATACGGCGACATCTCCGATCCGGAATTGCTCTCCGCCATCCGCGTCGAGCGCGCGGCGCTGGTTGTGCTCACCATAGACCAGGCCGCACTGGCGTTGCGCACCGTGCAGTTCCTGCGCAAGCATTGCCCGCAGGTGCCGGTGGTCGCGCGCGCGCGTGACCTGCAGGCCAGCTCGCTACTTCTGCAGGCCGGCGCCACCCACGCCCATCCGGAGGCCATCGAAGCCAGCCTGCGTCTCGGCGAAATCGCGCTGCAGCTCCTGAAGCGCTCGCCGGAGGAGATCGAACTGGTATTGCGCGGAGTGCGTGATTCCGACTATCAACCGCTGCAGGGCGGACGGGAGCCCGGATAGGCCCTCAGCGCGCCGGCAGCGCGTCGCGTTCCAGCAGCAGTGCAGCCTTGACCGCCTGTTCGATGGCGCGGCGAGTCATGCTGGCCATGCGCAGCTGCGCCTCCATCTCCGCCACGGTCAACTCGCCCTGGGCGCCCGCCTCCAGCAGCCGTGCCTTCAGGGTCTGGTAGTGGTCCTGCAGCGTTTGCAGCGCGTCATTCACCGCCTGACGGTCGTCGAGGCGCGCGGCCGGATCGACGGTCTCCAGCAGCGCCTCGGCCTGGGCGCCGAACTTCGAAGCCTCGGGCGGTGCGGCAATGGGCAGTTCGCGCCGCACCCCCGCCATGTCCCGCGCCAGTTCCGCCAGCGTTTCGTAATAGCGCGCAATGCGCAGCACCTCGGGCAGGCGGCGCGCGCTGTCGGCGGACAGCGTCGTGCGGCTCAGCTGCATTACGAAATCGGCGATCGCTCGGTTCAGCGCGAGCACGACCTGGCGTTCGCGCGTCAGCTTGTCCGGACCGGTACCTGGGTCGCGCAGCATGTTCAGCGCGATGATGCCCATGCGCCGCGTCTCCTGGAGCAGCGCGTCCAGCGCCAGCGCCGGGACACCGAGCAGGTTGGCGTCCAGATGGCGCGGTCGCGCCTCGTCCTCCTCGGCGGTGCGGAAACGGCGTTGCAGGAAGCCTGTCAGACTCTCCGCCAGCGGCCACATCAGCGCCACGCCGAGCAGGTTGAACACGGTGTGGAACAGCGCGAGGAAGGCCGCTGGCGCCGGGTCCAGCTGCAGCAGGTCGCGCAGCAGGCCGAGCAGCGCGATCAGCAGCGGCAACAACAGCAGCGCCACAGCGCCGGTGATGACATTGAACAGCACATGGGCGCTGGCGGCACGCTTGGCGTTGGGCGTAGCACCGATTGCGGCGATCAGCGCGGTCACCGTGGTGCCGACGTTGGCGCCGATCACCACCGCGGCGGCCGCCTCGATGCTGATCATGCCGCTCTCGGCGGCGGTGAAGGCCAGCACCAGCGAGGCGGCCGATGCCTGCATCAGAACGGTCATCAGGATGCCGGACAGCACCATCACCAAGATGCCCAGCATGCCCTCGAACTCGCGCAACGAGACGCCGCTGGCGCTGCTGGCGAATGATTCCTTCAGAAGGTCGATGCCGAGGAACAGCACGCCGAAACCGGCCAGCGCCAGCCCCAGCGCGCCGCGGCGCGTGGCGCCGCCGGACAGACGCAGTGCCATGCCGAGGCCGATCAGCGGCAGCGCCAGCGCGTCGATCTTTAATTTGAGCCCGACCAGCGCCACCAGCCAGCCGGTGACTGTGGTGCCGACATTGGACCCGAACAGCACCCACAGCGACTGGCCCAACGTGAGCAGACCGGCGTTAACGAAGCCGATCGCGGCCACCGTGACCGCGCTGGAGGACTGCACCAGCGCGGTGACCAGCGTGCCCGCCGCCAACCCGCGCAACCGGGTGCGTGTCGAAGCGGTCAGGATGCGTTCCAACGCGGGGCCGGCGGCGAGCTTCATGCCGTCGGTCATCAGCTCCATGCCGAGCAGGAACAAGCCGATACCCCCGAGCAGGGCGCCGATGGAGGTCCAGTCGCTCATTGCGCGTGTTTATCCCTGAGGCGCGGGTGGATCAACCCGTCCGTCCGTAGAACCATTTCAGCAGGAACGGCGGCGCCATCGTAGTCAGCGCGATGACGATCAGCATCGCCGCATACAACTCTCCATTGAGGATGCCCTGACTGAAGCCGAGCTGCGCGAAAATCAGGCCGACCTCCCCGCGCGGGATCATCGACAGTCCGATGGCCATCTGGTTGTGGCGCGGCTCGCGTATGAAAAAACCGGCTGCGAACTTGCCGATAAACGCGACCGCGAGCAGCGAGCCCGCAAGCAACCACACGAAACTGGAGCCCCAGTCCACTGCGCCCAGATTCAATGATACGCCGACCATCACGAAAAACAGCGGCGAGAAGGTGTGGATCAACGGACGCACCTGCTCTTCGAGCCGGTGAGCCAGTTTCGGGCTGGGCTGGAAAATGAGCTTCGTTCGCCCCATCGGAAACTTGAAACCGAAATGCTGGCTGAACGCGAGTCCTGCCGCGAAACCCCCCATGATCTCGGGTGCGCCGACCGCATGCGCCAGCCAAGAGAACAGCAGGATCAGCGACAACGCCATCGTCAGCAACAGGCCGGGCGAAGCGGCATGCTGGTCGAGACGGTCGATCACCACTGCAGCCAGTTTGGCGACGATGGGGGCCAGCACCATGAACAGCACGATGTACAGGCTCACTTCGCCCAGCGCATGGAAGGACACCTGCTTCTCCACCGCGAACTGGTACAGGAACGCCAGCGCCAGCACGCCGAGGATGTCGTCCAACACCGCCGCGCCGATGACGATCTGCGCCTCATCCGAGTGGCGTTTGCCCAGGCCGTCAAGCACGCGCACGGTGATGCCGATGCTGGTCGCCGTCAGCGTGCCGCCGATGAACAGCGCGACCAGGCCGGGCAGGCCGAACACAAAGGTGCTGACGCCGTAACCCAGCGCGAACGGCAGCGCAAACCCAACCACCGCGACGACATAGGGTTTGGTGCCGGAGCGCGCGAGGCGCGTCAGGTTCGTGTCCATGCCGACCTCGAACAGCAGCAGGATGATGCCGATCTCGGCGAGCAGCTTCATCGTCGTGTCCGGCGACACCCAGCCCAGCAGCGACGGGCCAATCAGCAGGCCGGCCAGCAGTTCGCCGATCACCGGCGGCACGCCAAAGCGGGCGACAGTTTCGGACAGCAGCCGCGCGGCGATCAGGATGATCGCGAGAAAGAGGAAAAACTGGTGCAACTCCATGGGCACTCCCGGGATAACAATGACCGAACTGATTACATGCGGGATGATAACACCTGGAAAAAGCAGGCCAGGTTCTCACCCTGACAGTGAAAGTCAGGGGCCAACACGTGCAAGCAGATTCCGAACAGCTCGCGCGCCTTGGCGCTGGCCGGGCGCGGCTGGCGGTGTTCCCGCCGCTAGTTATCTGACGGGAGGGAGCGCACTTTCATGGTATCGCCGAACGGCTTGCCCAGTATGCGGGAATAGAAGCTGCGCACCCACGGGTACGGATAGGCCATCACCAGCAACGCACTCAAACTGATGCTAACCAGCACCACCATATAAGTGGTGTCGCGTATGGCCTCGCCGCCGGCAACCCCATATTGCAGCGGCAGCGCCGCCAGCACCGCGGCCGCCAGCCCCTTGGGCGCCATCATCGAGGTGAAGGCGGTGTCGCGCAGACCGTAGTCTGGGCTGCGGAACACCAGCCGGGTCAGCCCGGTGCGCATCGCGAACACCAGCAGCACCATGATCACCGCCACGACAGCGAGATAGGGTTCGCTGAAGCGGATGGAGATGCCCAGATAGATGAAGAAGTAGGTCTTCAGCAAAAATACTGCCTCGCGATAAAAGCTCAGGTCCACCTCGTTGAGCGGCTCCAGCCTGCGATCCAGATTCTGGATGCGGTGCAGGCCGAACTTCTCGTAGTTGGTCAGCGTGACACCCAGCGCCAGTGCGGCGATCGCGCCGGAGAAGCCCAGCCCCTCGGTCGCGCCGTAGACGATGAACACATAAGCCAGCGTGGAAGAGATGGTGTTGGGGAAGTCGCGTACCTTGCCCAGCACCAGCAGCCAGCCGATGCCGCCCAGCACGCCGATGACCGCCGCAAAAAACAGCGCAGCGACCACACTGCCGGCCAGACGGCCGGGCTCGACGCCGCCCTGGCTGTAGACCTGCAGCAGCGCGAACACGCCGACGATGCACAGCACGTCGGTCAGCGCGGATTCGAGCACCAGCACGGTGGCAGGCTTGTCCGACAGGCGCAGCGCGCTCACCATGGGGATCACCACCGCAGACGAAGTGCCACCCAGCGTGAAGCCTAGCAGGGTCGCGGGCAGCGGCTCCAGACCCAGCAGATAAAATCCGAGCAGGGCGACGATGGCCGCGGTCAGCAGGAAGCAGGAGAACGTCAGTACGCCGGTGGTCTTGAGCGAATTGCCCAGCACATGCAGGTTGAGCGAAGTGCCGCTCTCGAACAGGATCACCACCAGCGCGATCGTGGCAATCAGCGAACCAACCTTGCCGAAATCGTCCGGTGTAACGATGCCGGCCAGCGGGCCGAGCGCAATGCCGATCAGCATCAGCAGCAGCACGTCGGGGACATGGGTCTTGCGGAACTGGAGCGACAGGAAGTGCGCCAGAAACACCAGCACACCTATGACGAGTATCGTTGTAGACATAATGCAACCCCGGATTGAATGCGGCCGATTATAACCGACGACCTCGCGGTCACCGCACCGCCGCTCGCGCGGCCACCTGCTAGAATCGGCCATCCGAACAGACAGGACAGATGACATGGAAAACCTCCCGCTCGCCCCATACCTGCATATCTCGAAGGACCTGCTGCGCGTTCTTGCGATCCTCGTGCTGGCCTGGCTGTTGATGCAGATCAGCCGAAAACTGATCCGCCTGTTCCGCAACTACATGAACGCGCGCAGCGGTTCGGCCGAGGAATCGCGCCGCATCGAGACGCTGGCGCGCGTATTCCGGTACATCTCCACGGTGGTGATCTCACTGGTCGCAGGCATGCTGGCGCTCTCCGAGCTCGGCCTCTCCATCGCGCCCATCCTCGGCGCGGCAGGCGTGGTGGGCCTTGCGGTCGGTTTCGGCGCCCAGAGCCTGATCAAGGATTTCTTCAACGGCTTCTTCATGCTGCTGGAGAACCAGATCCGCCAGGGCGATGTGGTCGAGATCGCGGGCAAGACCGGCACGGTGGAGGACATCACGCTGCGTTATGTGTGCCTGCGCGATTTCGAGGGCAGCGTGCACTACGTGCCCAACGGCCTGATCACCACCGTGACCAACAAGTCGCGCGGCTATGCCTACGCGGTGATTGATGTCAGCATCGCCTACCGCGAGAGCATAGACGAGGCCTGCGCGGTGATGCGCGAAGTGGCCGCAGAACTGCGCGCGGCGGAAGGTTACGCAGAAGAAATACTGGAGGACATCGATATCGCCGGCGTACAGGACTGGGGTGAATCGGCCATTGTCATACGCTGCCGCTTCAAGACGGTGGCACTGGAGCAGTGGGGTGTGCGCCGCGAGTTCCTGCGGCGCCTGAAAAACGCTTTCGACGCGCGCGGCATCGAGATTCCCTACCCGCACCTGACCCTCTATGCCGGACAGGACAAGCAGGGAAACGCGCCGGCATTCCGCACAATCCGCCAGGATGCCGGATAGCGACTCCGGCAATGGTACAATCGGCCGCTCCCTCGACAGGTCTTCAACCCGCAATAACAAATGAGAGAGCGTCACATGACCCAGAAAATACGCGTCGGCCTCGTCGGCCACGGCAAGGCGGGACAGGCGGTCGCCAACGTATTGGGCAGCGATCCGCGTTTCGAATTGCGCTGGATCGCGCGCCGTTCAGTAGCAGGACAGCCATATACCCATCCCGGCACGGACGTTCCCGTCGTCGGCGTCGAGCAACATCCTTTTTCCGAACTGTTCGAGACCATGCCGGTGGACGCGTTGGTCGATTTTTCGTCGCCGGAAAGCCTGCGCCTCTACGGCGACGAAGTGCGCACCCGCGGCATCACGCTGGTCAGCGCGATCTCAGCCTACAGCGAGGATGACCTCGCCTATGCGCGCAGCCTCGGCGCGGGCACGCGCGTGCTGTGCTCGCCTAACATCACGCTGGGGATCAATTTCCTGATCGTCGCGGCGAAACTGCTGCGCAGGATCGCGCCTTTTGCCGACGTGGAAATCGTCGAGCAGCACTTCAGGGAGAAGCCGGAAGTCTCCGGCACCGCGCGCAAGATCGCCGAGACGCTGGAGGTGGACGGCGAGCGCATCACCTCGTTGCGGCTAGGCGGCATCGTCGGCCACCACGAGGTGATCTTCGGTTTCCCGCATCAGACCGTGCGGCTTACCCATGAGTCGATCCGGCGCGAGGCGTTCGGCACCGGTGCTGCCTTCGCGCTGGTACACCTAGCCGGTTGCGCCAACGGCTTCTATTCCTTCGACGATCTGCTGTTGGGCCTGATGCGAGCGGAGCTGCTGGAAACGGCGACCGCCCGATGAGCGCCTCTACTTGTTGTCGGCCTCGACGGCCAGCCTGAGTATCTCGAAGATGTCCGGGATGGCCGCGCTTACGCGGTTCCAGTTCGGGATCAGCGGGTTGCCCATCGGGTTTTCCACGAAAGCGCGGGATGCCACCGCGATCGCCCTGGAGAACGCCTCAACTGCCTTGGCCTCCTCGTGCCGGTCGAATGACAGCCCGTTGACCATCGCGTCCGCCTCGTATTTCATCAGCGTATCCTCGGCCTGCCGCAGATAGGTCACGATCAGCGACCTGAACATCCCCTCCGAGAAAATCACTCCGTCCGATGCCAGCGTGCGGAAGATGGATTTGCAGATATCGACCGACATTTTCATCAGCCCCTTCTCCGCGTCATCCGCCGAAAGCTGCTGGTGCTTGTGCTCGTAGGTCGTGGCGATGTCGACCTGACATACCCGGCGCGGCGAGTAGTTGCGGTACACCTCTGCCAGCGAGCCAACCTCCAGCCCCCAGTCGGAGGGGATGCGGTTGATCCGGGCGAGGTCGACGCTCATGCTGAACTCACCGGCGAGCGAATAGCGGAAGCTGTCGAGGAACGACAGGAATCCGTGTTGACCGGCGAGCTGCTGCAGCGAACGGACCAGCGGCGTCACCAGCAGCCGGGTCACGCGCCCGTTCATCCTGCCGCTCACCCGGCTGTAGTAGCCCTTGCAGAACACATAGTTCAGGTTGGGGTTCGCGATCGGATAACAGAGCCTGCCGAGCAGTTCGCGGCTGTAGGTGAGGATGTCGCAATCGTGCAGCGCGATCACGTCCGACTTGCCGCGCGCCAGCACATAACCATAGGCCAGCCAGGCCGAACGTCCCTTGCCGGACGGGCCGGGGTCCAGCCCGTTGCGTTTGAGTGTTTCGTATACCTCGCCGATGCGCCGGCCGCCATTGTGGATGATCTTCACCTCGGTCTGGAGCGGCAACATGAATTCGCGCGCCCGCCTGAAATCTCCATCCGATGCCTGGTCGAGTGTGAGCACGACCTCGTTCAGGTAGTTCACCTTGGCGAGTTCCTGCACGATACCCGGCATCGCCGGCCCCTCGAATTCCGAATACAGCGCCGGCAACACTAGCGCGATCGGCCGCACCTTTGAAAATTCGAGCAACCCTGACTCCAGCCGCTCCAGCGAGGGCTGGCCCAGTTGGTGCAGTGTCGTGATGTTTCCGGTCTGGTAGAAGTCTGTCATGGTCGCGCCTCCGGTCAAATATGCTCGATGTCGTCCTTCTCTTTCTGCCCGTCCTCGGCGATCTCCCGCTCGATGATCCGCCGTGCCGCGCCGATGCCGCCCACGCCGAAGGCGATCGCGAACGCGACCACGACCCCGCCAAACGTGATCGAGAAGGCGGCCAGCACGATGCTGGTGGCCATCTGCAATTGCTCCATGACCATCGCCAGGATCATCAGTATCAGCAGCGCGCGGATAACCTCACCCAGCAGCTTCGCATAATGGAACCCCGCATTCGCCGCCGCGATCAGCACGGCACGGCTGACGAAACCGGAGAACACGTAACCGATCAGCAGGATCATCGCCGCCGAAAGAATGCGCGGCAGATAGGCGAAAAACTGACCGACCAGGCTGTCGATCACCGCCACCTTGAGCGCGCCCAGGCCGACCATCAGTGTGACGATCACCAGCATCCAGAACACGACTCCGCCGACGGCTGAGGAAGGCTTGCCCCACAGGTCACCCTTGCGCATCAGCGTGGTGAACCCCTGCCTGTCTGACCAGCTGTCGAAGCCGACCGCCGCCAGGAATTTCAGCAGGATCGCCCGCAGCAACCTGGCCAGCAGCAGGCCGGCCACGATGATCACCAGCATCGCCAGCAGGTTGGGCAGGAACTCCCTGAACCTGAGCAGCACTTCCTGCAACGGTTCCAGGATCAAATTGATAAAGTCCATCATGGTCGCCTCCTCGTAACGTTATTTCCAGCGGGCCAGCAAGTATTCCTTGCCGTTTTCAAATTCCAGGCAGAGCCTCTCGGTAACCGCCTCCGCCTCTTGCTGCCCCAGCGGTTCGACCTCGATCACGAACGCCGCGGTCTTGCCGACATAGAGCGGCAGCAGCGATCTGACCAGTTGCTCTCTGGGCAGCCTTTTCTGGTGGAAGGCCAACGCATAGTCATAGACGATACGCGCCCACAGCCCGGCCGGGAAACGGAAGTCCGCGTCACCCAGTCCGCCCAGCCGCTCCACCTCCTTCAGGTCGCCCGCGCCGAGTATGCCCAGCCATATCTCGCGCAGGTTGGACAGCCCTTCCCTGAACACCGCCAGCATCCGCGCGGTGTTCACGTTCACATGCTCCAGCCCGACGGTGTACTCGAAGCCGAAGGCCGGCACCGGCTCGGAGCCGCGCACCGGTATCCAGGCATCGGCATACCCCTCCATCAGCTCGAAGGTCGCGCCGACCACCTGATGGAGCATGTCGCCGAGGTCCGCACCGGGGTCTTTGGCGTCGTGTATCTTGGCACCGAGGAAGGATTGCGCCACCCTGAAGCCGTTGGCGATCGCCGTCGTCGTCATCCAGATGTCGATACCGAAACGGGCAACATCCGACTCCCACACGTCCTGAGTCAGGTAGAACTGCGCCAGCTTCCCGGAAAACCCGAAATCGCCGCCGATGGGCTGGCGCACCCGCTGGCCGTAGAGCGCGCGGGTGAGCGGATAGACGATACTGTTGGTGATCGTGCCGTCGAACTTGTGGCGGTGGTAGAGAGGGGCGACATAGTCGAAACCGCCGGAGAGCACCGGCTTGACCAGCAGTTCGATCCATTCCGGCGTGATGCTCCGCAGATCGGAATCGATCACCACGCAGGCCTGCGCGCCCAGCATCCGGCTGATCTCGAAGATCGCACGGAAGGCGCTGCCCTTGCCGGGTATGCCGGAGTACGGAAAGGCCATCCTGGAAACCGGCGTAACGCGGTGATGCAGCAGGATCGCGTCGAAATCCGCGATCGACGTGTTGCGTACAACCTCCATGGTGCCGTCGCTCGATCCGCCATCCGAGTTGACGATCACCGCGCGGTGATCGGGAAAGTATTTTTCGAGCCCCGCATGGGCGGCGCGCACAACGTGGCCGATGGTGCGCGCGTTGTTGAAGCTGGGGATGCCGACGACGATGTCGACCTTCCCCATCTCCTCGATCTGGCCGCGAACTTCGGCCCTGAGTGTAACGGCATCCATGTTCCAGCATTTCCTCCGCTTACATGTTCCCGCTGCACTGCGAAGCGGCTATTCCTTCCTCTCCAGCAGCAGCAACTGCATATCCATCACATTGGTTCCGGTCGGCCCGGTGAACAGGTGGCTGCGTTCCTCCAGTCCCGCATCGCATGCCCGGAAGAAGGAATAGGAATCATTGTCCTCCAGGTAGCGCTCCGGGTCGATTCCCAGCGCGCGCGCCATCGCCGCAGTCCGCCCGTCCACCAGCGCCCCGGCCGCATCCGTCGGGCCGTCGCTGCCGTCGGTGCCGGCGGACAGCAGCGCCACCCCTTCCAGCCCGTCGATCTCCAGCGCGAAGGCCAGCGCGAGCTCCTGGTTCCTTCCGCCCTTGCCGTGCCCTGTGACGGCGACCGTGGTCTCTCCGCCGCTGACCAGGCAGAGTCGTTCGCCCGGGCGCATGCCGGACAGCGTGTCGCGTGCACTCTGCGCAAGGAACCGGGCAGCGGCCCTGACATCGCCCGCCAGCCCGGCGGTGAGTATCCGCGCCGCAAGACCCGCCTGTCCGGCCCGTTCCACCGCCGCATCCAGCGCCGGCCCTAGCCCGCCGACGATGAGGTTGCGCGTGCGCGCGAAGCAGCGGTCGCCCGCCTTCACCGTTTCATCAACCCGCCCCGCCGCGCCCCTGTTCAGACGATCGATCACGCGCGGCGGCAGCCGCTGCTCCAGCCGGTATTTCGCAACCACCGCCAGCGCATCAATGAACCTCGAGCCGTCCGGCGCGGTCGGCCCGGAGGCGATCACGTCCAGCCGGTCGCCGACGACGTCGGACAACAGCAGCGTGAGCACCTGCGCCGGATAAGCTGCCCGCGCCAGCAGGCCGCCCTTCACCGCGGAAAGGTGCTTGCGCACGGCGTTCAGCTCGTCGATGCCGGCGCCCGCCTTCAGCAGCAGCCCGGTCGTCTGCTGCTTATCCTGCAGCGTGATGCCTTCGGCGGGCGCGACTAGCAGTGCGGAGCCGCCGCCCGAAAGCAGGCACAGCACCAGCGTCCTTCCGTCGGCGGCGCGCACCATGTCCAGCACCCGCCCCGTCGCCTCCGCCCCGGCCGCATCCGGCACCGGATGGGCGGCCTCCACCTGCTCGACGGTCTCCAGCGGCAGCCCGTGCCCCTGCTTCACGACGATCAGGCCGACGGAGATGCGCGCGCCGAGCAGCGCCTCCACGGCCTGCGCCATGCGCGCCGTCGCCTTGCCGGCACCGACCACGATGATGCGGTCGAACGCGCCGAGGTCGTAGCGCTCGCCGCCCGCGTGCAGCGCGCCGCCTTCGACACGCAGCGCCGCGGCCACCGCGCGGTACGGGTCGACCGCGGCGAGTGCGGCATCGAATATCTCGCGCAATGGCCCGCCGCAAGACAGCAGTCGCAGCACCACCTCGTTCCAGCCGGCCGGGCCGGGCCGCTGCGTCTCGATCAGGCAGGGAACGGCTATGCGCGCATCGCGCCCGCCATCGTCGCGGCGCACCAGCACCGGCCTGTCCACCGCCTGCAGCAACGGCAGGTCGTTCAGGCTGTCGCCCAGGCCGATGCTTAAAGTGGCGCCGCAATGCTTCACGTACAGCGATTTGAGCAGGCTGACGGCGCGGCCCTTGTCGTGACTGCCCATGAGGTGGAACAACCGTCCCTCGGTCCAGTTCAACCCGGCCTGCGCTATCCCCCGCAGGAAGCCCGCGTCCGGTACGCTGTCGAATACGAATGGCTCGTCGAAATCGCGCTGCTGCGCGCGCCGCGCATCCTCCAACCCCAGCCCGGTCAGCGCGGACACCTCGTCCGCGGTCATGTCGCCGAAGCCGCGCACTCTCGCCCCCAGTGCGTCGCGCAGGGCGATGAAGCCGCGGCGGATTTCCGCATAAGGGGTGCCGAATGCGACCAGTCGGTAACCGCCGCAGTCCGCGGCGCCGGGCGTATCGGTGAAATATCCCTGCGGGATGAAGAGCCCGCCGCCGTTCTCGACGATGAAGGGATGGTCGTTGCCCAACTGCGTGCGCACGACCTCCATCTCGGCGCGGGTCTTGCTGGAGCACAGAATCAGCGGGATGCCGCTCGCCCGGACCAGCTTCAGCGCGGGCAACGCCGGCTCGAAGGAATACCTCGCGGCATCGAGCAGCGTTCCGTCCAGGTCGGTGATGATGATCGTCTTCGACATACCAGAATCCCTGTCGTCTGAAATACCCCAGCTTGGCCGGGCCATGCTGTCATGCTTTGCTGAACCGCGTCAATCAGGCGCCTCCCCCATATCGACCCGTTTGCGTCAGCCCTTGCGCCTGCTGATCAGCAGCTTCTCGATCTCGATTACCGCGAACAGCAGCACGCCGAAGGCCGCGATCAGGCCCCATGCTCGCGCGTCCAGCGCGACCACGCCGAACAGGCGCTGCATGAACGGCAGGTAGGTGAAGCCCGCCTGGAACAGCAGCAGCGCGCCGATGCTGAGCAGCACGTAGCGGTTGCCGGTGAAGTCCTGCCAGCTGCGCACCGGCGCCAGCAGGTAGCGGCAGTTGAACAGGTAGACGATCTCGCCCATCACCAGCGCATTGACCGCCACGGTGCGCGCGACCTCCAGGCTGCCGCCCTGCGCCATCACCCACATGAACAGCGCGACCACGCCCACCGTCAGCAGCGCCGAGACGAAGGCGATGCGCCACACCATGAAGCCGGTCAGCATGGGCTCGGCGGGCGGGCGCGGTTTGCGCCGCATCACGTCCGGCTCGGCAGGTTCAAACGACAGAGCCAGCGCCAGCGTCACCGCGCTGACCATGTTCACCCACAGGATCTGCACCGGCGTGATCGGCAGCACCATGCCGAAGGCGATGGCGAGCAGCACGACGCCAGCCTCGCCGCCGTTGGTCGGCATAATGAACACGATGGCCTTGCGGATGTTGTCATACACGGTGCGTCCCTCCTCGACCGCGTGCGCGATGGTGGCGAAATTGTCATCGGCCAGCACCATCTCCGCCGCCTCCTTGGCCACCTCGGTACCCTTCATGCCCATCGCCACGCCGATGTCGGCACGCTTGAGCGCTGGGGCATCGTTCACGCCGTCGCCGGTCATCGCGACGATCTCGCCGTTTGCCTGCAAGGCCTCGACCAGCCGCAGCTTGTGTTCCGGGCTGGCGCGCGCATACACGTCCACCTCGCGCACGATGCCGCGCAGCGCGTCGGCATCCAGTGCGTCGATTTCGGTGCCGGAGAGCGCACGGCCGTCGCCGATGCCGAGCTGGGCCGCGATGGCGCGCGCGGTGTCGGCATGGTCGCCGGTGATCATCTTCACGCGTATGCCGGCGGCGCGGCAGGCGGCGACCGCGGCGATGGCTTCCTCGCGCGGGGGGTCGCTGATGCCGACCATGCCCAGCAGGGTATAGCCGCCCTGCATGTCGGAAAAATTCAGCGCGCGCTGGCCGCCGTCTGCCACCTTCATCCCCATCGCCAGTACGCGCTGGCCGAGCGCACCGGTCTCGGCCATGCGCCCGTGCCAGTAGGGTAGGTCCAACGGCGCGTCCTCGCCGACCTCGCGCTGCAGGTGGCACATCGCCAGCACCTGTTCGACTGCGCCCTTGACGAAGATGAAGGCGTGGCCCGCATGGTCGTGGTGCAGCGTGGCCATGAAGCGGTGCTCGGACTCGAACGGGATGTGATCGGTGCGCGGCAGCGCGCCGTGCTCGAAGTTCACGTCCATGCCTGCCTTCAGCGCCAGCGGGATCAGAGCGCCATCGGTCGGGTCGCCGGCGATATGCCACAGGCCATCGCGCTCGTGCAGGGCAGCGTCGTTGCTGAGCAGCCCGACGCGCAGCAGGTCCAGCGCGTGCGCGTGCTCGGCGATGTTCTCCTCGCGCCCGCCGATGGAAAATCCGCCGTGCGGCGCGTAGCCGCTGCCGCTGACCTCAAACACCTGGGTGGCGGTGATCACCCTCTGCACCGTCATCTCGTTGCGGGTCAGCGTGCCGGTCTTGTCGGTGCAGATGGTGGTGACCGAACCGAGCGCCTCCACCGCCGGCAGGCGGCGCACGATGGCGCTGCGCTTCGCCATGCGCTGCACGCCCAGCGCCAGCGTAATGGTCAGCACGGCGGGCAGGCCCTCGGGGATCGCCGCCACCGCCATGCTGACGGCGGCGAGGAACATGTCGCCGATGTCGAAGCTGTGCACCAGCCAGCCGAACAGGAAGGTGATGGCGGCCAGCGCCAGGATGGCGCCGGTCAGCCAGCGCCCGAAGCGCTCCATCTGGCGCAGCAGTGGCGTGGTCATGCCCTGCACTTCCTGCAGCATCGCGCTGATGCGCCCGATCTCGGTGGCGTCAGCGGTCGCCACCACCACGCCCGTACCCTGACCGTACACCACCAGCGTCCCTGAATAGGCCATGCAGCTGCGGTCGCCGAGTACTGACTGCGCGTCCACGGCGGCGGGATGTTTCTCGGCCGCGGCGGATTCGCCGGTCAGCGCCGCTTCCTCGATGCGCAGGTTCTTGGCCGAGAGCAGGCGCAGGTCGGCCGGCACCTTGTCGCCGGAGGCGAGCAGCACGATGTCGCCCGGCACCAGCTCCCCGGCCGGGATCATGCGGCGTTTGCCCTCGCGCAGCACGGTGGCCTCCGGCGACAGCATGCGGCGGATCGCCTCCATCGCGCGCTCCGCTTTGCCCTCCTGCAGGAAGCCGATGAACGCGTTGATGACCACCACACCGGCGATCACCGCGGTGTCAACCCAGTGTGCGAGCAGCGCGGTGACCGCGGCCGAGGCCAGCAGCACATAGATCAGCACGTTGTGGAACTGCAGCAGGAAACGCATCCACGGCCCGTGCCGGCGGGGCGGTGTCAGCCGGTTCGGACCGAATTGCTGCAAACGCTTGCCTGCCTCTGCAGTGGACAGGCCGTCCTGTACCGCTGACAGGCCCGCCAGTACCTCCTGTGCAGACAGGCTATGCCAGTCGCGGCTTGTGGAAGTGCTGCTCATTTCCGTCTCCTTTCAACTCAGACAGCCACCACCCTGTATGCTGGCCTGCTCCGGCGCGGGCCGGTGCGGCTTTCATTGCCCATGGTGGAAAAGCATCCACCCGTTGAGGATATACAGCAGGAACAGTCCCAGGCTGATCCAGGTCAGACCTAGCATTGCACGTCGTTGCGGGCGGAATACCAGACCGACGATCACCAGTGCGCTCATCATCACGGCGGTGAAGGCGGTCAGCGCATGGCTGACATCGACATGCGCGAGCAGCGGCCCCGGGGTGTACAGCAGGTCATCCACCGCCAGGATGATGATGTCGAACAGGTTGCTGCCGAGCAGGTTGGCGATTGCCATGTCCAGCGCGCCGATGCGCAGCGCGGAGATGGTCACGGCAGCTTCAGGGGCCGAGGTCACTGCGGCCACCAGCAGTGTGCCGACGAAGCTCTGCTCCCAGCCCATCAACACTGCAATATCCTTCGCGACAAACGGCAGCCAGGAACCCGCCAGCATCACGGCCAGCGCGGCCCATAGATAGCCCTTGATGGCACCGCGCAGCGTGGCGCCGGGGTAGCGTTCGGCACTGGCCTCAACGAATTCGCTCAACGTGCGGCGCTCATAGCTGTAGACGACGCGCATCGAAACCAGATAGACCAGCAGGATGAACGGCGAGTAGATGCCAACATGCCCGAAGGTCGGGTTCAAACCCGCATGGTCCAGCAGCAGGCTGAATCCGGCGAACGCGATCAGGATCGCGCCCAGTGCGGCCGACAGGATGTGGCCTTGGGCAGCACGGCTGTACATGGTCTCGCGCCGGTACAGTGCATCCAGCATCACCAGTATCGCGAGGTTGAACACCGTGCTGCCCAGCACGTCGCCTACCGCGATGTTGGGCGCATCGGCGAGGGTGACCGAGGAAATCCCGTTCACCAGCTCCGGCAGCGAGGTGGCGGTGGCCAGCAGGATCAGTCCTATCCACGACGCGGAGACGCCGGACTTCTCGGCAATGATGTCGCCGTAACGGGACAGGGAATAGCCCGCGTAGCCGATGACGGCCAGACAGATCGTCAGTTGCAGCCAGATCAGCATTTACAACTTCTCCTTTCTGGATGGTACCTCGATGATTTCGTGCTGTGCTGCGCTACATCGGTTAATTTAATGCATGGGCAACGTGGCGTGGTTCAGAAAGTATGTGATGCATCCCCCTTTGCCCCACGCGTTTCCGGTCGGTTTGATCTTGCTCATGAAATCCATTGGACTCCATCCCCATTTAATCGAATTGGGCTCCGTCCACATATCAATTGCTACTTTGCAGCTTGTTTCTCGCATCTGAATATGCTTCGATGAGCCCAAGGCGTATGGCCTCTGTAGCGATTGGATTCAACCGAACGGTTGTTGTGCTCAGCAACTTTTGCCCTGCTCCGGCGAGCTTTATTACACCCCTACCTGTTCTAGTTTCCCCATTGACAGTGACGCTTAGCCGCACTTCGCATGCGTAGTACTCGGGGTCATGCCATGTCTTTAAGAAGATGCGTTGAATCTCAATGTACGCAACATCCGACGTTGTGTTACCTGAACTCTGCAGCGCATTGCGTATGAATAATGGCCAGTCGGACACTGGGATCGGCGCAAAGCCCTCATATAACGCTCCTTGACTGACGTTCGCCGCATGCCAAACGATCTTGTCCCCTTCGGTACATTTTATACATGCGTCCACTCCAGTAACCGCATCGATTCGCTCGGGTCCTGGCTCCTTAGAAATGAGGGCAACTTGGTCACCAGTTGTGTAATCAGTAAAATGAAGTTGATTTGTAGCGCACCCACATAATCCAGCAATAACCAGAGCGATAATGATCTTACGCATGCATTTTTCTTTCCAAACAGTTATTTGATGACCCGCCAACCCATATATGCATTCATAGTACAACTACATGACATGGGGACGGAGCCCATTCTGTTCCCGGATTTGCCTGCCATCATTTCGCCTAAATGCATTTCGCCTCCCTTAAACCTCCAAACTCGCCTGTTCGTTGATTCTCATGCCGCCCCCTCCCTTACCGTCATCGCCCTCCACAGACAGGGCACTCTCCCCGTCAAACCTTGCGCAGCACGATCCCGCGGAACCACCCACCCGCGAGCAGCGGCACGTCGCTGACCACTTGGAGTTCAGGCACCTCGGCCAGCACTTCCTCGAACACTACATCCATCCTCGTCGCTATGCGACGCGACAGCGGGTTGAGCGCGCGGCGCAGCGGCGCGGGCTTGCCCGGCTGCAGGAACTTATCGAACAGCACGACCGTGCCGCCCGGCTTGAGCACGCGCGCGGCTTCATTCAGGCAGTGCGCCGGCCGCGGCACCACCGCGACGATCAGGTGCAGCACCACGTGGTCGAAATGCGCATCGGGGAAAGGCAGGGCCATGCTGTCGCCCAGCACCCACTCCACCTGCAGTCCTGCGCCGCGTGCCCGCGCGCGCGATAGCATCGCGGCGCTGAAGTCCAGCGCGGTGTAGCGGTGCAGTTCCGGCAGCAACGGCAGGTCGAGGCCGGTGCCGATGCCGCTGAGCAGAACCTTGCCCGCGACATCGGCTGGCAGCGATTCCAACGAGCGGGCGCGCGCAGTTCGCAAGGGCGCCGACACCGCGAGGTCGTACAGCGGCGCGATCAGCCCGTAGCTCAGCCTGAGCAGCGGATTCTCACGGTAGGGTTGGCGGTTGTTTTCCATCGCTGCCATGATCTGTCGGGATACATCAGGTTTCAGCGCGGCCCCGGGTTTTTCAGCGCGCTCGTGATTTCAGCGCACCAGAAAATCCAGCACGACCCCGGCGAACACCACGGCGCCGAACCAGTTGTTGTGCATGAACGCCCGGAAACATTCGTCGCGCTTGCGCTCCCTGATCAGGTGGTAGTGGTAGTAAGAAATCCCCCCGGCCAGGATCAAGCCAATGAAATACACCACCCCAGCTTCAAACATCAGCCCCGCCAACGCCAGCAGGACCAGCGCGGCCACATAGCAGATCATCACCGCCGCCACGTCGTACTTCTTGAACAGTAGCGCAGAGGAATGGATGCCGAGGTGGACATCGTCGTCCCGGTCCACCATCGCGTACTCGGTGTCGTAGGCGATCGCCCAGAACACGTTGGCGACGAGCAGCACCCACGCCACCGGCGGCACTTCGCCCAGCTGCGCGGCGAATGCCATCGGGATGCCGAAGCCAAACGCGATGCCCAGATACGCTTGCGGGATCGCCAGGAAGCGCTTGGTATAGGGATAGCTCGCCGCGAGCAGCACCGCCGGGAACGCCAATTGCAGCGTCAGGTTGTTCAGCGGCAGGATCAGCAGGAAAGCCGCCAGCGACAGGGCCAGCGCCACCCACACCGCCTCGCGCGGCGAGACGTGCCCGCTGGTGACCGGGCGGTGTTTGGTGCGCTTCACATGCCTGTCGATGTCGCGGTCCGCGAAGTCGTTGAACGCGCACCCGGCCGAGCGCATCAGCACCGTGCCCAGCACGAAGATCAGCACGATGTGCCAGTCCGGATGCCCCTCGCCCGCGATCCACACCCCCCACAGCGTAGGCCACAGCAACAGCAAGGCGCCGATGGGGCGGTTCAGGCGGGTGAGCTGCAGGTACAGCAATAGTCGTTTTGCGAGCGTCATGTCTTTATTCGAAATGGTTATCCGGTGCGTGCATGATACCTGTCCCGCCCGTAGCGGTGAAATCCCCGCTAAGTATAAGGTCCTCCATACCACATAGGCTGCGATAGAACTTTATTCCCTATCCGGTGTCACTGTGTGCCCGCATTTGCGGGTGATCCGTTAAACTCCCGCCCCCGCACCGGCCGGCACGCCCGCCATGCGCTTTTTATTCAAAGGTTATTCCATGTATCCAGTCCACGATGTTGATGCGATCCTTTTGCTGGCGATGTCGCTCGCCGCCAAGCGCCGTCCGGCGGAGCTGGTCGAGATCATCGCTGCGGCGGATCTGTCGCTGCAGGCGGTCCCGACCTCGGCGAGAATGACAGACTCTCTGCACCGGCTCGGCAGCTACGGCCTGATCACGGAGACGCCGGACGGTTATTCGCTGACTGCGGCTGCGCAACTGATGCTCACCGGACACGCGAAAAAAGCCCTGCCTCAGGAACGCATCCGCAACATCAGGGAACATCTCGCCGATCACAACAGGCAGGGCGATGCGCTCGACATTCACGTGACGGAAAAACAGGTGGATGCCGCAATCGTGGCACACCGTGCGAACAAGCAGCAGCGTAGCTGGCTGACCCCGAAACCAAAGCCGGTGTGGATATCCAAGAAGGATCTGGCCAAGGGCAAGACGCTGCCGGCGAAACGACGCAAGGATTGAGCACAGCATGACTACCGCCACACCATTCCCCGCGAATTCGTTCCAGACCCAACCGCTCTCGCCGGCAATGCAGGACAACCTGCAACAGCTGGGCTATCTGACGATGACGCCGATCCAGGCGGCCAGCCTGCCTGTCGCATTGGCGGGCCACGACCTGATCGCGCAGGCAAAAACCGGCAGCGGCAAGACCGCCGCGTTCGGCCTGCCGCTGTTGACCAGCCTGAATCCGCGCCGCTTTGCGGTGCAGGCGATGGTGCTGTGCCCGACCCGCGAACTGGCCGACCAGGTGGCCAAGGAGCTGCGCCGCTTGGCGCGCGCCACGGACAACATCAAGATCGTGACGCTGTGCGGCGGAAGCACGATGCGCCCGCAGATCGCCAGTCTGGAGCACGGCGCGCACATCGTCGTGGGCACGCCGGGGCGCATCATGGACCATCTGGATCGCGGCACGCTGGACCTCGACGCGCTCAACACGCTGGTGCTCGACGAGGCCGACCGGATGCTGGACATGGGCTTTTACGACCAGATCGCCTATATCGCGCGGCACTGTCCGTCGCGCCGCCAGACGCTGCTGTTCTCGGCGACCTATCCGGACGGCGTCATGCGGTTGGCGCGCCAGTTCATGCACAATCCGCAGGAAGTGAAACTGGAAGAGCAACACGACGCCGGCAAGATCCGCCAGCGCTTCTACGAGGTGAGCCATGCGGACCGGTTGCAGGCGGTGGGCGCGCTGCTGAAGCATTACCGCCCGGTGAGCACGCTGGCCTTCTGCAACACCAAGCAGCAGTGCCGCGCGCTGGTGGAGACGCTGCACGAGCAGGGCATCACCGCGCTGACGCTGAACGGCGACCTGGAACAGCGCGAACGCGACCAGGTGCTGATCCAGTTCGCCAACCGCAGCGTCTCGGTGCTGGTGGCGACCGACGTCGCGGCGCGCGGGCTGGACATAGCGCAGCTCGAGGCGGTGATCAACGTCGACATCACGCCCGACCCCGAGGTGCACGTCCACCGCATCGGCCGCACCGGCCGCGCCGACGGTGACGGCTGGGCGCTGAGCCTTGCCAGCCCGGGCGAAATACGGCGCGTCGAGACCATCGCGCAGGCGACAGGATTCAAGCCTGAGTGGCACCGTATCAACGAGCTGGAAGGCGACGATGGGCCGCTGGTGCCGCCGATGGCGACGCTGCAAATCCTCGGCGGGCGCAAGGAGAAGATGCGCCCCGGTGACGTGCTGGGCGCGCTGACCGGCGAGGCGGGCTATACGCGCGAGCAGGTGGGCAAGATCACCGTGACCGATTTCACCACCTATGTCGCCGTCGCGCGCGACATCGCGCAGGATGCCGTGCGCAGGCTGTCCGCAGGCAGGATCAAGGGCCGGACGGTGAAGGTGCGCGCGCTGTAGCCAGCTAAAGTGTAAAATCCACGCCTCACAGGAGACGCATTTGGAAAACCCTTACACCATACTGGGCGTCGCGCCGAACGCGACCACCGATGAGATCAGGAAGGCCTACCGTTCGCTGGCGATGCGCCATCACCCGGACAGGAATCAGGATGCGAGTTCGGAGCTGCGCTTCAATGCGATCAAGACCGCGTACGAGTTGCTCTCCGATCCGAAGAAGCGGGCCGATTACAACCAGAGCCAGAACAACCGCATCATCATCGACCCGGAAGACGAGGCGCGCGACCTGTGGCATTCGCTGTTCGAACGCTGCGGCTTGTCCGTGCCGCGCGATAACCATTAACCATACAGAGCAGGACACCATGAAGAACAACAATATCCATCATGAATTTGCCTACCAGTCCCGCGAGCTAGGGATCCAGATCGAGGACACCCTCGGCGATCCTCCAGACCACAGGCAGTACGCCAGGGTCATCGCCGCGCTGATCGGTGAGTACGCGAAGGGCACCGGCATCGACGATGTGAACATGCTGAGCTTCGCTCTGGCCGACCACCTGCGCTTCGACGACCCGGCCGGGCTGCTGGCCGAGTGCCGGCAGTACGACAAGGGCAACGCCAAGAAGGTGGTCAAGATGGTGTCGTGTGCTGACGCGGAAGCCGGCAAGGCGCTTGCCGCCGTCTCCGCGCAGGACCCGGAGCTCGCGCGCAAGGCGATCCTGACCGCATTCCTGTACAAGAACAACCAGCGCTGGTCCGACGAAGAGCAGCCGTTCGAGGACCACGAGGAAGACGACGATGACAAGCGCGATCATGACGACTTCGACGAGGGCGAGGACAGCGAGCGCGCCGAGGTGGGGCAGGACGTGATCGACCTATTCGACAAGCGCGAGGAAGGCAATGGCTGACCAATCCAATTTCCCGGCAATCAGCCGGCAGGTAACCGAACTGGTGCTGTCCGGCTCGACCGAGCACGCCGAGGAAGCGATCAACGAGACCGCCGAGCAGTTCGGCGACCTGGCCGTGGTCGAGGTGCTGGACAAGCTGGAACCGCAGGTAGCCGCGATGCATCTGGCTGCCTTCGACGGCGGCAAGCTGTCGCTGGCGACGATGCTGATCTCTCCCAAGGCCTGGGCCGAGAGCCTAGCCTTCTTTGCCGCGCCGTGGAGCGAGGAGATGATCGAGGACGAACCCGAGGTGCTGACCGGCTCACTGTTCGCTCATATC
This sequence comes from Gallionella sp., assembly GCA_036401875.1. Classification (GTDB taxonomy): domain Bacteria; phylum Pseudomonadota; class Gammaproteobacteria; order Burkholderiales; family Gallionellaceae; genus Gallionella. The sequence goes on from DASWTZ010000004.1 coordinate 47,567, forward strand.
CACGGCATCGTGTTCTCCACCGACGATCCTGAGCGCCGCGCCGAGCTGATCCGCGCGGCGCTCTCGACCGACTGTGGCACCACGGCGTTTGCGGTGCTGTTCTCGACCGCGATCGAGGATGTCATCGAGCTCGCCAACGACATCTATGCGCGCGGCGCGCACAACAGCGGCCACACCACTTCCGATCACGACGTAATTCCGCTCGGGCTGGAGATCGCCCGCACCGATTCCGATGCATGGGACCGTGTGTTGTTCGAGCTGTTCCCCGACTGGCAGCCCGGCGAGAACCAGCTGCGCGCGCGCTCCGAAGAAGACGACGACGAGGAGTACGAGGACAACCACGAGTACGCTCTGGCCAGAACCACTCATGACCTGCTAATACGCCTGCGCAAGCAGGTACCAGGAAAGGCGATCATCAGGCCGAAGAAGGCCCGCCCCAGCCTGGGCGAGGACATCTTCGAATGACGGGCCGCCACCCCATGCTGTTCGGCGGGAGGGCGTGATGAAACTCGCCCACCTCACCACCCACGCCCCCCAGCTGGTGACCGCGCTCGAGGCGCTGGCCCGGCGCGCGGACGGCAGCGAGGATGCCGAACTCCTGCTCGACGAGCTTTCCGGCATCACGGTGCTGGTCGCCCGCAAGTTCACCAACGAAAGGACGGCGGACGGCCTGCTCGATGCGTTTCACCTGACCGTGGGCTGCATCTCGCTGGGCATCAGCCAGGCGGACATCCCCGGCGACGGCGAGGCGCAACTATCGTTCCTGCTGCACCACGGCGCCGAGTATGTCTTCCAGATGGGCTTCCGGCACATCAAGAGCCTGTCCGCACTGCCCTATACCGCATTCGTGTCGGACTTCGACCAGGACTCGTTCGTGCAGCAGCGCGATATCAAGCTGCTGTTCATGGAAATCTGCCGCGCCGACCCGGCCGCATCGTGGTCAGGCGACGAGCAGTACCGCCGCGAAGTGCAGAGCCGGCAGAACAACCGGCTGATCGTCGAATGCGCCAAGTGGCTGCGCAGGCAGCATTACGCGGGGCCGGTCCGGGATGCCGATCTGGATGCCAATGCGGTGATCTCGATCGCGGTGATCTTCGCGATCGCCGGCGACGCGCCCATCGTCGCCCGCTCCAAACAGGCGGACCTCGAAACCCTGATCAACGGCATGCGCAGCACGATGCCGGACATCGACGCCGGCTGGAACGCGCTTCTGAAGAAGGTGCCGCCGCAATATCACCCCCTCCTGCGCGAACGCATGGAGGAATACCGCGACACCATCGTCAGGAAAATCCAGTCGAAGACCAGCGTCAGGTCGGTCGTCACCGCCATCCAGGCGAATTACGCCGGCAGCGAGCAGGACATCGACTACGACTGATCAGACAGCACCCCGCTACTCTTCCGTCATCTCCGCGCTCTGCTCCGGCACATCGGCCGATTTCTTCAGCACGCTGACCGGCAGGCTCACCTTCACCGAGGACACCTTGTCTGCGTAGAGCTCCTCGCCCAGCAGCGGCACCAGATTGACGGGCTGGCGCGGGTGCCGCTCGAAATTCTGCTTGAGCGCCTCCAGCTGTTCCCGGTTTGCGTGGAAGTAGCGTCCCGCCTGGACGACGCGCGGCAGGTTCTTGATCAGGTGCCACAGGCTCCAGCGATGCTGCCACAGGTTCTTCTTGAAACGGCGGTGATAGGCACGACTGTGGTAGAAGCGACTGATGTGCCAGTTGTACAGCGCGTCCATTTCCTCGCGCGACTCGAACCCCTTGGGCAGGAACACGAAATTCAGGCAATTCATCAGGCGCCAGTCCTCGATGAATTCGCCCTCCTCGCCGCCGACGCACTCGTCCCAGATCGGCGCACCGTACAGTGGGCTGAACTTGGTCATGTTCATCTCGTCGAGGTCGAGCGACAGAATGAAGTCACTGGTCGCCTTCACGGTCTCGGGCGTCTCGCCCGGCATGCCGAAAATGAACAGCCCCTTCGCGCGCAGCCCGGCCGCGTGGATCTGCTCCACGGTCTTCCTCACCGCCTCCAGCGTCACGCCTGCCTTGTGCCGTTCCATCATCACCGGGTCGGCCGACTCGATGCCCATCGACACCATCAGCGCGCCGGCCTGCTTGAGCTTGGCCAGCATCTCGTCCGAGGTGTGGCCGGTGCGGATCGCGCAGTTGAACTGCATGCCGAGCGGCTTCTCGATCAAGAGGTCGCACAGGTCGAATACGCGCTTTTTCTGCGCGGTGAACAAGTCGTCGTAGAAGTTGATGTGGTACACGCCGAACTTGTCGCGCAGGTGCTTCATGTGATCGTAGATGTACTGCGCGGAATTGACCTTGTACAGGCGCTCGAACACGGTGCGGTCGCAGAATGAGCAGGTGTAGGGACAGCCGCGCGAGGTGATCATCGTCGCGCCGTGGCGCTTGGCATAGGAGAACAGCGGCAGGTGGTAGGCCCATGGGAAGCCGGCCAGCTTTTCGTAGGCCGGGAACGGCAGCTCGTCCAGATTCAATATGCGCTGGCGGCGCGGATTGGTGACGATGCGTCCGCCGTCGCGGTAAACCAGGTTGGAAATCTCGGCCAGCGGCTTGCCGTCGGCGAGGTCGAGCAATGCGCCCTCGCCTTCGCCTATGCACAGATAATCGATCTCAGGAAAGTGTTCCAGCAGCGGCGCGCCTATCGACGACACATGCACGTTGCCGAATACGATCCTGACGTCAGGGCGCTTCTCCTTGATGTACTGCGCCATGTCCACCGCATCCATGAAGCCGGAAGTGGTGGTGGAAAAACCCACGATCTCGGGATCGGTCGCGAGGATGATCTCGGCGTTCGCCTCGATGCCCGGCGGCGAAAATGGCCCGAGGCAGTCATGCAGCGCTGTCTCGTGCCCGTGCCTGTCCAGCCACGCGGCGAGCGACATGATGCCGATGGGCGGCATGCGGTTGGCGAGTACTGAGAAATCTGGTTGTCCGGGAACGAAGTTGAAACCGGCGGGATGGACAAAGGTTATTTTCATTCGATCTGCGCTTGCTTATGTCGTTAACTGTCCGACAATATATTAATTTAGCCCGCGCGCCCGGTCCGAAGGGATATTTCGAGCCGGGCGCCAGGCAGGATGGGGCGGTTCTGTCGGCGGCGTTTACGACAGCTTGAGCTCGGGCTTCGGTGCAGCCGGTGCCACCGGTGCGGCAGGAGCCGGTTTGAACGCACCCGTCGCTGTCCCGGGAGGCATCGCCTTGAACGCGCCGGTCGCCTCAGCGGCCTTCTGCTTGGCCTCCTCCATCTCGTGCTGGCCGTCGAACGACAGTCCCGCCGACTGGCTGCCCGCCTCGCCGCCCAACTCCTCCTGCCTGAAGCGGGGGCTCTCCAGCTTCAAACGCAGCATCAGGTCGCCCTTCGCGTCGGCGTTGATCTGGAGTTCGCTCAGCGCGATCGAGCCCTCGTTGTACAGCTCGAACAGGCACTGGTCAAAGGTCTTCATGCCCTGTTCGGTGGATTTCTTCATGATCTCCTTCAGCCCGCCGGTCTCGCCCTTGGCGATGGCGTCGCGTGAGGATGCCGTGCTCAGCAGGATCTCGATCGCCGCCGCGCGGCCGCCCTCGATCTTGCGCACCAGCCGCTGCGAAATGATCGCACGCATGTTGAGCGACAGGTCGCTAAGCACCTGCTCGTGCTTCTCGATCGGGAAGAAATTCACGATGCGGTCGATCGCCTGGTTCGCGCTGTTCGCGTGCAGCGTCGCCATGCACAGGTGGCCGGTCTCGGCGAAGTTCAGCGCGTATTCCATGGTCTCATGGTCGCGGATCTCGCCGATCAGAATCACGTCCGGCGCCTGGCGCAGTGTGTCCTTCAGCGCGTCGAACCAGCCCACCGTGTCGATACCCACCTCGCGGTGAGTGATGATGCAGTTGATGTGGTTGTGCACGTATTCGACCGGGTCCTCGATGCTGATGATGTGGCCGTGCGACTCCTTGTTGCGCACGCCCAGCATCGCGGCCAGCGTCGTCGATTTACCCGAACCGGTACCGCCCACCAGCAGCACCAGACCGCGTTTTTCCATTACCACGTTCTTCAGAACGGGGGGCAGCTTCATCTTGTCGAAATCGGGAATCTCGGTGGTGATCACGCGGATCACCATGCCGGTGCGCTGCTGCTGCGTGAAGATGTTGATACGGAAACGGCCGATGCCCTCTGGGGAGATCGCGAAGTTGCAGCCCTTGGTCTCGTTGTAATGGGCCCACTGCTTGTCCGACGAGATCGAGTGCGCCATCTTGCGCGTCTGCTCGCCGGTCAGCGGCGTCTCGTTCAGCTTGGTAAGCTTGCCATTCAGCTTGACCGATGGCGGAAAGCCGGCCGTGATGAACAGGTCGGAGCCTTTCATGCTTAGCATCGCCTGCAACATCTTGTGCAGAATATTCTGGTACTGCAGTTTTTCTTGTTCTTCCATCGCCCAACCTCGTCTGAATTATCTGTCCGGTGTGTGCTGCTGCGGCGAGAATTATATCAGCCGGGGTTAGCGCGGAAACCGGCAGTTGACGAACGGCCGAGCTGGGTGATTGGCTACCCTTCAGGCATTGAGAGGTTGAATTCCTGTACCGCACCCCTGGGCGAGGCTCAAGGTCCGCTGTATCGGGAACAGCCGGGCATAAGCCGCTGGCGGCGGGAATCGAGGTGAAATTCAACGACCAGTCAAAAAACGATATTTTTGGCATTCGAAAAATAGCGACGGGGGCGTCACGCCCCCGTCGCTCCATCCGGTTTCCTGCTACTTGAAACTGATCCCCCAGGAACGGTACGCGCCTGTCTGCCCGGAAATGTTGCCGTACTGGTTGTCCAGGATGCTCAGCGTCCAGATGCCATTCGCATTCATTCCACTAAGCGCATGCAGCGGAAGGCGGGGACGGAACACGCCGTAGTAGGGCTCGCTCGCGAATGGCGATCCGCCATCCGCGCCGTCGAGCTGCATCGGCGCATAGTCGTTCAACTGCGTGCCGAGGAAGCCCGTCCCACCTATCGAGGTATTCAGGATATTCGGCTCCACCAGCGGCACGACGGTGCCATCGGGCGCGATGAGGCTGATCGTGAGTTGAGTCGCGTAACCGTGGGTAATGAAGAACTCCAGCGTCACGTCCGAGATCGAGGTTACCGTGCTACCGTTTACCGTGATCGGGATGAGCAACGGCGATACCGGGTTGTTGGTCGGCCCCGGGTCTGGAATGGCAGTGCCGGCGAGCGTCGTCGTGCCGCTCGTGTCCGTGTACGTCGCGTTCGCCGAGAGCTGGAACGCTGGTTTCACGTCGAGCGAATAGAGCGCGCCCACATACTGGTTCCAGATGTTCGAGATCGCGCCGACACGAATGTTGATCGCTCCGCCCGTTCCCGAGCTTAACGAGCAGGTAGCGGTGGTGTCCGAAGTGGCGGAGCAGTCGATCACCGCAGAACTGGTCGCCCAGGCGGAGAACCCAGCGGTTCCGGTCAGGTTCTGGAGGAAGACCTGGTAGTTGGTATTCGGGGTGAGGCCGGTCACGATGTAGTTGCTGTAAAGGTAGTTGAGCAGACCCGAGTAAGTCTGGTTGACCTGACCGCTGTACGGTAGCTGCGCGGTGGTGAGCGCAACTGCGGTCGGGTTCCCCTCGGCAACTGGTACTGGCGACACCGTCAGGTTATAGGTCATGCCGCTGTACTGGGTCGGGCCGACTACAGTGAAGTAAAGATCAGCGCCGGTCGCCGCAACCGTGCACTGAAGGGTACTTTGCGCCGATGCCGTCGCCGCGCAGGCCGTGGTCGTGGTGAAACTCGAATCGATACCGTAAGGCTGAATGGTGGGCGGATCATAGGTGGTGCTCGGAATCGAGCGACCGATGTTGGCGATACTCACCAGGTAATTCGTCCCCGCAGCAAGCCCCGTTACATGATAGTAACTCGTACCCGCCGTAGCCACTCGTCCTGCCGCCGTGGCCTTGCCGCCCACGTAAGCGAGCGTGACGGGCGCCGCCTTGCTACCTTCGGAATCGAGCGCATTTTCGACGCGCAGGATGTAGGCCGAGCCGGCAGTTCCTGAAGTGTTGGAGACCGCGAATGAGATCTTGGTATCGGTCGCGATCCAAGTGCAGCTTTCCGGATTCTGGAAACCGTTGATCCAAGAATTGTCCGGAGCACACAGCCCACCGACGCGAGTGTGCGCCACCGGATCGAGCGGGTTCAGCCAGGCGTCGGTGGTCATGCTCTGCAGCCAAAAGGTGTACTGCTTCCCGACCGTGAGTCCCTGGATCGTGTAATAGCTGTTATAGGTATCCGTCTTGCCAACGTGCGGCATCGTGCCCGCGACACTCATGTCGAGCACCGTCGGCGTGGTCCAGGTTCCTTCAAACTGTGTCGGCGCGCTGACATGCGTCACATCGATTCCGATGCTAGAGTCATAGAAGTACGAAGAATTCCAGATACGGATAAAGATATCCGTGCCCGGCGCTTCCAGGATGCACAGCCCCGTACCCACGTTCGGATCGCACTTGATCTGCGTTATGTAAGCGTCGCTGTAATAGGTAATCTGCGGATAGTTGGTCGCCGTTACATTGAAGGCATAGCGATGCCCCGCAGTGAGCCCCGTAATCAGGTAATAGCCGTTGGAACGGGACGCCACGATCCCCGTAAACGGCAGGGATGCGGTACCAAAAGTGAACGTGACCGGCGTTATCGTGGTAGTGCCCGTGGTAGTGCCCGTGGTAGTGCCCGTGGTAGTGCCCGTGGTAGTGCCTGTGGTAGTGGTACTGCTGCCACCACCGCCTCCGCAGGCGGCCAGCATCAGCGACAGCGCCAGTGGCACACAAATCCAAATCAATGATCGGATCCCCAGTAAATCCCCTCCCCTTGTTTGCATATTTTTTTCCTTATTTGTAGTGACAGCATCCTTCAAAGGATTAGAACAGGTTAAAAAGCCATCTACAACTGTCAATGTTTACAGTAAGCAAACAAGGGACTGATTAACTCAGCGGCAATGCAAATAGGCTGTCAGATGAAATGGTAATATTCCGATGCCCGCGGTAACGGAGGTTGGCGACAGGCAGCGTGTAAAGTTGCATCGCTGACATTTAATTTGGGTTCGACATGAATACTTGGCAAGAAGACCAGTTACAGGCACTCCAGTCATCGAAGTGTGAACACAGCCTGTTTCAGTCAATAGTTGGGCTGGCATGCTGCCTTGATTTCGACTTCTGCGCCTATGGCATACGCATGCCGCTTCCAATTTCCGCACCCGCAGTGGTCATGTACAACAATTATCCCTCCGCATGGCAAACGGAATATCGGCAAAAAAATTATCTTGCGATTGACCCGACAGTCAAGCACGCCGAACGCTCGCAGGAGCCCATAGTATGGTCGACGCAGACTTTTATCGACTCCCCGGACCTATGGGATGATGCCCAGGCCATCGGTTTGCGGGTAGGCTGGGCTCAGCCCAGCAGGGGTGCGAATCATGCTATCGGATTATTGAGTCTCGCCCGCTCCGCTGAAGACTTGAGCATTACCGAAATCAGAAACAAGCAATTTAAGCTCGCATGGCTTGCCCAAACTTGTCATATAGGGATGTCTAAACTTCTCGCCCCGAAGTATCTTCCAGGCGTCGATCTCAAATTGTCGAGTCGCGAGATCGACGTACTAAGATGGTCAGCAGAAGGCAAAACTGCAAGCGAAGTTGCAAACATCCTCAGAATCTCTGAACGAACCGTAAACTTTCATGCATCCAACGCGATTTCAAAGCTCGGGGTTGCGAACAAGATGGCTGCATGCATTCATGCGGCTCTTCTCGGTATCCTTTAAATCATCCACGAACAACAATTAAGCGGACTGCATTTGCCGATCCGCCTCAGCCTCAAGCGCATTGAATCTTTCGGGGAATTCGCATACATTCGCAAAACCTGACTGATTTAGTCATAGGTTCCAAGGGGGGACTGTGATCGAACCGGCAAGCCTTGCAAACTTCTTCACGATCTTTTTCTCGTCGGCAATGGTGATCATGCTCGGCGCGCTCTACGCGCTGCTGTTCGCCTATTCGCGGGTCCGGAAATCCCCCCGGCTGATGCCGCTGGCCTACGGTGCCTATGTCGGCCTGTTCGCCGCCACCCTCATCCTCGCCGACGCCGCCAACCTGCTCAAGCAGCCGCTGTGGCAGGCCGTCGTCCTGCTGATGCTGGCCGGCTACCTGCTCGCGCCGCACGCGATCTGGCACCTGTGCGTGGGCACCCATGCCGACGTGCATCATCCCCAATCCGCAACGCCTGCAACACCCGCAGCAAAAGAGTCTTCAACGTAACTGATAACAGGGAGGGAGAAAACCATGGCAACAAACCAGTGGTGGGCATCCGAATCTTTTTGGCGCAAGACGGCCATCTGGGTAACGGGTGGTTCATTTATCGTGCTGATCCTGCTTACCTTCGACACGCTGCCGCAGATCTCGGCAGGCTCCAAGCGCGTGCCGGCCTATTCAACCATCAACCACCGCATCGACTACGTGTACAACGATGCGCGAAAGGTGCAGGAGCCGGTGATCGGCGCGAAGCAGCCGCTGTTCGGCAAGGAGCTGACCGAGGCGGAAGCCGAGGCGCTGGTGACGCGCGGCAAGCTGACGCTGCAGGCGAAGAACTGCGTCAACTGCCACACGGTGCTGGGCAACGGCGCCTACTACGCGCCCGACCTGACCAAGGCCTGGCTGGACCCCTACTGGGGCGACACCGCCTCGCGCGAGCAGACCATGGTCGATTTCATCAAAGACCCGTCCGACAAACTGCACAACACCTCGGGACGGCGCATGCCCAGTCTGGGCGTTACCGACGACGAGGCCCGCGCAGTGGTGGCCTTCCTGAAGTGGATGTCTGCGATCGACACCAACGGCTTCCCGTATAACTTCAAACCGATGCAACAGGAGAATTGATCATGGCGACGATAGGACAACTGGATAGCGCCAACCTGAACGGCGGGCAAAAACTGGCGGTGAAGTATTTCATCGTCGCGATGGTGTTGTTCGGCGCGCAGGTGCTGTTCGGCCTGCTGGCCGGCCTGCAATACCTCAAGCCGGATTTCCTCTACGAAGTCCTCGACTTCAACGTCAACCGCATGGTGCACATCAACGCGATGGTCGTGTGGCTGCTGTACGGCTTTCTCGGCTCAGTGTACTGGATGCTGGAAGATGAGGCGCAGCACCCGGTGGTCGGCCTCAAGCTCGGCAACCTGGTGTTCTGGGTGCTGACCTCGGCGGTCACGGTCGTCGTGCTGGTGTACCTGTTCGTGCAGGTCGGCCCGGGCGAACACTCGACGATCTGGCTGATCAACGAGGGGCGCGAGTACATCGAGGCGCCGCGCTGGGCAGACATCGGCATCGTCGTCAGCGTGCTGACGTTCTTCTACAACGTCGCCGCCACCTTCTCGAAGGGTCGCTACACCGGCATCGCCGGCGTGCTGGTGCTCGACCTGCTGGCGCTGTTCGGCATCTACCTCGCCGGCATGTTCTACACCACCAACGTCTCGATTGACCAGTACTGGTGGTGGTGGGTCATCCACCTGTGGGTGGAAGCCACCTGGGAGGTGATGGTCGCCTGCATCATGGCCTACGGACTGATCCAGGTGCTGGGCGTGCGCCGCAAGATCGTCGAGACCTGGCTGTACATCGAGGTCGCGCTGATGTTCGGCTCCGGCATCCTCGGCCTCGGCCACCACTACTTCTGGATCGGCACACCAGAATACTGGTTCACCATCGGCGGCTTCTTCTCGGCGCTGGAGCCCATCCCGCTGGTCGCGATGGTGGTACACGCGATCTTCGATGCCGGCGTGAACAAGATCAAGAACTCCAACCACCCGGCGATGGCCTGGCTGATCGCCCACGCGTTCGGCAACTTCTTCGGCGCGGGCGTATGGGGCTTCATGCACACGCTGCCGCAGATCAACCTGTACACCCACGGCACGCAGTGGTCCGCCTCGCACGGCCACCTGGCCTTTTTCGGCGCCTACGCCACCATCGTCATCGCCGTGTTCTACCTCGCCGCGCAGCAGTGGCGCGGCAAGGTGTGGATGGCCGGCGACCTGCCCGGCAACGGCTGGAAGTGGAAGTGGTCGCTGGCCCTGCTCAACATCGGCATGGTCGGCATGACCGTCGCGCTGCTGATCTCCGGTTACGAGCAGTCGCAGATCGAACGCGCGATCGAAGGCTCCACCTGGAGCGGCTACTTCCTCGCCCAGGAACACCCGTGGTTCGTCCAGGGCATGTGGTGGCGTGAAGTGTTCGGCACACTGTTCGCCGCCGGCTACGTGCTGCTGTTGTGGGACCTGCTGACGATAGGCAGGAATGAGAAACGCGCCATGCTGCCGGCCGTGCCGCACGCGTAACAAGCGGCATCAACGCAAAGCCCGCCCGGATTCACTCGGGCGGGCTTTTTTCAATCGAATCTTACCGACGATCCTCAAAACTCGGTAAGGTGACGTGCGAATATCACCAGCATCACGTACCCGCAACTAGCTTGCTTCCATTCCAGGTTACGCCTCTCAAAGTATTACCAGCTGTAACTGATACTCTCAGACTCCATCTGATTAAATCAGCAGTATTTTCTCACCCACCAATTTCGCCAATATCCTCACGATCTCTTCGAACAGCGGCCGCTCGGCCACGCTCGTCGACCCGCATTGCCGCTGCAATTCCCACATCCGGTCCAATAGCTCGCCGGAAGCCGGTTCGCATCGCTCCAGTAGCTCTTCCAGCAGGCAGGCGTAGGCGCGCACCTCGATGCGCTGCAGCGCCAACGCCTGGTGCGGATCACCTTGCGGGACGAACGAGGCCGCGCCGAAATCGCCTAGCAGGCAGCCACCGCGCCCGTCCCACAGGATGTTGTGCGCGTACAGGTCGCCGTGCAGGATGCCCCGCGCGTGCATCTGCGCCGCCGCCGAGGCGATGCCCCGCGCGATCGACAGCGCGGTGTCCGTCGTGAATCGCGTGTTCTCCGGGTAGATGTCGCGCGTGCAGGATGCCAGGCTGGGGGGCTCTGCCAGGTTGACGAATTCCGGCGCGACCAGCGACAGCACCAGCCCCCTGGCGTCGTCGGGATGCGCGCTGACCCGGCCGGCGACCGGGATCAGGTTGGGATGATCGCCGGCGGCGATGCATGCCGCCTTTTCGCTGCGCGGCAGGCCGTCGCTGGTCACTGCGCCCTTGAACAGTTTGACGGCGACCTGTTCCTGACCCCCATCCCTGTTCCGCACGGCCCGGTAGATCACGCCCGACGCCCCCTCGCCCAGCCTGTGCTGCAATTCGAGTTCGTTCCAGTCTATCGGGGCGATGGCCTGCTGTGCCAGCGCGGCGGCTTCGAACGCGTCGGTGCACGGGTTGCCGGCGTAGGCCAGCCACGCGAGGCGCGGCAGCGTGTACAGCCAGTCGGGGAGCCCCTCGAAGCGGTTGGCCGAGATGCGCAGCAGCTCCAGCTTATCGAGCGCCGCCAACTCCTCGGGCAGGCGCTCCAGCCGGTTGCCCGCCAGCATCAGCTTCTGCAATCGGCTGCGCTGCCCGAGTTCGGTGGGCAGCGCGGTCAGCCGGTTGTCGGTGAGGATCAGCCAGCGCAGCCGCTCGGGCAGCGCGGCGGCTGGCAGGTGGGCGATGCGGTTGGCCTTGAAGCCGACCATGTCCAGTTGCGGGCAGTCGCCCAGCACCTCGGGCACATGGGTGAACCGGTTGTCCGAGCAGAAGATCACCCGCAGGCGGTGCAGCCGGGGCAGGTCGTACGGCAGCGAGGCCAGCGCGTTCCCGGAGAGGTTGAGTATCTCCAGCGAGTCGGCCAGATCGTAGATCTCCTCGGGGAAATGCTTCAGCCCGCACGACAGATCCAGCCGCGTGCTTCCCGCCAGTTTGCCGCTGCGCAGCGCCGCCAGTGTTTCCATGTCGCTTCCGTCCTGTTCACCCACGAAGGGGCGGATTATCCACGTATAGCGGGCTCATGTCCGGCAAATCTTGCAGGCGCCGCAACCGTCCGTCGGATGGCTTTTCCGGCAGTTGGCCGCGCCTTGACGTTGACTTTCATCCCCCTCACACTCCGGCACATGAGAGAGCTATTCCTTGCCACCTTCGACGGCGTTGCATACGGCATTTGGAAGGACGAGATCCGGTCGGTCAGGGAGATGGCCGCGCTGCACCGCATCCCGCTGACCCCGGACTGCATCGCAGGGATCATGATCGAGGATGGCCGCTCAGTGACGCTCGCGGACCTGCCCGTCTGCATCGGCTACGACGCCACCCGCATGACCGCTCCGGGCTGCATCCTGCTCAAACAGGACGCGGACCGCACCGTGGGCTTCGTGGTCAGCGGCGAGTTGCGCACGCTGGCCGTCGCACCCGAAATGATGTTCCCGCTGCCCGCCTATCTACGCACGGCGGTGTTCGATTCCTGCGCGGTCCACGACGGCGTGCCTATCCCACTGGTCAACCTCGCCGAGCTGCATGATCGCGTGCTCGATCGCGGCGGCGAGCCTGCGGAGGCTGCGCTGCTCCCCGCCGCCCCGCAGGCCGACGCGCCGGAGCGCGTCCGCCTCATCTCGTGCGGCGGCGAGCGCTATGCCGTCTCCTCTCATGGCGTCGAAGACAGCGCGATGGCCCCCGGCGCGATCACGCCGCTGCCGGGCACGCCCGGATACGTCAGGGGCGTGGCATTCCACAACGGGCGACTGCTGACCGTCATCGACCTGTCGCAGCGCTTGCTGCGCCGCCGCGCGCCGGATGCATCTAGGATGCTGGTCGCAAGGTTGGGCGACGGCGTGTTCGGTTTCCTGATCGACGGCGATGGGGGCAGCGTTCCGGCCGGCGAGGACTCACTCAGGCCCGTGCCCGCCATCGTCCAGACCCCGTGGCTGAAGCGGGTGTTGCTGCGCGGCGATGGCCCGGTCCCACTGATCGACCTGGCGATGGCGCTGGCGCCGCGCGCCGGTATGCCGCCGGCCTGGCAGCGCTATGCGCCCGACTCCGCGTTCCCCGTACATTTTTTCAGGGAGGCGGTCGATGTGACGGCGATCACGATCCTGGGCGAGCAGTACGCGCTGCCGAGCTCCGAGGTGGAGGACGTGATCCCCTGCCAGCCCTGGCGCGCCGTACCCGCGCCCGACATCGTCGCCGGGATCACCGCGCACGGCGGCGAGGTGCTGCCGGTGGTGGACCTGGCGAGGATATTCGGCAGGCGCTCGCTCGCCACCGGGGCATGGCGCATGCTGCTGGTGAGCAACGGAGACTTTCGCGCGCTGGTCGTCACCGAGACCGTGGCCGGGGAGAAACGCCTGCCGCCCGATGTCCACCGCGCGATGCCTGTCCACCTGCCGCACGGGTTGATGTACGGCTGTTATCCCGACGGCATCGCCGCGCGGGTGATCCTGAACGTCGCAGCCATCGCGGTGCATTTCGACCGGGCGCTGATACAGCAATTCATGCCCACGCTCTCCGAGCAGATGAAGGCGTCGCCCACCGGGACGGTCCATACGTTCGCGGACGAGGAGGATGTCGCGCCGACTTCGCAGCAGGCTACCCCTGCACCTGTCGTTGCTGCCGAAACCGGCGCGGCGCAAACCGGGACCGGCGCAACGCAAGCCGGACCAACACAAGCAGAGCCGCCGACTGCGGGCCGCGGGCCGCTGCTTGTCGTAGCGGAAAGCGAGCACGCCGCAGCTCACGCACCGGACATCGCTAAAACCCGAAAGCAAGCGATTGAGCATCCTACCGAAACGCAGCAGGCTTTTCCCGCCGGACGGTCCCATGGCGAAGTCCACCGGATTGCAGAGGCGGCCAACGCACCGTCATACATCCCGCCACACGAGCCCGCAGTCCAACCCGCAACGCACGAGACGGCCGCAGCGGCCGCGACTTCCGCCGCCGAGGAACGCATGCCGGAGCCCGTCGACGTCGGCGCCGGACGCGAGACCCACGCGCAGCCCCATCGCGAGGAGCACATGCAGGCCGCACATGACGACGCGCGCATCGGCGGAGGCTCGCTGCGCTACGGCCTTGCCGCGTTCGCCGCGCTGCTTGCCACCGCACTGCTTTATTTTGAGATGCCTGCCGGACAGCCGAATGAGCAGCGCGCCGACCCTGCCGCACCAGTCCGGGCAGTGTCGGAACGGAAAGCGTCTGGTCCTGTGGCGTCAGCACCACCTTTGGCGACAACTCCGGGCAGCGCCGAACCCATTTCGACCCGGACCCCGATCGTGCCGCCGCGTGCCGCCGAAATTCCTGCCGGGCCGCTGGTACTCGAAGTGCCCGCGAACGTGCCGATCGAGGCCGAGCTGTATGTGGTGAAACGGGGCGACACGCTGTGGAGCATCGCGCAGCGCCTGACGGGGAACCCGTACAACTATCCGCGCATCGCCGGCAGCAACGCGATCGCGAACCCGGACCTGATCTTTCCCGGACAGCAGATCCGCTTGGTCAAGCGCGACTGAGCGGTCTAATTGCGAGCGCGGATTTCCACGTCGCTACACGTGCAAGTAGTCGTGCCGGCTGGCCATCCAGCGCTGCAGGTGGGCGCGGGCGGCATCCGGGAAGTCGCGCAGCAGCCGGTCTGCCACGTGCCGCGCCTGTTCCAGCAGTTCCTCGTCCCCGCTGATGTCGGCAAAGCGCAGCATCGCAACGCCGCTCTGGCGCGCGCCAAGCAGCTCGCCCGGGCCGCGCAGATGCAGGTCCTGCTGTGCGATGACGAAGCCGTCGGTGTTCTCGTAGATGACCTTCAGCCGCTCGCGCGCCAGCTCGGACAGCGGCTGGCTGTAGAGCAGCACACACAGGCTCTCGGCCGCGCCGCGCCCAACCCGGCCGCGCAGCTGGTGCAGCTGCGCCAGCCCCATGCGCTCTGCGTGGTCGATCACCATCATGCTGGCGTTCGGCACGTCCACGCCGACCTCGATGACCGTGGTGGCGACCAGCAGTTGCAGCTCGCCCGCCTTGAACGCGGCCATCACCGCCGCCTTCTCCGCCGGCGGCAGTCTGCCGTGCACCAGCCCGACGCGCAGATCCGGGAATATCTCGCTGAGCGACTGATAGGTCTCCAGCGCGGTCTGGAGTTGCAGTTTCTCTGACTCATCGATCAGCGGACAGACCCAGTAGGCCTGCCTCCCTTCGAGGCAGGCGGCACGCACCCGCTCGAACACCTCGTCGCGGCGCGCGTCGCTGACCAGCTTGGTGACCACCGGTGTGCGCCCCGGCGGCAGTTCGTCGATCACCGACACGTCGAGGTCGGCGTAGTAGCTCATCGCTAGCGTGCGCGGGATAGGCGTCGCGCTCATCATCAGCTGGTGGGGTTCCTGGAAATTGGATGGCTCATCATCATGTTGTGGTTCGACAGGATCACCGCGAAGGGATTGAGTAGACTTGCCCTTGTTCCTGAGCTCCAGCCGCTGCTGCACGCCGAACTTGTGCTGCTCGTCGACGATCGCGAGGCCCAGTTTCAGGAACTCGACCGATTCCTGGAACAGCGCGTGGGTGCCAATAGCGAGCTGCGTCTCGCCGCTGGCGATCCGGTCAGCGGCGAGCTGCTTGTCCTTCTTCTTCAAGCTGCCTGACAGCCACACCGGCGCGATGCCCAGCGGTTCCAGCCAGTCGCGCAGCTTGAGGTAGTGCTGCTCAGCGAGGATCTCGGTCGGCGCCATCAGCGCGACCTGATAGCCGTTCTCGATCGCCTGCAATGCCGCCAGCGCCGCGACGATGGTCTTACCGCTGCCGACATCGCCGAGCAGCAGGCGCTGCATCGGATGCGGCCGGGCGAGGTCATGGCTGATCTCGGCGACGGTGCGCTGCTGCGCGCCGGTCAGCGCGAAAGGCAGCTTTTCTGCCAGCTGCGCAGTCAGCCTGCCGTGTGCCGTGAGGCTGGGGGCGGCGCGCTTGTTGCGCTCGCGGTGATGCACGCGCATCGATAGTTGCTGGGCCAGCAACTCGTCGAACTTGATGCGCTGCCAAGCCGGGTGGCTGCGGTCTTCGAGTTTGCTTGCGGAAATGTCGGGCGTGGGGTTGTGCAGCAGCCTGAGGCTGCCGGCAAAGCTCGCCAGTTTGAGTTCATGCAACATCGCCCCGGGCAGCGTGTCGTCCAGCGGCAAGGTTTCCAGCGCATTCTCGATCAGCTTGCGCAATGCCGCCTGCCCCAGCCCAGCCGTGGTCGGATACACCGGCGTCAGGCTCTGCTGCAGCGGGGTGTCGTCGTCCACCGCGCGGCATTTCGGGTGGACCATCTCCAGACCGTAATAGCCCATGCGCACCTCGCCGACCGCACGTATCCGGCTGCCGACTGCGAGCTGCTTCTGCTGACTGGGATAGAAGTTCAGGAAGCGCAGGTACAACTCGCCGCCGTCGCCTTCCAAGCGGCAAACCAACGTGCGGCGCGGACGGAAGGCGACTTCGCTGTGGGCGACGACTCCCTGCACCTGCACCGTCTCGCCCGGCTGCAGCGTGGCGATCGGCGCGAGGCTGGTCTCGTCCTCGTAGCGCAGCGGCAGATGCAGCAGCAGATCGGCACGGTGGTGGATGCCGAGTTTGGCGAGCTTCGCCAGCGTCGCGGGCGAAATTTTTGCAGGCGGCACTGCCGAGGCGTCTTAGTACTGCACCACCAGCACGCCGTCCATCTCGACCAGCGCGCCGCGCGGCAGCGCCGCGACGCCGACCGCGGCACGCGCCGGGTAGGGAGGGCGGAAGTAAGTCGCCATGATCTCGTTGACCTTGGCGAAATGAGCAAGATCGGTGAGGTATACGTTCAGTTTCATCAGGTCGTCGAAGCTGCTGTCGGCTGCGCTGGCGACCGCGCGCAGGTTCTGGAACACGCGATGGATCTGCGCATCGATGCCTTCGACCATCTGCATCGTGGAGGGGTCGAGCCCGATCTGGCCGGACAGGTAGACGGTGTCGCCGATGCGCACGGCCTGAGAGTAGGTGCCGATCGCAGTGGGCGCATCGGGGGTTTGGATGATCTGTTTGTGGTTCATGGTGTGCTCCTTTCAAAACGAATCCGCGCCAGTCTGGCGCGGGGGGGGGTGATGCCTGTTGGTGCTGCCGATTATACCCCTCAGGTGATGACTGTCGGTTTGTCGCGCCCGGTGCGCTTGTGCAGCTCGGAGATTTGCTGCGCGATGCCGATCAGCGTCGCGAGCGCCTGCTGCGCGTCGAGACCGTGTTTGCTGGCGTCCAGCTCGAAACTTTCCAGGTAGATGCGCAGCGTCGCGCCTTCGGTGCCAGTGCCGGACAGCCGGAATACGATGCGCGAGCCGTCGACGAACAGGATGCGCACGCCCTGGCCAGTGCTGACGCTGCCGTCCACCGGGTCGGTGTAGCTGAAGTCGTCGCAGATCTTCACCAGCAGGTGGCCGAACTGCGCGCCCTGCAATGAGGCGAAGCTGTCCTTCAGCTGTTTCATCACGCCGTTGGCGGCCTCGACCGGTATCGCCTCGTAGTCGTGGCGCGAGTAGAAGTTGCGGCCAAAGCGGGCCCAGTGCTCGCGCACGACGGTTTCGACAGCTTGCCTGCGTCCGGCGAGGATATTCAGCCAGAACAGCACGGCCCACAGGCCGTCCTTTTCGCGCACGTGGCTGGAGCCGGTGCCGAAGCTCTCTTCCCCGCACAGCGTGACGCGGCCCGCATCCATCAGGTTGCCGAAGAACTTCCAGCCGGTCGGCGTCTCGTAACAGGGGATGCCCAGTTCTTTGGCGACGCGGTCGGCCGCCTCGCTGGTGGGCATCGAGCGCGCGATCCCCGCGATACCCTTGCTGTAGCCGGGCACCAGGTGGGCATTCGCGGCGATGACCGCAAGGCTGTCGGAGGGTGTGACGAAGAAGTGGCTGCCGAGGATCATGTTGCGGTCACCGTCGCCGTCGGAGGCCGCGCCGAAGTCCGGCGCATCCTTTCCGTACATGATCTCGACCAACTCATGGGCATAGGTCAGGTTGGGGTCGGGATGTCCGTTGCCGAAATCCGGCAGCGGCACGGCATTCATCACGCTGTCCGGGGACGCGCCCAGCCGGTTGACCAGTATCTCACGCGCGTAAGGTCCGGTGACCGCATGCATCGCGTCGAACCGGATGCGGAAGCCGCCCTTGAGCAATGCGCGGATCGCGGCGAAATCGAACAGCGATTCCATCAGCCCGGCATAGTCCGCGACGGGGTCGATCACCGACACTTGCATGCCGCCGACGCTGTGTTCCCCCGGTGTATCCAGCGCCACGTCGGGCGCGTCCATGGTGCGGTATTGCGCGATCTTGCGGCTCACCGCGTAGATCGCCTCGGTGATCTTTTCCGGCGCCGGGCCGCCGTTGGCGGTGTTGTACTTGATGCCGAAATCGCCGTCCGGTCCGCCGGGGTTATGGCTGGCCGACAGGATGATGCCGCCGTATGTCCGGTATTTACGGATGATGCACGATGCAGCGGGAGTCGAGAGTATCCCGCCTGCGCCGACCAGCACGCGGCCAAAGCCGTTTGCCGCAGCCATTCTCAGGATGACCTGGATCGCCTCGCGGTTGTAGTAGCGCCCGTCGCCGCCCAGCACCAGCGTCGCCCCGGCCG
>DASWTZ010000005.1:0-8957 GCA_036401875.1 Gallionella sp.
CGTCGCCGACTTCATCCGCTGGGCCAAGAACAACGGCGTGCCGGTCGGTCCGGGCCGCGGTTCCGGTGCGGGCTCGCTGGTGGCCTACAGCCTCGGCATCACCGACCTCGACCCGCTGCGCTACGAGCTGCTGTTCGAGCGCTTCCTGAATCCCGAGCGCGTGTCGATGCCAGATTTCGACGTGGACTTCTGCCAGGACGGGCGCGAGCGGGTGATCGAATACGTGAAGAACAAGTACGGCGCGCAGTGCGTGTCGCAGATCGCCACCTTCGGCACGATGGCTTCTAAGGCGGTGATCCGCGACGTCGGGCGCGTGATGGATTTCCCTTACGGGCTGTGCGACAGCCTGTCCAAGGCGATTCCGGTCGAGGGCGTCAAGCCGGTGTCGCTGAAGAAGGCACGCGAGATGGAGCCGGAGATCAACGCGATCGCCGAGCGCGAGGAGGGCGTGCCCGAGCTGCTGGAGCTGGCCAGCAGACTGGAAGACCTGACGCGCAACATCGGCATGCACGCCGGCGGCGTGCTGATCGCGCCGGGCCAACTCACCGATTTCTGCCCGCTGTATTGCGCCGACAGCAGCACCAGCGTGGTCAGCCAGTTCGACAAGGACGACGTCGAGGCGGTCGGCCTGGTGAAGTTCGACTTCCTCGGCCTGCGCACGCTGACGATACTCGACTGGGCGATGCGCCACGTCACGCGGCTCAACGGCGGCGTCGCGCCGTTCGCGCTGGAGACGCTGGCGCTGGACGACCGGGCCACCTACGAGCTGCTGGCGAACGCCAACACCACCGCGGTATTCCAGCTCGAATCGCGCGGCATGAAGGACATGCTCAAGCAAGCGAAGCCGGACCGCTTCGAGGACATCATCGCGCTGGTCGCGCTGTACCGGCCCGGTCCGATGGACCTGATCCCGGACTTCGTGCGCCGCAAGCACGGCGAGAAATTCGACTACCCCCATCCCGCCGTCGAGCGCGTGCTCAAGGAGACATACGGCATCATGGTCTACCAGGAGCAGGTGATGCAGATGGCCCAAATCGTCGGCGGCTACAGCCTCGGCGGCGCCGACCTGCTGCGCCGCGCGATGGGCAAGAAGAAGGCCGAGGAAATGGCCGAGCACCGCGAAATCTTCGTCAATGGCGCGCTCAAGAACAACACCACGAAGGAAGTGGCCGGCAACCTGTTCGACCTGATGGAGAAGTTCGCCGGCTACGGCTTCAACAAATCTCACGCCGCAGCCTACGCGCTAGTGGCCTACCACACCGCCTACCTCAAGGCGCACCACCCGGCCTCGTTCATGGCGGCGACGCTGTCCGGCGATCTGGACAACACCGAGAAGGTCAGCATCTTCTACGCCGACACGTTGCAGCAGGGCATCCGCATCCTGCCGCCGGACGTGAACAGCTCCGGCTACGTGTTTTCGCCGGTGGACGAGCGAACCATCGCCTACGGGCTGGGTGCGATCAAGGGCACCGGCGAGGCGGCGATCGCCAGCATCGTCAAGGCGCGAGAGAGCGGGACGTTCAAGGACCTGTTCGACTTCTGCCGCCGCGTAGACAAACGCCTTGTCAACCGGCGCACCGTCGAGGCGCTGATCCGCGCCGGTGCGTTCGACAGCATCAATGACCACCGCGCGTCGCTGATGGCCAGCGTCGATGCCGCGCTGGCCAGCGCCGATCAGCATGCGCGCGCGGCCAACCAGAACAGCCTGTTCGGCGACGACGAGGCCGATGCGGTGCTGAGCGTGCAGACTGCCGACGTGCCGCGCTGGCGGTTGCGCGAACAGCTCGCCCACGAGAAGGCTAGCCTGGGTATCTACCTCGGCGGTCACCCCTATCAGGAATACGCCGAGGAACTTGGCCACTTCATCAAGGTCAGGCTCGCCGACCTGACGCCGCAGTTTGTCGGCCAGGGAAACGGTTCGGGCAACGGCGGCCACGGCTCTCGGCGCGGCGTGCCGGTGGTGCTCGCCGGCATCGTCGCCGGCCTGCGCCTGCAGCAGACCCGGCGCGGGCGCATGGCCGTGATCACGCTCGACGACGGCGGCGCCCAGGTCGAGCTGACCGTGTTCAACGAAGAATATGAGCGCAGCCGCGCGATGATCCGCGCCGACGAGCTTCTGGTGGTGCGCGGCACCGCCAGGATGGACGAGTACTCGGGCAACGTGCGGGTCAGCGGCGAGGAGCTGTTCGACTTCGCCTCGGCGCGCTCGCACTTCGCGCAACAGCTCGCGCTGCGTTGCAACGGCAACGCCAGCATTGCCCAGCTCAAGAAGTTGTTCACCCCGTACCGCGACGGCCAGTGCCCGGTGCTGATCTACTACCGCAACAACGACGCCACCTGCCAGCTGCGCCTCGGCGAGGAATGGCAGGTTACGCTGCACGACGACCTGCTGCACGACCTGCGCGAACTGCTCAAGCCGGAAAACGTCAAGGTGATCTACTGATGCGGGGCGGGCAATGCGCGTGAAGATCTACTCCTCTGCCAGCCATCACGAGTACCGGCTGATGATTCCCGCCGGAAAGCAACTCGACGACATCACCGGGCCGATCAAAGCGGCGGTCGAACAACTGGGCGAATGGGAGGAGCGGTCGCACGACGAGATCGACAGCAACCGGCCGGAATACCGCGAGACGCTGGCCGATCTCGCCGCCCACGGTGCCAGCCTGTGGATGGTGTCGCTCGACTACACCGGACATATCGCGGTGATCCCGGCAGGTCAGATCGGGGGGTGAGGGCGGGTACCGCGCAAAGGCAACGGGGCCGGAGGATCGACCCCGTTGGAGAACCCGTCCGTGGGTACTACTTGCCGGCAGGCACCGGCTTGGGTTGCGGCTTCTTTCCTTTGGATTCCTTCCTCTTGTCCTTGCTACCCATGATCGCAACCTCCGTGTAAGGGTCCGATTGACCCGTGCATCAGTGTATATGAAATCGGGTAGCGCTTGGGCAGGATGATCCCTTGCCATTCAGATCGATCAATCGAGTTTGACCGTGTTGATCGAATTGTTAGGCAATCCGAGCAACTACAGTTCCGGCAATGTAATCATGAAATGCACGACGTTTTTCGTTTGTAAGCATTGTAAGAACTTCAAGCGCGAACCATCCTAAGGATGCCCAAGTTATGAGTTAATCTGGGCTGGTGTGTCGCCTAATCGGGGAACTTCATCCCAGTCCGTTGAATTCGAACGAGTGTGTTTCACAAACACTCCATCCCGACCAGAAAGAACGACATTCGCTCATCCCCTTGAATCTCGATCTGCTGAATGGTTGAACATTAAAACCGATCAGGCAGAAACGCGAAGCTCGGTCATCGTCTCCAAGCAGCGCATTACGCACGCAACGATTCCGCTCAGCCAGCCTGTTTCAGCAAGCCCCGCGCGCGCTGCAGCGCCTCATCCAGATTCGCCACTAGGTTTTCCGCGCCCAGTTGGGTGAAGAAGCCGGACTGATGCATCAGAAAGTAGGGCTGGGTGTGCGGGCCGGAGAGGATCAGGTGCTTGCCGTGCTTGCGCAGTTTCCCGTGCAGGTGTTCCAGCATGTGCAGCGCACTGCCGTCCATGCTGATGACCTCGTCCATCTTCAGGATCAGCACTTCCGGTTCGGTATGCAGTTCGGCGAGGATGGTTTCAAGCTTGTCGGCCGCGCCGAAGAACAGCGCGCCGTACACGCGGTAGATCACCACGCCCGGCGGTACGGCCTTGCGCATCATCGTAGCCTCGCCGTCGTCCGGGAGCGGTGATTCCTGTGCGACGCTGACGTGGGTGAGGTCGGTGATGCGCTTGATGAAGAAGAAGATCGCGATGAACAGGCCGACCTCGACCGCGACGGTGAGGTCGAAGATCACCGTGAGCAGGAAGGTGACGACCAGCACCGCGCTGTCGCTGACCGGATATTTGCGCAGCGTGCGGAAGCTTTCCCATTCGCCCATGTTGATCGCGACGACCAGCAGGATGGCCGAGAGCGTGGCGAGCGGGATGTGTTTTGCCAGCGGTGCGGCGGCCAGCACGATGACCAGCAGCGTCAGCGCGTGCACGATGCCGGACACCGGACTGGTGGCGCCCGAGCGCACGTTGGTGGCGGTGCGTGCGATTGCGCCGGTCGCGGGGATGCCGCCGAAGAACGGCACGGCGATGTTGGCCAGGCCCTGCGCGATCAGCTCCTGGTTGGGGTCGTGCTTGTCGTCGATCATGCCGTCCGCCACCGCCGCCGAGAGCAGCGACTCGATCGCACCGAGCAGCGCGATGGTCAGCGCCGGGGCGATCAGGTGGCGCAGCGTCGCGAAGGTGAGCTCGGGCATCGCAAAGTCCGGCAGCCCCTGCGGGATGCCGCCGAAGCGTGTGCCTATCGTCTCGACCGGCAGGTCGAGCAGCGCGACTATGACCGTGCCGAGCACCAGCGCGACGATGGGCGAGGGCAGCCTCTGCGCCCAGTGTTTCGGGTAGAACCAGATGAACAGCGCGGAGCTGGCTGCCAGCAGCAGCGTGACGAGGTCCACCGTGGAGGCCGACTGCGAGATGGCCTGCAGCTTGTGGAAGAAATCGGCGGGCATGGTCTCTATCTGCAGGCCGAAGAATTCCTTGACCTGGCTGAGGATGATCAGCACCGCGATGCCACTGGTGAAGCCGAGGATCAGCGGGCGCGGAAAGAACTTGATCATGCTGCCCATGCGCGCCAGCCCCATCGCCACCAGCATCACGCCGGCCATGATGGTGCAGATCAGCAGGTTGGCGTAGCCGTACTGGGCGATGATGCCATACACGATGACGATGAACGCGCCGGTCGGCCCGCCGATCTGCACGCGCGAGCCGCCCAGCGCGGAGATGATGAATCCGGCGATGATGGCGGTGAAGATGCCCGCTTCTGG
Organism: Gallionella sp.; assembly: GCA_036401875.1. Taxonomy (GTDB): domain Bacteria; phylum Pseudomonadota; class Gammaproteobacteria; order Burkholderiales; family Gallionellaceae; genus Gallionella. The sequence goes on from DASWTZ010000005.1 coordinate 4,862, forward strand.
CTTTGCGCCGGAGGCGATCGCGAAGGCGATGGCCAGCGGCAGGGCGATCACGCCGACGGTGATGCCGGCGGTGACGTCGGTGGAGAAACGAGATCTGTTGTAGCCGCGCAGCGCGTCGATCAGGCGCGGACGGAAGAATTTCGAGAGTTGCACCCCAAACGGATTGTTCATAGCGGCTGTGTCAGCACCTCCAAAGAATAAAAAGCAATTTTTCCACGAAAAGCACGAAATAAAAGCTGAACGTTCGGTCAGCCTTGCGCAATACATCCCAAAATTTCGTGTTTGCGGATCAGGACTCGTGTATTTGGTACACCCGTCAGCATACCGCTTGCCAAGCCGTTCTGCTACTGCCCATCCGGGGTCAACTCGATTCTGCAGGTATACTTGCCGCAATCTCAATGAACCATGAAATCGGGGAATATCCGTGAAAAAATCCGGCAAAGGCGTCCAGCGCAAGATCGAAAAGATGCTGGAATGGGCGACAGGAAATCAAGTTGTGGCAGGCAAGCCTTGCCTGCTGGAGCGGGATGGCATTCTCGCATTGTGTTTTGACGACGTTGCGGTGCAGAGCGAGATGAATATCGATCAGCCTGATGAGTTGTTCCTCAGCTACACAAGGGCGATGATGAGTTTTTTGCTGTTTGAACCGTCACCTGCGAGCATCGCGATGATAGGGCTGGGCGGCGGATCGCTGGCCAAGTATTGCTACCGCTATTTGCCGCAGACGGAAATCACCGTTGTCGAAATCAACCCCGATGTGATCGCGCTGCGCAACGAGTTCGCGATCCCAGGCGACAATGAGCGCTTTAAGGTATTGCTGGGCGACGGGGCGGGGTTTGTGGCAGAGGCAGACGGGCAGTTTAACGTGCTGATCGTGGACGGATTCGATGCTGGCGGGCTGCCGGACGAATTGAGCAGCCAACGGTTTTACGATGACTGCTACGCGGTGCTGGCGGACGGCGGCATCATGGTGGCCAACCTGTGGGCGGGCTATCCGAACCATGAAGAATATCTGGCGCGCATCTACAACAGCTTTGCCGACCGTGTGGTGACAGTCGATGCGGAGGACAGCCCGAACAAGATCGTTCTCGCCATGAAAAATGTAAAACCATTCCCTCCGCTGTCCATGATACGGCACCATGCCAAGTTGCTCAGCCAGGCACACCCGCTGAATTTTCAGGCGAAATCCAACAGGCTGATCCGGGCCCTGCCAGCAGGCACTATTTGACTCGCAAGTTTATTTGATGCGCATTCCGGGCTGCGCGCCGCTGTCGGGGCTGAGGATGAACAGCCCCGGCGCATCGCCCGAGGCGGCCAGCACCATACCCTCCGACATGCCGAACTTCATCTTGCGCGGCGCGAGGTTGGCGACCATCACGGTCAGGCGGCCCTTGAGCTTCTCGGGATCGTAGGCCGACTTGATGCCTGCAAACACGGTGCGCGGCTTCTCCTCGCCGATGTCCAGCGTCAGCTTGAGCAGCTTCTCGGCGCCCTCGACATGCTCCGCGTTGACGATCTTCGCGACGCGCAGGTCGATCTTCGCGAAATCCTCGATGCCGATGAACGGCTCGAACGCCTGCTCGGCTTTGGCGACCTCCTTGTTGCCGGTGTGCTGCTGGTGCTCGGCATGGCGCTGCTCGGACTGCACCGGCGGCAGGCTCTCCTGGTTGGCTGCGATCATCGCGTCGATCAGCTTGGGATCGAGGCGGGTGGCCAGATGCTTGTATTCATTGATGCGGTGCCCGGCAGGCAGGGGCTGCCAGGTACCGCTCCAGGTCAGCGGCGGAAGGTTGAGGAAGCTCTCGACCTGCGAGGCCAGCTCGGGCAGCACGGGCTTGAGGTACAGCGTCAGGTCGCGGAACAGCGTCAGCGCGGTCGAACAGGCTACATGCAGCTCGGCCTCGCGGCCCGCCTGCTTGGCCAGGTCCCAGGGTTTCTTCTCCGCGATGTATTGGTTGGCCGTGTCGGCCAGACGCATGATCTCGCGCAGTGCGCGCGCAAAGTCGCGATCCTCGTAGCAGTTGGCGATCACGCCTTCCTTGAAGGCCGACTGGAACTCGGCGGTGGCGGCAAGGTCGGTATCACCCAGCTTGCCATCGAACTTTTTGCTGATGAACCCCGCGCAGCGACTGGCGATGTTGATGTACTTGCCGATCAGGTCGGAGTTCACCTTGGCGACGAAGTCGTCCAGGCTGAGGTCCAGGTCTTCCATCGTGCCGTTCAGTTTCGCGGCGTAGTAGTAGCGCAGGTACTCGGTGTTCTTGATGTGGTCCACATAGCTCTTCGCGGTGATGAAGGTGCCGCGCGACTTGCTCATCTTCTCGCCGTTGACGGTGAGGAAGCCGTGCGCGAACAACTTGGTCGGGGTGCGGAAGCCCGCATGTTGCAGCATCGCAGGCCAGAACAGCGCGTGGAAATACAGGATGTCCTTGCCGATGAAGTGGTACAGCTCGGTCTTCGAATCGGCCTTCCAGTACGTCTCGAAGTCCATGCCTGTTTTGTTGCACAATTGCTTGAAGCTGCCCATGTAGCCGACTGGCGCGTCCAGCCACACGTAGAAATACTTGCCCGGCGCATCGGGAATCTCGAAGCCGAAGTAGGGAGCGTCGCGCGAGATGTCCCAGTCGGAGAGCTTGTTCTCGCCCTCGCTGCCCAGCCATTCCTGCATCTTGTTGGCGGCCTCGGGTTGCAGCGTGCCGCTGCGGGTCCAGTCGCGCAGGAAGGACTGGCAGCTGTCGGCGGATAGCCTGAAGAAAAAGTGTTCGGAGTTGCGCAGCTCCGGCTTGGCGCCGGACACTGCGGAATAGGGGTTTTTCACCTCGGATGGGGTATAGGCGGCGCCACAGGCCTCGCAGTTGTCGCCGTACTGGTCCTTCGCGCCGCATTTGGGGCATTCGCCCTTGATGAAGCGGTCCGGCAGGAACATCTGCTTGACCGGGTCGTAGTACTGTTCGATGGAGCGCTGCTCGATCAGGTTGGCCGCGCGCAGCTTCCTGTAGATGGCCTGGGCGAACTCGCGGGTCTCGTCCGAATTGGTCGAGCCGTAGTTGTCGAATTGGACGTGGAAGGCCCTGAAGTCGTCGTAGTGTTCATGCCAGACGCGTGCGATCAGCTGCTCGGGGGTGATGCCCTCCTTTTCGGCGCGCAGCATGACGGGCGTGCCGTGGGTGTCGTCGGCGCACACATAGTGGCATTCATGGCCGCGCATCTTCTGGAAGCGCACCCAGATGTCGGTCTGGATGTATTCGACCAGGTGGCCGAGGTGGATGCTGCCGTTGGCATAGGGCAGCGCGGAGGTGACGAGGATCTTGCGTGACATATTGCGGGTTCCTTTGATAAGCCGCGATTGTAGCAAAACCCACGCAGGCCGAGGAATTAGGTAAAATTCCAAACTTTGAAACCTGGCCACCGATTAATCGAGGAAAGCGCAATGAGCATCAAGTCAGACAAGTGGATACGCCGCATGGCAGAGCAGCACGGCATGATCGAGCCATTCGAACCTGGCCAGGTGAAGATGAACGACGGCAAGCGCATCGTGTCCTACGGAACGTCTTCGTACGGCTACGACATCCGCTGTTCCGACGAATTCAAGCTGTTCACCAACATCAACAGCACCATCGTCGACCCGAAGAACTTCGACCCGAATTCCTTCGTCGAGGTGAAGGCCGACTACTGCATCATCCCGCCGAACTCGTTCGCGCTGGCCCGCACCGTGGAATATTTCCGCATCCCGCGCAGCGTGCTGACGGTGTGCCTGGGTAAGTCCACCTACGCGCGCTGCGGCATCATCGTCAACGTCACGCCGTTCGAGCCGGAATGGGAGGGCTACGTGACGCTGGAATTCTCCAACACTACGCCGCTGCCGGCCAAGATCTACGCCAACGAGGGCGTCGCCCAGGTGCTGTTCTTCGAGTCGGACGAGGTCTGCGAGACTTCTTACAAGGATCGCGGCGGCAAGTACCAGGGGCAGGTCGGCGTCACCCTGCCGAAGATGTGATCCCGGCGCGGGAAATTCCTTCTTGCGTCACCGCGTAAATCTGCGACAATCCGCGCCAATTCGTTAATGAAACGACTGAAATTCCGTTTTGGCTTCGAT
>DASWTZ010000006.1:0-7905 GCA_036401875.1 Gallionella sp.
ATGTAGATGATGCGGGGCGAGGCGATACCGAAATGCGCGAGCGAGCCACGCCCCTGTACTCCCAGCACGCCGAAACCGTGCGCGTCGTCCACCAGCAGCCAGGCGTCATGCTGCTCGCACAGCGCCAGCAACTCCGGCAGCGGCGCCAGGTCTCCGTCCATGCTGAACACCGCATCGATGATGATCAGTTTACGACCGCCCTGCGTTTTCTCCAGCAACTGCCCCAGCTGCGCGATGTCGTTGTGGCGGTAGCGCTGCACCCCGGCGCGCGACAGCAGCATCGCGTCGTTCAGCGAGGCGTGGTTGAGTTTGTCGGCGAACACCGTGTCGCCTTTGCCGACCAGCGCCTGAACCACGCCGAGGTTGGCCATGTAGCCGGTGGAAAGCAGCAGCGCGGCGGGCTTGCCGGCGAAGGACGCGAGTGCGGCCTCAAGATCATGGTGCGGCTGGGTGTGCCCGCTGACCAGGTGCGCCGCGCCCGCGCCGGCGCCCCATTGCGCCGCGCCCTGCTGCATCGCGGCTATCAGCGCAGGGTGGTTGGCCAGTCCGAGGTAATCGTTGCTGCAGAACGACAGGTAGGGCTTGCCGTCCACGACGATGTGCGGCGACTGCGAGCTCTGCAACGTACGGCGCTGGCGCAGCAGGCCGAGCGCAGCGCGTTCATCGAGTTCGGTTTGTAATTGTGTAAATGGCAAAATTAATTTTTTCGCCGATTTCGCAGATTCAATCTTTATATTCTGCGAAATCTGCGGATAAGGCTTAATGTTTTTCAGCGAAGGGGTACATCCCCAGCTTGTCCATCAGCGCGCGGTCGCGTCCGGCATCGGGATTGCCGGTCGTCAGCAGCTGCTCGCCGTAGAAGATCGAGTTCGCGCCGGCGAGGAAGCACAGCGCCTGCACCGCATCGGACATCTGCTGGCGACCGGCGGAAAGCCGCACGCGCGCGGTCGGCATCGTGATGCGCGCGACCGCGATGGTGCGCACGAAGTCCAGCGGATCGAGGTCTTCGGCTTGTGCCAGCGGCGTGCCTTCCACTTTCACCAGATTGTTGATCGGCACGCTCTCGGGGTACGGGTTCATGTTGGCGAGCTGGGCGACCAGGCCGGCGCGCTGGATCAGGTTTTCGCCCATGCCGACGATGCCGCCGCTGCACACGTGCATGCCGGCCTTGCGCACCCGCTCCAGTGTGTCGATGCGGTCCTGGTAGTCGCGGGTGCTGATGATGTCGCCGTAGAATTCCGGCGATGTGTCGAGGTTGTGGTTGTAATAGTCCAGCCCTGCCTCCTTCAACTGCGCGGTCTGCTCGTCGTTGAGCATGCCCAGCGTCGCGCAGGTCTCCATGCCCAGGCCGCGCACCGCCTTGACCATCTCGACTACGGCTTCCATGTCCTCCCGTGTCGGTTCGCGCCAGGCGGCGCCCATGCAGAAGCGGTCCGCGCCGCTTTGCTGGGCGGCCTTCGCAGATTTGACCACCTCTTCGACATCCAGCATTTTGCGGTTTTCCACCCCCGCGTTGTGGAACGCCGACTGCGGGCAGTAGCCGCAGTCCTCGGAGCAGCCGCCGGTCTTGATCGACAGCAGCGTCGAAAGCTGCACCGCGTTCGGGTCGAAATGCTCGCGATGCACCTGCTGTGCGCGGAACATCAGGTCGGCGAACGGCAGCTTGAAAAGCGCCTCGATGTCGGCCACGCTCCAGCGCTGCGGCGTGTCTTTGGGCTGTGACGGACGGACGAATTTGATCGGTTGGCTATTCATAATGGACAGGGCCGGATACTGGCTTGATGGGTAAATTGGGTATGTGAAAGCGAGGCATCATCCTAGAAAGGGCTACGCCTTGTCAATTTCGCGAGATAATTTCATGAACATCCGCTCAGTAATTAAGCGGCTGATGCCCGCGCAGCCTGCGTGCTGTGCGGCGCATGAGCCGCGACGGGCTATGGTGCGGCGCCTGCGACGAGGCACTGCCCTACCACGACATGCCGCATTGCCCCGTCTGCGCGCTGCCCACCCCTGCCGGCAAGGTGTGCGGTCACCCGCCGCTGTATGGCCGCACCACCGCCGTTTTCAGTTACGCCTTCCCGCTCGACAAGCTGGTCCAGGCGATGAAGCACGGCGAACAGCTCGCACTGGCCGACGCATTCGCACCCGGCTGGCGCAGCGCATCGGCGACGACCGGCCCGACTACGTAATCCCGGTCCCCCTGCATCCGGCCAAGCTGCGCGAGCGCAGCTATAACTAGTCGTTGCTGCTCGCCGCGAAGATCGCGCGTGAGCGCAGACTCACGCTGCTGCCGGACGCCTACCTGCGGGTGCGCGACACGCCGCCGCAGTCTGTGTTGCCGTGGAAGGAACGCAAGAAGAATGTGCGCAACGCGTTCCGCTGCGAGATGGACCTGACCGGGAAAAGGGTGGCGCTGGTGGATGATGCTGACGACCGGGGCCAGCCTGAATGCGCTCGCCGAAGCGGTGCAAAAACGCGGCGCGGCACAGATCAGCACGTGGGTGGTGGCGCGGAGGTTGCCGCACCCCTGAAACATCTCCAGTGAACGGGAGTGAAGCCGCCCCGAAAGCGTCTAATCGGATTCCAGGATGCCGGGGGAGCGCGAATAACCGCGGTCTATGCCTTCCAGCAACTGCCCTTCGGTCACGACAGCCACCTCGATTTCACAATCCAGCAGACGCGCGATCTCTTCGGCGGACTTCAGGTCGGCCGGATTCGCCATCCCGACCAGAAGCCGCTCGTCGCGCTTCTCCAGCACGATGGCCTGATTGCGCCGCGCATTGTTTTCCGACAACAGCCGCACGACTTCCGGCTTGAAGTGGAAATGCTTGAGGTTGACATAAGGAATGTCGAATTGCTTGGCCAACGCCTCGGAAATGTGTTCCTCGGTCACAAAGCCATTGTTCACCAGGATGCGTCCCAGTCGCAGGCTCACATTCTTCTGCTGTTCCAGCGCCAGCGCGAGCTGCTCTTCAGTGATCAGCCCCTGCTGAAGCAACAAGTCGCCTAAGCGAATTTTCCCTGAAAGCGCCATAATCCCCGTCCCGTGTGTCTATGCATAGCTGATTTACCCGAGGTGGAAGTTAGCCCTTTTTCCCGCATCTGACAAGAACCAAACGAATTACTCAGGCGAATTTATGTTTCATGTGATCTTGTACCAGCCCGAAATTCCGCCGAACACCGGCAACATCATCCGGCTGTGCGCCAACACCGGCAGCCAGCTGCACCTGATCGAACCGCTGGGCTTCACGCTGGAGGACAAGCAGCTCGTGCGCGCCGGGCTGGACTACCACGAGTTCGCGACGCTCAAAGTCCACAAAAGCCTGCCAGACTGCCTGGCCGCATTCGACCCCGCGCGCGTGTTCGCGCTGACCACCAAGGGCGCGCAGCCCTTCCATCAACTGCACTACCAGACCGGCGACGCCTTCCTGTTTGGCCCCGAGAGCCGCGGCCTGCCCGCCGACGTGCTCGACAAGTTCGACGCCGGCCATCGCCTGCGCCTGCCGATGCTACCCGACAACCGCAGCTTGAACCTCTCGAACACCGTCGCGGTGACGGTGTTCGAGGCGTGGCGGCAATGCGGGTTCGACGGGGCGCGGACTCTATAAACAGCATTGTTTCCTACGCACAAAGCCGCTAAGCTGCCGCCATCTCCCTGCACCGGGGTGCGGTCATATCGCCAGATGGTGGGCATGGATAGATTTGGCAACAAATGGGTAGATATGGAAACAAATTGCCATAACTGGATATTTTCTAAGTGTCTACTTTAAGTTAGTCCTCAAATGAAAAAGAATATGGCGCTCGTCCACAAAATTCTAATTATCGCAATTGCCGTCATTACGGTCAGACCGGCCGTGGCGGATGAAACGCAATATCCATATTCCATTCGGAAAGGGGAAATAACTGTATTTGGCCATACGCTGAATTCAAAAGAGATACGGTCTACTGAGGAAGACCAGAACTACGTCTCTTTTATAGAGTCTCCAAACAAACAACGGATTCTCATCTTGTATGATGAACCGTTTGAGAGAGGAGCTGCATGGCTGTATGACAAAACCACAAAAACGACGCCTCAACCAGTAGGAACAGTTCGCTTAGGCAGACACTTTAGCGCCGAATGGTATGGAGACAACGTCTTTGCCATCTTTGGCACTGGAATGGGCTATAAACTCTCGCGGCTTTTCCGCATCGAACAACTAAATCGCTATAAAGAAGTTAACGATATCGTGGAGTATGATCCCAAAAGGGACATATATGCTTCACTCCTTCGCGACTCTGAATTTAAATACTTTATCGTTGTCGGACGTGCCTTTCATTTCGAAGAAAAAGAGGAGCGATTCCCAGTCCAAATGAACGACGAAGATCTTGTAACGGCGGATACAGGTGGGTACATAAATAATCTCGAATTCAGTCGCCGCGGTTTTTCTATCTCATACGAAAATAAAAAATCAAAAGAAGTGACCGAAACATTTCAAACAAGAATTATTGAGAATGCCAAGCCGTAAAATCCGGCCTAACCTTTACGATGCGGGAAGTCCATTTATATTCGCTCAACCGGACGCGGCAAACAGCGCCGCGCCGTTAGCAGTACGTTAATCGATGGACCAGACTCCGTTGATCCAACCCACACCTCATTCCCTCAAAACACAATTCAACGTTCCTTCAAAAACACTTCCAGCAGGTCGTTTAGGAAGCGCTGCCCCAATTGCGTCGGCGCGATGCGCTGGTGGTCACGCATGAGCAGCCCGCGACTTTCCGCCTCGGCCAGTTCGCGACGGATGCCGAGCAGCGACAGGCTGGTGCGCTCCTGGAACAGCGCGCTGTCGAAGCCCTCGTTCAGGCGCAGCGCGTTCATCATGAATTCGAACGCGAGTTCGTCCGGCGCGATCTCCTGCTCGCTTTGCAACGGCGCATCCTTCGCCACCGCATCCATGTAGGCTTGCGGCTGCCGGTGGCGCGCCTGGCGGATCACCCTGTCCGGGAAGCTCAGCTTGCTGTGCGCGCCCGCGCCGATGCCGAGGTAGTCACCAAACTGCCAGTAGTTGAGGTTGTGCCGGGCGCGGTGCCGGGGCTGCGCGAACGCGGAGGTTTCGTAGTGTTCGTAGCCTTTGGTCACCAGCAATTTTTCGATGCGCTGCTGCATCTCGGCGCTGGCGTCGTCATCCGGCACCGAAGGCGGGTGGCGATGGAACAGGGTGTTCGGCTCCAGTGTCAGGTGATAGCAGGACAAATGCTGCGGTGCAAACGACAGCGCGGTGCGCACATCCTGCAACGCCTCATCCAGCGACTGGCTAGGAAGCGCGTACATCAGATCGAGGTTGATGTTGTCGAAGTGCTGCTGCGCGATCCTGATCGCCTGACGCGCCTCGTCGGCGGTATGGATGCGGCCCAGCGCGCGCAGGTGGGCATCGCTGAAACTCTGGATGCCGAGCGACAGCCGGTTCACGCCCGCGTCGCGGTAGGCGGCAAATCGCCCCGCCTCGACCGTGCCGGGGTTCGCTTCCAGCGTGATCTCGGCGTTGCCGGCGAGCGGCAGCAGCATGCGCACGTTGCGCAGGATCTCCGCGACGCTCTCGCCAGAGAGCAGGCTGGGCGTGCCGCCGCCGAAGAACACCGTGTACACCTTGCGTCCCCAGATCTGCGGCAGGGCAAGTTCCAGGTCGCGCACCAGTGCCGCGACGTATTCCCGCTCGGGAAATCCGCCGCGCACCTCGTGCGAATTGAAGTCGCAATAGGGGCATTTCTTCACGCACCACGGGATGTGGATGTACAGCGACAGCGGCGGCAAGGCTTGGAAATTCACGGCCTGCGACTTGAGCGCGGCGGGCTGGAGCGGGTGGACGGTCATGATGATCGGAGGGCTGCTGACGGCGTCATTTTGCCACAGCGCAGTTGGGATGCACCCAGTTCTTTCTCGCCACCGACTCCCTGAGCACCGCCTCAAAGCGCTTTGCCGCCTCCTCTGCCAGCATCTCCCTGCCGGGGAAGGTCGGGATGTAGCGGTCGAATTTCAGCGAGGCGCTGTAGCGCAGCCGGGTTCCCTCGGGCAGTTCCCGCAGGCTCCACACGCCGCTGTAGGCTTCCATGTTTCCTTCGATCAGCCTGAAGGAGATAAGCCGGTCCGGCATCTCCTCCATTTCGAGCAGCAGGTCCATCTCGAAGCGGAAGAACAGCACCTCCGTTTCCGCCCGCTGGCGCACCTTCACCTTGGATTTGGACAGCCGCTCGACACTGACCTCGCGGATGCCCGGAATGAAATCGGGCAGGCTAGCGTAATCGGTCAGCAGCGCGAACGCCTGACACGGCGGCACCGGCAGGATCACCGACGCCTCGACCCTGAAATAATCCTCCAGCCGCTCGACGCTGACCGTCACGGCCTGCTGTCCGACGGCAGCAGTTTCCCCCGCTCCCGCCTGTCCGACGGTCAGGAGCAGCAGAAACAGCATGAAACGGCGCAGCGTGAATACGTCCAATTGCCACCTCCACGGTTGCCCCGGCCGCGAATGGGATAAACTTGCGCGCATGAATAACCCGCCTTCCACCCGGACCCACGCCCGGCTGCGTGCCTGGCTGACGACAGGTTACGCCCTGTTCATCGGGTATGCCAGCCTGTCGCCGTTTTCCGGCTGGCGCAATCAGGGACTGGCCTGGGACGCGGTGCTGGGCATGCCGTTCGGGATGACCTATACCGCATTCGATGCGCTGGCCAACCTGCTGTCCTACCTGCCCCTGGGCTTCCTGGTCGCGCTGACTTCGCGCGCGCGACTCGGCGTGGCGGCCAGCGTGATAACCGGCCTGTGCGCCGGGCTGTTGCTCTCCGCCGGCATGGAATACCTACAAATGTACCTGCCGACGCGCATCAGCTCGAACATGGACATGCTGTCCAATGGCACCGGCGCGCTGATCGGCGCGCTGCTGGGGGTCGTGATCACCTCGCGGCCCGGGCTGTTCGCGTTGCTGACCGGCTGGCGCAACGAGCTGTTCCGCGACGGCGTGGCGGTGGATTTCGGCCTGGCGCTGCTCGCGTTGTGGGTGTTCGGCCAGATCAACCCTTCGCTGCCGATGCTGGGCCATGTATTCATCAGCAAGGTCGCGCAGCAGCCTTTCGTGGTCCTGCCGCCGGCGCCATTCAACTGGGGGGAAAGCGCCGCCGTGATGCTGAACCTGCTGATGCTGGGCACACTGTTGCTGACGCTGCTGCGCACCCCGCGCAATTACGCCACGATCCTGCTTGCGGTGCTGAGCGGCGTGGCGCTGGCGAAGTTCATCGCCGCTGCGGTGCTGCTCAAATCCTGGGCGTTGCTGCTGTGGATCAACAGCGAAGCCGTTCTCGGCATGGTGCTGGGAATGGCGATGCTGCTCGCGATGCTGCCGCTGCCGCGCGGCGCCGTGCTGGTCGCAGGCGCGCTGGCCGCGACGGGCCATGTCGTCCTCGTCAATTTCGTGCTGGACAGCAGCACGCCCTCCGTGTCCGCATCGGTCTATCACTGGCACTACGGCCACCTGCTCAATTACAACGGGCTGGCCCAGACGATCTCGCTGATCTTCCCGCTGCTGCTGATATTCCACCTTTGGCGCATCCGGAAAGTATAATTCCGCCCTCATCCATTCCGAACATCCATCCGGGGAAATCCATGAGCTATTTCGACAAGCATGTGTTCTTCTGCACCAACCAGCGCGACGACGGCGGCGCCTGCTGCGGCAACCACCGTGCGCAACAGGCGCGCGACTACGTCAAAGACAAGGTCAAGATGCTGGGCATCTCCACCGAGAAAAACACCATCCGCATCAATTCCGCCGGGTGCATGAACCGCTGCGAAGAAGGCCCGGTGATCGTCGTCTACCCGGAAGGCACCTGGTACACCTACGTGGACCAGGATGACCTCGACGAGATCATCGAGGAGC
>DASWTZ010000007.1:0-25906 GCA_036401875.1 Gallionella sp.
CTGATCGCCCCCAATGTCGAAAACAGCGGCGTCATCACCGCGCCCAACGGCGAGATATACCTGGCTGCGGGCGCCAGCGTCGAGCTGGTCAACAGCAACGATCCCAACCTCAGAGTCAACATCACCGCCCCGGCGGGCGACGCCACCAACGTCGGTCAACTCGTCGCCAGCGCCGGCAACCTCGGCCTGTTCGGCACCGTCGTCAGGAACAGCGGCTCGGTCAGCGCCGACAGCGCAACCATGCAGGGTGGCAGGATCGTGTTCCGTGCCAGCCAGAGCGTCGAGGCGGGCGGAGTTATCAGCGCCAGCGGCGCGGGCGGCGGCGAGATCAGGATGCTGGCAGACATGCAGAATGGCACGATCAATGTCAGCGGTACGCTGGATGCCTCGGCACCGGTCAGCGGCGACGGCGGCTATATCGACACCTCGGCGGCACATGTGCAGATTGCCGATACTGCGCGCATCACCACCGCCGCAGAGAACGGCAACAGCGGCACTTGGCTGATCGACCCGACCGACTTCTATGTCTCCGCGGCCGATCCGTTGAACGGCAGCAGCTGGATGTCCAATACCACGCTATCGAGCAGCCTGGCGGCGGGCAGCGTCACAATCCAGACGCTGGCGACCGGCACGGGCAACGGCGACATCTTCGTCAACGATGCGGTGAATTGGGGCTCTGCTTCCACGCTGACTCTGAATGCGCACCGTAACGTCGTCATCAATGCCTCGATCACTTCCGGTGGTCTTCAAGCTCCCGGAAACCTGACAGCGCGTGCAGACCTGACTGGAACTGGCATCGGAACCGTGATCTTTGGCGCATCGGGATATGTTTCCCTTCAGGGAGGCTTTACGGCGGTCTTCTATGGTTCTACGAACCTGTATTACAACCCGGTTTCGTATACATCGCCGACCGACTATTCAGCCTATGTCAATCCGATGGCACCGTTATCAGCAGCGATGCTGGTCAACGACGTCAACCAGCTGCAGGCGATGAACTCCAATCTGGCCGGTACTTACGCGTTGGGCAGGGATATCGATGCGACGGCAACTGCCACCTGGAACGCAGGGGCCGGTTTCCAGCCGATTGGAAATATCTCGACGCCGTTCACCGGCTCGCTCTCTGGTTATGCGGGCAGCTATACGGGTAGCAGCTACGTGATAAATGGCCTCACCATCAATACTCCATTAGCTAATAACGCAGGGCTGTTCGGCAATATCGGCTCGACCGGCAAGGTGGTGATGGTAAATCTGGCCAATGCGACGGTGATCGGTAACAGCAATGTGGGCGGTATCGCCGGCATGAATGCCGGAAACATCTTTGGAGGTATGGTCGGTAATAGCAGCATCATCGGCGGTGCGGGGACGACAGACGGGCATGTCGGTGGGCTGGTCGGAAGCAACTCCGGCAGTATCACCAGCAGTTTTGTCAGCGGCGGCAGTGTCAGCGGTTATGACAATATCGGCGGACTGGTTGGTAGTCATATGACGGGTGGAGTTATAAACACCAGCCATGCCAGTGGCGTTATGGTCTCGGGTCATTCGGGGATCGGCGGTTTGGTCGGTTACAGCGTTGCCGGTATTACGAACAGCTATGTGGAAGCAGGCGCAGTGACGGCAACCTTGGTTGCCGGTGGTCTGGTAGGAAACAACGTAGTCAACGGCGGGTCGATCAGTTCCAGCTACGTCACTGGAACCAATGTGGCATTGACTGTCACGGGTGCTGTAGGTACCGCATACGTCGGCGGACTGGTGGGCAGTAACGGCGGGGCTATCGCTACCAGTTATGTGACCGGAGGGTCGGTCGACGGTAATGCTACATCGTGCCTCGCAGGATTGGGGCAATGTGTCGGCGGTCTGGTGGGTTTCAACGGAGGCTCCATCGCCAGCAGCTATGCAACACCGATAGTAAAGAACGGGATGAGCCTATATTGGGGGCTGGTCGGTTTCGATGTTAACGGTGGTCTCAATGTCACCAATAGTTTCTGGGATACGCAGACGACGACTGCTGGCATCTCCTTCGGGGTGGGTAATGCCACCACTTCCCAGCTTTTTAGTAATAACGTGCATGGGCTGACCACCGTCAGTACGATGACCAGCGGGTCTGTTTCGGCTAACGGGTTCGATATAGTCAACACTTGGTACCTGATCGGAGGGAGCACCCGTCCCTTCCTACGCAGCGAATGGGATACCACCATCACCAACTCGCACCAGTTGCAATTGATGGCAATGAACCTCGGCGCGAGCTACACGCTGGGAGCGAATATCGACATGGCAGAGACCGCGACGGGCACCGGCATGTGGAGCGCTGCCGGCTTCGTGCCGTTGGGCGATGTTACAGTCAATTTCACCGGTAATTTTGACGGTCAGAATCACACTATCAGCAACATCAGGATAAATAATCCGGGAAGCGACGTGGGACTGTTCGGCGTGATCGGCAGTGTCGGTGCAGTGAAAAATACCGGACTAATCGGTAGTCAAGTGGTTGGCAGAAGTGGTGTAGGCGGATTGGTCGGCAATAACGCCGGTTTCATCAGTAACAGTTATGTCAGCAACGGTGTCGTGAATGTGACTGGTGCAACCGGACTGAGTGCCGGCGGACTGGTGGGAACAAACTCTGGCACGATCAGCAATAGCTATGTCAGCGGCGGCAGCGTACGGGGGACTTACCTCGGTGTTGGCGGTCTGGTCGGATCGAACACCGGCACGGTCGATAGCAGCTACGCAAGTGGCGTCTCGGTGGTGAATGCGGCGAGCTTTGCTACCGGAGTGGGCGGCCTGATAGGGGACAACGCTGGCACCATCAGCAACAGCTACGTTAATAGCGGAAGTGTTATCGCCAGCCTGGCTGCCGGATGGGTCGGCGGGCTGGTAGGCACCAATCTCACCGGCGGAAGCATCACTAACAGCTATGCCAGCAACGCCAGCTTGAGCAGTGCGGGTGGTCCGATTGGCGGTGTCGTGGGCAGCAATAGTGGAGCGGTCAGCAGTAGTTTCTGGAATACAGGTACTGTCGGCACGCTGCTGACGGCTGCAGGGAGCAATACCGGCACGCTGACAAACGTCGTCGGGCTGACCACCGCACAGATGATGAGCATGTCGAGCTTTACCGGCTGGAACATCGCAAACACCGGCGGAGCAGGCATGGTATGGCGTATTTATGAAGGCAGTACGATGCCCTTACTCACCATCTTCCTCAAGCAGTTGACGATTTCATCGGATGGGCAAAATGCCACGTATGCTGGTTCAGCCTACACGGGCGGTTTGCTTAATCCGGTTTACACCGTGGATGGCGTGAAGCCTGTGATTTCGGATTCGTTACATATACTTGGCAGCGCTTATGCAAATGCAGTCAATGCAGGCACTTATGGTCCTGCGCACTATTCGGATCAGTTGGGTTATGACATTACGTTTGTGAATGGCACGCTGACCATCAATCCCTATGCGGTCAGCATGACGGGCAGCAGGATTTATGACGGCACGACGAATGTCGTAGCGGGTATCTTCACATTCGGGCCGTTGGTGGGAACCGAGACGCTCACCCTGAGCGGAACCGGCAGTGCCGCTAGCCCGGATGCGGGCACTCAAACCGTCGCGCCGGGCACCCTCGCGCTGGGTAACGGCACTGGCCTGGCCAGCAACTACACTTTCGTCGGCGGCACGCAAACAGTCACTATCACACCTGCGGCATTGACCGTCACCGCCGGCAACGTCAGCAAGACCTACGGTGATATCCCGAGCTACCTGGGCACCGAATTCACTTCGGCCGGTCTGGTCAACGGCGAGACCATCGGCAGCGTCACGCTGACCAGCAGCGGCGATGCGGTGTCGGCGAACGTGGCAGGCAGCCCCTATGCACTCACCGCGAGCGCGGCGACTGGCGGCAGTTTCAATGCGGCCAACTACAGCATCACCTATGTGGACGGACAGTTGACGGTCACGCCGGCCATGCTGACGGTCGTGGCGGACAACCAGAACAAGGTCTTCACAACCGCAGACCCCTTGCTGAGCTACACGGTGTACGGCCTGAAGGTAACGGATACTGCAGCGACCACGCTGACGGGCGAGCTGGTTCGCGTTGCAGGGGAGACTGTCGGCACTTACAGGATCGATCAGGGTACCGTGACCGTGATCAATCCCAACTATTCCGTGAGCTACACCTATGTCCCCGGTGTCTTCACGATACTGGCGCCCACGGTGATCAATGAGATAGTGGATATCAGTGTGCAGGACACCACTTCTTCCGATGAGAAAAAGCGGAATACAAGCGAAGCGCTCCTGCTGGTTGATGCGGGATCAGCGAGTGCAGACCCGGCAGTACAGGCCTTGCCGGTATGCCAATAACAATTGGAACTTCAGGATAGGACAAGCATGAAACGGACTTTGCTTTCAGTAACGATATTGGGTATTTTCATTGGTGTGGCACCGATGGCTGCTTTGGCTGAAGAAGCTCCGGCAGCACCCGAAATGGAACAAGGGGTGCTGCGTTTCGAGATCGTCCGCTTTGTGCTGGATGGCGCGAAGTTGTTGACACAGGCGGAGGTCGATGCCGCCGTTGCGCCGTATGTGGGCAAGCACAAGGACTTTTCGGATGTGCAGCACGCACTGGAGGCGATCGAGGACGCCTATGCGAAGCGCGGCTATTCGGCCGTGAGCGTGCTGTTGCCCGAGCAGGAACTCGAACAGGGGACGGTGCACTTTCGCGCGGTGGAGAGCCGCTTCGGCAAGGTGGAGGTGAAGGACAACCGCTACTTCTCGGAGGCCAACGTGCTGAATGCGCTGCCGTCGTTGCGCAGCGGCGGTGTGCCGCGCTCGAAACAGATCGCGCAGGAACTGAAGCTGGCCAATGAGAATCCGGCTCGCCAGCTAAATGCGGTGCTGAAGGCGGGCGACCGGGATGACGAGGTCAATGCCAATGTGATCGTGACCGACAACGATCCTACCGTCTGGGGACTTTCGCTGGATAACTCCGGTTCGACCGAAACCGGCTTTACCCGGTTGGGCATCTCCTACCGTCACGCCAACCTGTTCGATGCGGACCATGTCGGCAGCATCCAGTATGTGACTTCCCCGCAGCATCCGGACCGGATGAAGGTGGTGGGGCTGAGCTACAAGGCGCCGCTTTACGAATATGGCGACAGCGTGGAGTTTTTCGGCGGCTATTCCAACGTGAACGCGCTGGTGGGCGGCCTGAGTAACTTCCAGGGCGGCGGTCTGCTGTTGAGCCTGCGCTACAACTTCCTTCTGGAGCGCATCGGCCGGTTTGACCCGAGGATTTCGCTGGGTCTGGATAGGCGCAATTTCAAGCGCATCGAGTTGTCCGGCACGCCATCGACCATCCTGTATGACGAGATCGTCGTGTGGCCGGTCAGCCTGGCCTATGCGGCACAGGGCAAGTTCGAAAAGAGCGATGTCAACTTCAACATCAGCTATCTGGCCAATATGCCGGGCGCGGAAAAAGGCAAGGAGGTGGATTTTGCCGGTTATGACCGGATCAATACGGATGCCTTCGGCAATACCCTGCCCGACTATGTTCCCAAGGCGAATTATCGAGTGGCGCGTTATGGCGCCAGTTATGCGCGTGCGGTCGGCGACAGCGGCGGGCAATTGCGCGCGGCCCTGAACGGGCAATGGAGCCGCGATGTGCTGATACAGGGCGAGCAGATACGCCTGGGCGGAGCAGATGGCGTGCGCGGGTTTTCCGAGGGGAGCGAGGGCGGTGAGTCCGGCACGCGGCTGAATCTTGAGGGGTACACGCCTGATTTCGGACGGGGCAATCTGGGCCTGCGCGCGGTGCTGTTCTACGACATGGGGTGGGCAAAACCAGTCAACGGCGAAACCGTATCAGTCAAGAGTGCGGGCGCTGGGCTGCGTGCCAGCTACACCGAGCAGCTGTCGTTGCGTCTGGATTGGGCGCAGATCCGCCAGATCGAAAATCCCAGTATGGGGCAAACGCAGCAGGTGGGAGATTGGCGTTGGCACGCAAGTTTGAATGCCAGTTATTAAGGGGTGTCAGATGAAAACAGGAATCATTTTTTTCGCCGCATCGCTACTGATGGTTTCGACGGCACAGTCTGCCGAGACGGCAGGTACGGTTGGCTATATGAGCGGCACGCTGGTGGCGCAGCGCGCGGATGGGACGGTGAAGGTGCTGGCTCGCAAATCCGGGATTCTGCCGGGCGACATGCTGATCACCGCCAAGGACAGTTACGCCCAGGTGAAGATGAACGACGGCACGCAGATGACCCTGCGGCCCGATTCCAACCTGCGCATTGAGGCCTTCCAGTTCAATAGTGACAAACCGGCGGCGGACAACATGGCGCTGCGCCTGCTTAAGGGTGGCTTCCGCACCGTGACGGGGATGATAGGCAAGCGCGGCAATGCCGATGCCTACAAGCTGCGCGCGGCTTCGGCGACCATCGGGATACGCGGCACCGATTTCACCACGCGGCTGTGTGTCACCCAGGCGTGCAAGGATAGCGATGAGGCGGCTGCGCAGCCGGTCGCAGAGCCGCAAGCGCCTGCACAGCGCACAGTCGGGCGGGTGATGCTGGTCGAGGGTGAACTGTCGGCTAGAGGAGCAGACGGCAAACCGCGCAAGCTGATGCTGGGCGGCATGGTTTACGAGGGCGAGGTCCTGGTTACAGGCGGGAAATCGCATGCGGTGGTGGCCTTCCGCGACGAGGGGCGGATCACGCTGCAGGAACGCACCGAGTTCCATGTCGAGAAATTCAGGTATGACAAGGCGGCTGGACAGGAAGGTGCAGCGCTGCGGCTGGTCAAGGGCAGCGTGCGCGTCGTGACCGGCTGGGTCGGGCGCATCAAGCGGGACAACTACCAGTTCAGGGTGGCCAATGCCACGATCGGGATACGCGGCACGGGTTTCGATGCCTGGTGTCGCGGACCCTGCGCAAGCGGCGCAGCCAATCCAGGCGCGACCGAGAGGGCGCCGCTGGACGGCGCGGGCGTCTATGTCTGGGCGGGTGAGGTCGCGCTGGTCACACCGGCAGGATTTTCCATCGTCGCGATCCAGCAGGCCGCGATCATCGCGCGCGATACAGGCAAACCGGTCCGCATCACGGTCATCCCGCCCGCCATCACCGACAATCCCGCCCCCCGTCCGGATAGCGTACCGGTGAAGGTTGATGAGCTGTTCGGACCTGAGGCGGGCGGCGCAGGCGATGCGGGCGTGTACGTGACGGTGCATGACGGTCACGTGGTCTTGTCGCAGGACGGTGCAAGGCTGGACCTGGGCACCGGCCAGACCGGATTTGCCAACGAGCAGGTGCTGACCCGGCTGGCCGCCCCGCCGGCGTTCCTGAATTCCGATCCGAAGATGGATCCGACCGGCAGCGGTCTGCGGGATTCGGGGGGCGTACCCGAGGGCGGGTGCAGGCTGTAAGCCGCGGCCAGATCAGGAAACGTGAATGCCGTGGCCGGGTGCCACGGCATTTTTTTTTGCGCTACAGCTTGCTGCGTGCCCAGCGCACGATGCCGCCAGCATCCATTGCGCCGGCCTGCCGCGCGATTTCGCGACCGCCCCTGAACAGCGCGAGCGTCGGGATGCTGCGTATGTTGTGGCGCGCGCCCAGTTCCTGCGCTTCCTCGGTGTTCAGTTTGGCCAGCCGCATGGCGGGTTCGAGCTGGGCGGCCGCCTGCACGAAAGCCGGGGCCATCATCCGGCACGGGCCGCACCACGGCGCCCAGAAATCTACCAGCACCGGGATGTCGTTGCGCTCGATGTGCTTTGAGAAGCTGGCGCTGTTCAGCTCGACCGGGTGGGCGTCGAACAGGGCACGCTTGCACTTGCCGCAGACGGGCCGGGCGGAGAGTCTTTCGGCGGGCACGCGGTTGACCGCATCGCAATGCGGGCAGACGATATGCAACGGTTCGCTCATTTGGTTCTCCAATAATTAGTAGCAGTTTCTAATATTGGGCCGCGAGCGGAAACTTCAAGATGGGAGCAAGGAGCGGTCTTAACGCTGCAAACCGGCTTCGACTTCGCGTCGTTTGTCCCGGCCCACTAGGCGTTCTGCCAGGGTGAGCGCGAAATCCATCGCGGTGCCGGGGCCGCGAGAGGTGATCAGTTTTCCGTCCTCGACTACCGCGTCGTCCTGCCGCGTGACGTTAGGGAATGGCGTGAGCGCGCCGGGAAATGACGTGGCCCGCCTGCCGTCGAGCAGGCCGGCGGTGGCGAGCACCGAGGGCGCGGCGCAGACCGCAGCGACATATTTAGCCTGTCGTGCCATGTCCTGCACCAGACGCAGCACGCGCGGGTCCGCCTTCAGGTGGCTGGTGCCGGGCTGGCCGCCGGGCAGCACCACCATGTCGTAGGTCTGCGCCTGCGCCTCGTCCAGCGTGGTGTCCGGCTCGATCACGACGCCGCGGCTGCCGCGCAGCGGACCGGCGGTCAAACCGGCGAGCGTCACGGTCACGCCGGCGCGGCGCAGGATATTGACGATGGTGACGGTTTCCAGCTCTTCGCTTCCCTCGGCAAACAGGACGAGTACGTTTTTCATGATGTTGCCCCCTTGCGGTTGATCGGTTGCGGATAATTTACGCACAAGCACCGCCAGTGGCAAGACGCATTCAGCCTGCCGCCGACGCATGCATCGCCTCAGTCACCACTTTCCTTGTCAGGTGCGGGGCGAACAGCTCGATGAAGTCGTAGGTATAGCCGCGCAGGTATTCGTTCCTGCGTATAGCGATCCGCGTGACGTTGGGCTTGAACAGGTGGCCGGCCTGGATCATCCGCAGGTGCCGGTCACGCTCGGGAATGAAGGCAATATCCGCGAGTATGCCGATGCCGAGTCCCAGTTCAACGTAGGTCTTGATCACGTCGGCATCGATCGCTGTCAGCGCGATGTTCGGTTCGATCCCGGCGTTGGCAAAGGCCTCGTTGATCTTGCCGCGTCCGCTGAAGGCGAAGTCGTAGGTGATGATCGGGTACTGCGCGATCTTCGCTAGCGTCAGCTTCTTCTCGTCCAGCAGCGGGTGTTTTGGCGGCACGACCACGCAATGATGCCATTCGTAGCAGGGCAGCGTGACCAGTTCGTCGTACAGCGCGAGGCTCTCGGTCGCAATGCCAATGTTGGCCTCGCCGCTCAGTATCTGTTCCGCGATCTGAGTCGGGTTGCCTTGGTGGAGGCCAAGCTTGACGTCCGGATAGCGCTTCATGAACTGCTTCACGACCGGCGGCAGGGCGTAACGTGCCTGGGTGTGGGTGGTGGCTATGGTCAGGCTGCCGCTGTCGTTGGACTGGAACTCCTGCGCGGCCTGTTTGAGGTTCTCGGCGTCGTGCAGCATGCGCTGCGCGATGGCCAGCACCGCCTGGCCCGGTTCGGTCACGGCGACGATGCGCTTGCCGTTGCGCACGAAGATCTCGATGCCCAGCTCCTCTTCCAGCAGCCTGATCTGCTTGCTAATGCCCGGCTGGGACGTGTAGAGCGAACTGGCGGCATCAGAGATGTTCAGTCCGCGTCGCACCACCTCGTTCAGATACTTCAGTTGCTGCAGATTCATGCCGGCCTCCTTATGTTATTCGGTTATAAGATACTAACATAAAAGTATTTTGGAATATAAGCATGCAATCCTAGAATGCGCGCCATCAAATCAATTGGGCGGTCAATCATGGAATGGATGTACACGTTATCGGGGTTTTTGGTCGGGCTGATCGTAGGGGTGACCGGCGTGGGCGGAGGGTCGCTGATGACGCCGTTGCTGGTGCTGTTGTTCGGTGTCTCCCCGGCGACCGCAGTCGGGACCGACCTGCTGTATGCGTCGCTGACCAAGTCGCTGGGCGGCTGGGTTCACAGCCGCAAGGGTTCGGTCGACTGGAAGGTGGTGGGCTTGCTGGGGCTTGGCAGCCTGCCTGCGGCGGTGCTCACCATCGCGCTGTTGAAATACCTGCAACTGGACGAGAAGGCCCTGCGCGGGCTGGTGACCGGCGTGCTGAGCGTCGCGTTGCTGGCGACGGCCGCCGCACTGCTGCTGAAGGACCGTATCCGCAAGCTGGCGCAGCGCGAGGACGGCACGGTGTACGAACTGCATCACCGCTACCTGCCCGCTGCGACTGTCGTCACCGGCCTCGTGGTCGGCACGCTGGTGACGATCTCGTCGGTGGGCGCCGGGGTGCTGGGTACGGTGGCGCTGCTGTTCCTGTATCCGAGGATGGCGGCGGTCAGGGTGGTCGGCACCGACATTGTGCATGCGGTACCGCTGACCGCAGTCGCCGGAATGGGGCACATGGCGCTTGGCACGGTCGATCTGCTGTTGCTGGCCGGATTGCTGCTGGGCTCGCTGCCGGGCATCTACATCGGCAGCCACCTGAGCGCCAGGGTGCCAGAAAAGGTATTGCGCCCGGTGCTGGCGGGCATGTTGTTGATCATCGGCACCCGGATGGTGCTGTATTGAATAGAGGAATGATGCAATGAGTAATGTCACACAGAATATTTCAGACCTGGAGGAGATCGACCGCTTCGAGAAGGCGGTAGCGACCTTCAATGCGGGGGGCATCGATCCGGACCGTTTCACAGCGATACGCCTGCAGCAGGGTGTCTACGGGCAGCGGCAGCCGGGCGTGAACATGCTGCGACTCAAGATCCCAGGCGGGCGCCTGACCGCAGAGCAGCTGGTGGCGGTCGCCGACATCACTGAGAATTATTCGCAGCGCGGAATCGCCCATGTGACGACCCGCCAGGCGATCCAGATCCATTACATTCCGCTGGCCGAGATGCCCGATGCGATGCGCCGTCTGGCCGAGGTCGGCATGACCTCGCGCGAGGCTTGCGGCAACGCGGTGCGCAACATGACCGCCTGCGGACTGTTCGGTGTGTGCCCGCGCGAGCATGTGAACGTATCGGCCCATGTGGACGGGGCGACCAGCCACTTCCTGCGCAACTCGCTCAACCAGCAGTTGCCGCGCAAGTTCAAGATAAGCTTCTCCGGCTGCGAAGCGGATTGCGCGCAATCGCTGCTGCACGATGCGGGCGTGATCGCGGTCGTCAGGAACGGCGAACATGGCTTCACGGTCAAGGCTGGCGGCGGGCTGGGACACAAGCCGCGCGAGTCCATCGTGGTCGAGGAGTTCATCACCGAGCGCGAACTGATGTTCTCGCTGGAAGCCCTAGTGACGCTGCACAATAAATACTCCGACCGCACCAAGCGCGCCAGGTCACGCATCAAGTTCCTAGTGGAGAGATTCGGCGTGGAAGGTTTCCTGGAGAAATACCGCGAAGAGTTCGCTCGCACAAGCCGGGCGTTGGCAGACCAGCCGTATCCCAAAGGCGAGTGGCGGGCGCAGACGGGTAATGATGTGCCGGGGCCGGGTGCGCCGCGCAATCTGTTCGCGCAACGTCAGCCGGGTCTGTTCGTGCTGCCGGTGGCGCTGCCAATCGGCGAGGCCACGCCGCGGCAGTTGCATGGTCTGGCGGTATTGTTGCGCGAAAACGGGCTGGATGAGATTCATACGACGCAGGATCAGAACCTGGCCATCCTCAATGTGCCGAAGGAGAAGCTGGCTGCGCTGCGCGGCGGTCTGGCCCTGCTCAACTTGCATGAACCCGGCACCGGCGACGATGTGGTGGCCTGCCCGGGGACATCGACCTGCCGGCTGGGCATCACGGCCAGCACGCTGCTGGCGCCCGAGCTGTCCGGCGGCGCGGCTGACCTGCGCATCCGCGTATCAGGCTGCCAGAATGGCTGCGCGCAGCCGGAAACGGGCGACATCGGCATCTACGGCGAAGGCAAGCGCATGCATGGCAAGCTGGTGCCGCATTACCAGATGTATTTCGGCGGCAGCGGGACGGGCGGCGGTGCGCTTGCGATAAAGGGGCCGTCGTTGCCGGTGGCGCGCATCAAGAAGGCCATCGCACGGGTGCAGCAGGCTCACCTCGAAAGCGGCGAGGCGAGCTTCTTTGCCTGGGCACGCTCGCGTGATGCCGATTATTTCGGGCAGCTGCTGGCCGATCTGGCCGAGGTAAACGCCTTTGAGCTGAGTTCGGTGATGCGCGACTACGGTGATGCTGCGGATTTCCGCGTGCTGAACCTGGGAGGCGGCGAATGCGCGGGAGCGACTCAGGTCGTGATCGGCGCGAACTTCTTCGAGGCGGCGCATGAACGCGAGTACCGCAATGCGCTGGTGTTCCAGCGCAAGTATGAGGATGCGGCGCAGTGCAACGAGGCGATCCTGAGGTTGATTGGTTCCGGTCTGGCACAGTTGCAGGGAGGGATGCGTCAGGACGATCTGGGACAGCTTGCTGTGCAGTTGCAGCGGCTGGTCCCCGGAGAGATTCACGAGGAGTTCGCCAGGCTGGCGGCGGAGCTTGAGAATACGGCGGAGTTCAGCGACGCAGAACTCGCACCGTTCAGCGCGGCAGTGGATGCGTGGACGGTCAGGGTGGCGGCGTATGCGATGGAGCAGGATGCGCAGCTGGATCTGGCCGAGGCGGCAGACGGCCTGCTGGTATAGGGGCTGCCTGTAACGGGAAGGCGGTAGGCAACAGGAGATTGGATATGCAACAGAAAATTGAACAGGTGGTCGCAATGCTGCAACAGGCGGTGAAAGAATTTTCGCCGGTGTGCTTCGCCAACAGCCTGGGCGCAGAAGATATGGTGCTGACCGATATCATCGCTAAGAACCGGATGGACATAGCGATGTTCAGCCTGGATACCGGGCGCCTGCCGAAGGAGACCTACGACCTGATGCAGGAAGTGCCGGAGCGATACGGCGTGCCGTTCACGGTGTATTTCCCGGACAGCAGACTGGTCGAGGAATACGTCACGCAGCACGGCATCAACGGTTTCTACGACAGCGTGGAAAACCGCAAGGGCTGCTGCTACGCGCGCAAGGTCGAGCCTTTGCGACGTGCGCTGGCGGGCAAGGGTGCATGGATTACCGGCATGCGCCGCGACCAGGCGGTGACGCGCGGCGCACTGGAGGTTTCTTCCTTCGACGCGGACAACGGCCTGCAGAAGTTCAATCCGCTGCTGGACTGGACGAACAAGGAGGTGTGGGCCTACATCCGTCAACACGATGTGCCTTACAACAAACTGCACGACCAGTATTACCCCAGCCTCGGTTGCGCACCCTGCACGCGTTCCATCACGCCCGGCGAAGACATCCGTGCCGGTCGCTGGTGGTGGGAGAATCCCGAGCATAAAGAGTGCGGGCTGCATGTGGGGCCGACTTCGAAAGTAGCCCATGGGGTCGGGGTTTCGGCGTAGAAAAATATCGGTAGGGGCGGGTTTCAAACCCGCCCGAGTCGAGAGCCAGCCTCTCGAAAACAGAAAAGAAGAGAGATATGAAATGAGCAGTCACACTTTCACCCATCTGGACGCGCTGGAAAGCGAGTCGATACACATCATGCGCGAGGTCGCGGCCGAGTGCAAAAATCCGGCGCTGCTGTTCTCCGGCGGCAAGGATTCCATCGTGATGCTGCGCCTCGCGGAGAAGGCGTTCCGCCCGGCGAAGTTCCCGTTCCCGCTGGTGCACATCGACACCGAACACAACTTCCCCGAGGTGATCGCCTGCCGCGACAAGCTGGCGGCGGACCTGGGCGAGAGGGTGATCGTGCGTTCGCTGGAAGATTCCATCAAGCGCGGCACCATCGTCATCAAGGACGAGAGCAAGCCGCGCAACCCGTTTCAGTCGGTGACGCTGCTGGAGACCATCGCAGAGTTCGGCTTCGACGCCTGCATGGGCGGTGCGCGCCGAGACGAGGAAAAGGCGCGCGCCAAGGAACGCATTTTTTCGTTCCGCGACGAGTTTGGCCAGTGGGACCCGAAGAACCAGCGCCCCGAGCTGTGGGACACCTACAACACCCGCGTGCATGCCGGTGAGAACATCCGCGTGTTCCCGATCAGCAACTGGACAGAGATGGATATCTGGGAATACATCGGCCGCGAGCGGCTGCACATCCCGGAGATTTATTTTGCGCATGAACGCGAGGTGATCCGGCGCGGTGGCAACCTGATCCCGGTTTCGCACCTGGTGCAGCCCAGGCCGGGCGAGCGGGTCGAGGTTGTGTCGGTGCGCTTCCGCACCGTCGGCGACATGACCTGCACGGCGCCGGTGGAATCGACCGCGCGCACGGTTGACGAGATCATCGCAGAGACCGCCTCTACCCGCATCACCGAGCGTGGTGCGACGCGGATGGACGACCAGACTTCGGATGCATCGATGGAACTGCGCAAGAAGGAAGGGTATTTCTGAGTAACGCCCTCCCCCTTGCAGGGGGAAGGAATCAGGGTCTGAGGGAAATTGAAATTTAGA
Organism: Gallionella sp.; assembly: GCA_036401875.1. GTDB lineage: Bacteria > Pseudomonadota > Gammaproteobacteria > Burkholderiales > Gallionellaceae > Gallionella. The sequence goes on from DASWTZ010000007.1 coordinate 14,270, forward strand.
GGTGCAAAATTTATGAGCAACAACACACAACTGTTACGTTTCATCACCGCAGGCTCCGTTGACGACGGCAAGAGCACGCTGATCGGCCGCCTGTTGCACGATTCGAAGTCCATCTTCGAGGACCAGCTCTCGGCGATTTCGAAAACCAGCGAGAAGCGAGGCATGGCCGCGGTTGATCTGTCCCTGCTGACCGACGGCCTGCAGGCCGAGCGCGAGCAGGGCATCACGATCGACGTGGCCTACCGCTACTTTGCCACGCCGAAACGCAAGTTCATCATCGGCGACACGCCCGGCCACGAGCAGTACACGCGCAACATGGTTACGGCCGCCTCGACGGCCAACCTCGCGATCATCCTGGTCGACGCGCGCCGTGGCGTGCTGACGCAGACCCGTCGCCACACCTATCTGGCCAGCCTGCTCGGTGTGCCGCATATCGTGCTCGCGGTGAACAAGATGGACATGGTCGATTACTCGAAACAGCGCTTCGAGGAGATCGTCGGCGAGTACAAGCGATTCGCCGCGCAGCTGGGTCTGCACGATGTGCACTGCATCCCGCTGTCCGCGCTCAACGGCGACAACGTCGTGGACAAGAGCGCGGCGATGGACTGGTATATCGGCCCGGCGTTGCTGGAGCTGCTGGAGACGATAGAGATCGACCACGACGTGAACACCAGCGACTTCCGCTTCCCGGTGCAGTGGGTGTGCCGCCCGCAAACCGACGAACACCATGACTTCCGGGGCTTTGCCGGACGCATCGAGGCGGGCGAGGTGTCGGTCGGCGACGAGGTCACCGTGCTGCCGTCCGGCCGCAGCAGCCGCGTCAAGGAGATCGTCACCTACGACGGCAGCTTGCAGACTGCCTACGCGCCGCAGTCGGTGACGCTCCGGCTTGCAGACGAGATCGACATCTCGCGCGGCGACATGCTGGTGCGCGGCGGGGCGGTTCCCAGGGTGGAGAAGGAGTTCGATGCGACGCTGTGCTGGCTATCCGAAACGCCGCTGGATCGCAACCGAAAATACCTGGTCAAGCACACCACGCGCACCGCTAAGAGCCTGTTCTCGCGCCTGGACTACCGCGTGGACGTCAACACGCTGGAACAGCACGCAACCGGCACGCTGAACATGAACGACATCGCGCGCGTCGGCATCCGCGTGCAGCAGCCGCTGGTATTCGACAGTTATGCGACCGACCGCGCGACCGGCAGCTTCATCGTGATCGACGAGGCGACCAACAACACGGTGGCGGCGGGCATGATCGCCTGATTCGTGGGGCAGCGCAGGAGCGGGTTTTGAAACCCGCCCTGTCGTCACGGATGCCGGTTGTGCGCGGGATGGAGGCAGGGTTGAGTGAGCATGACTTGCCGCTATAATGCCGCCCATGTACCTGAACTATTTCGGCCTTTCCGAAGCGCCTTTCTCCATCGCGCCCGATCCGCGCTATCTCTACATGAGCCAGCGCCATCAGGAGGCGCTTGCACACCTGCTGTACGGCGTGAATGCCGGCGGGGGGTTCGTGCTGCTGACCGGGGAGGTGGGAGCGGGCAAGACCACGGTGTGCCGCTGTTTCCTCGACCAGATCCCCGCCTCCTGCGACGTGGCGTACATTTTCAATCCCAAGCTGACGGTCGCCGAGCTGCTGGCGACGATCTGTGCGGAATACGGCATCGACGTGCCGCCTGGCAACACCAGCGCCAAGGTATACATTGACTGCATCAACGCCTACCTGCTGGATGCCCATGCGCAGGGCCGGCACACGGTGCTGATCATCGATGAGGCGCAGAACCTGTCGCCCGACGTGCTGGAGCAGCTGCGGCTGCTGACCAACCTTGAGACCAATGAGCGCAAGCTGCTGCAGATCATCCTGCTGGGCCAGCCCGAGCTGACACAGATGCTGGCGCAGCCGGAGCTGCGCCAGCTCGCGCAGCGCATCATCGCGCGCTATCACCTTGGTCCGCTGGGCAGGCAGGAAATCGCCGCTTATGTGCAGCACAGGCTGGGTGTCGCGGGCGCGCTGCGCCAGTTGATTCCCGCCGCGCTGATGGGCAGGCTGTATCGCCTGAGCGGGGGCGTCCCCCGGATCATCAATGTGCTGTGCGACCGCGCGCTGCTCGGCGCCTACGCCCATAACAGGGAGAAGGTCGATGGCGCGACACTGGAGCAGGCGGCGCGCGAGGTGTTCCATCGATCGCAATCCCGGATGCTGCGCCCGCTGCTGGCCGGCCTGCTGTTGGCCAGCATGGCGCTGGCTGCGGCGTATTACCTGCCCAGCGTTTCAGATAGCCCACCGAAAACCGTGAAGGAAGCGGTGGTGCCCAAACCGGTTGCGCCGCTGCCCGAGAAGCTGGAGTGGCCGGCGGCGCAACCGCTCGCGCAGAGCGGGACGCTGGCCTACACCGCGCTGTTCAAGGCATGGGGACAGGAGCTCAAGCGTGCGGAACAAGGTGATGCTGATGAGTGCCGGCAGGCGCAGGCTGCGGGGCTGTGGTGCCTGTCGGATCGCGGCTGGCTGGAAGACCTGCGCCGGTTCAACCTGCCTGCAGTGCTGGCGATGCGCGACGGGCGGGGGCAGGCGTTCGATGCGGTGCTGACCGGGATCGACGATAGATCAGCAACCTTTGCAATTGGCGGGGAGAGCAGGAAGGTCGCGCTGGGCGTACTGGCGGCGCAGTGGTCGGGCCACTACACGCTGCTGTGGCGCATGCCGCCGCTTGCGAGCAGGAAACTGCGCCCGGGCGATTACGGGCCCGACATAGGCTGGCTGGCCGGGCAACTCGCGCAGCTGGACGGCAAGGCGGCGGATACCGGCGAGCGGCTGTTCGATAAGGCGCTGGTGCGCCGCGTCAAGCAGTTCCAGCGCGAACGCGGACTGGTTGCCGACGGCAGGGTCGGGGTCCAGACAATGATGCACCTGGTCAGCATGACGGATCGCGCGGCGCCGAGGTTATACCGCGAAGAAGGAGTCCGGCAGTAATGTCGTACATCCTGGATGCACTCAAGAAATCCGATCAGCAGCGCAGGCGCGGCGCGGCGCCGACCCTGCATGCCGTGCAGGTCACGGTGGCCGCGCCGCAACGTCCGCTGCATGTTTATTACGGCCTGCTTGCGGCGGCACTGCTCGCAGCGGGGATCGCGATCGGCTGGCTGCGCCCCTGGCAGGCCGGGCATGCGCCCGAGAAAATAATGACCGGTGCGCCAGAGCCTGTGGTTGTGGAAGTATCCACCGGGAGACAGCAGCAGGTCGCACCCTTGCATGCGCCGTCTGTGAGGCATGGGATGCCTGCCGGTCCGGCGCAGCGAATCCCGGTAAAGGAAACCCCGGCAAGGGATTCGACGGCCGCGCGGGCCGTGACTGCGGGTCAGCCACCGGTCTCCAACCCGCTACTGCCGGACGGAGGCGCACAGGTGGAGCAGACGCTGTCCATGGACCAGTTGCCGTTTGCCATCCGGCAGGAGATACCGGCAATGGAGGTCCAGCTCCATGCCTATTCGGGCGTACCCTCCGAACGACTGGTCAGCATCAATTCCATCCGCTTGCGCGAGGGGGGGGCGCTGATGGCAGGGCTCAGGCTGGAGCAGATCACGCCGGACGGGATGATCTTCAGCTACAAGGGCTATCGCTTCCGGCGCGGCATCCGGTAGCCGCTGGCTGCGCAACGCAGGCCGAGTGTGCTATCTTCGCGATACCCTGAACTCATGATGATTTTCTGAAGCCATGAATCTGTTAGCCGTGATCACTGCGCTGTTACTCGAGCAGGTCCACCCCCTGTCGTCCCGCAAATACCTGCAGGGATGGTTGGCCGATTACGCCGAATTCTTCCAGCGCCAGTTCAATGCAGGCGAGACCAGGCAGGGCAGGATCGCCTGGCTGGTGGCGGTGCTGCCGCTGCTTGCGGTGGTGGCTGCGACGTTCTGGCTGCTGTGCATGCTCCATCCGGTTTTCGGCTGGGCTTTCAGCATCCTGGTGCTCTATCTCACGATGGGTTTCCGTCAGTTCAGCCATTACTTCACAAAGATACACAAGGCGCTGCGCGAGGACAGGCTGGACGAGGCGCGCAGCCTGCTGTCCGCATGGCGCGGCATCCATTCCCACGAGCTGAACCGCGAGGAGGTCGCGCGGCTCGCAATAGAAGAGGCGCTGCTGGCCTCGCACCATCATGTGTTCGGCGTGATCGTGTGGTTCCTGATCACCTCCTTGCTGGGGCTGGGGCCGGTGGGCGCGGTGCTGTACCGGCTGGCCCTGTTCCTCAATGCGCGCTGGGGCAGCGCGGACGACGCGGAAAATGCGCGGTTCGGCGAATTTTCGCGGCGCGCGATCGGCGTGCTGGAATGGCTGCCGTTGCGCATCACCGCGCTGACGTTTGCCATCGTCGGCAACTTCGAGGATACCGTGTATTGCTGGCGTACCCAGGCGGCGAACTGGCCTGACAGGGATGCGGGGATACTGCTGGCCAGCGGTGCGGGTGCGCTGGGCGTCCGTTTGGGTATGCCCATTCCCGAAGGCGGCATGCCGTTCGACCGCCCGGAACTGGGGCTGGGCGACGATGCCGATGCCGACTTCATGCAGAGCGCCATCGGGCTGGTGTGGCGCTCCATCGCGCTCTGGCTGCTGCTGTTGCTGATGATGACGCTGGCCAACCTGGCGGGCGTCTTCCAATAAACTTTGTCAGGCGGCAGTTGCGGCCGCATGCTCCGGGGTGTTCCAATGAGTTTCGTGTCTGATTTCAATATGCGTGGCGTGCTGCACAGGGCCACCTTGGCGATGCTGCATGCCTGGGTGGTGGTGCTGTGTACGACCCTGGCCCTGTCCGTGCTGCGTGCCGGGCAGATCGTTTATCACTGGCCCGCCGGATTTCACGCACAATGGTCAGACCTGTTCAGCGTGCTGTTCCAAGGCGGGCGCTTCGACCTGAAGGCCGGCGCCACGGCCGGGCTGCTGCTGTTCCCGCTGTTCGCGATCGCGCCCAGGCGTGCCGGATGGGTCGCAGGAGCGTTCACTATCGTCCTGGTCTTACTCTCGCTGATCAACCTGCATTACTTCGGGTTCTACAAGACCCCGATCGACCCTATCGTGTTCGGCTTCTTCGAGGACGACACCAAGGCCATCGTGCAAACCGTGTGGAGCGACTTCCCGGTTGTGCTGACGCTGCTGACGCTGGCCGTGCTCAGCACGGCCGCGATAGCCGGCAGCAGGTTGTTGTACCGCAGACTGGAGCCGGTGCTGGTACCGGCTTCCCGCCCGGCCTGGGTGATGATCACCGTCATCCTGCTGGCGTTCGTGCTGCTGGTTTTTTCGATCAAGGGAACGCTGCGCTCGATCGGTCTGGTGCGCCAGAACCTAACGGTCACGACCTCGCAGTTCCTCAACGACATGGTGCCCAACGGCGCCATCGCGCTGCTGTTCGCCTGGGACCAGCGCGAGGAATCGCAGGATCTGCGCGATCCGATGGCCGGGCTGCACCGCCTGGGCTTCGACACGCCCCTCGCCGCGGCACGGGTGCTGGGCATCGAGGTGGGCGACGAGGAATCGCTGCGCCAGGCGATGTATGCCCGGGGCAGCGGGTTGGCACCCGCAGCAAAGAAGAAAAACCTGCTGTTCTTCATGATGGAGTCGTGGAGCGCGGAGCCTTTCCTGTACCAGTCTCCGGCCTTTGATGTGCTGGGGCGGCTGGAACAGGTGCTGCCCGATGCTTGCCACTTCAGCAACTTCGATTCGGCGCAGGGCGGGACGCATCCGACGCTCGAGGCCGTGCTGTTCTCCACGCCGATCACGCCGTTGTCGACGGGGCGGGAGGGGAAGACGCCGCTGCCCTGGTCGGTGCCGCTGCTGCTGAAACAGGCAGGCTACGAGACCGTGTTCATCACTTCGGGCCGGTCGGGCTGGCGGGACATGAACCGGGTCATGAAGACGCAGGGCTTCGACGAGATCGTCGATGCGCTGACCTTGCAACAGGCCTATCCCGAGGCAGAGCTGGGCATCTGGGGGGTGTGGGATGGCTATGCCTTCAAGTATCTGGGCGAGCGGCTGGAGAGGCAATCCGGCAAGCCGCTGTTCGCCTTCGTCATGACGATGACCAACCACCCGCCTTACGACCTGCCGCCGGATTACGACAGGGTAAAACTCGATATGGAGCAGTGGGGCGGGGAGCGCAATTCGGCGGATCTGGGCATCAACCTGGAGACCTACCGCTATTCGACCGACCTGCTCGGCGGGCTGGTGCAAAAGGTCAAGGCCGGCCCGCACCATGCGGATACGGTGATCGCCGCGACCGGCGACCACAACACGCGGACCTTCGGCGTCTATGCGACGCCCGAGCGCAGGTATCTGGTCAACCAGGTACCCTTTGTCGTGTGGGGGGGCGGCGTGCCGTGCGGCAAGCAGCTCAATGCGCCTGCCAGCCATCGCGACATGTTCCCCACGCTGTTTCCGCTGGTCGGCGTCGATGGCGGCTATGTCAATACCGGGCGCAATCTGCTGCGGAATGACGCCAGAACGCCGCTCAATGAGCCGCGCAGCGTGTCATTCGACGGTCATGCGCGCAATGCGCAGGGGGCATGGCAACTGGGCAATCCGGCCTCATTCGTGTGCACGCCGGTCAAGGCAGGGACGCAGTGCCGGTTCGACAGGCGGGACGATGCCGAGGAGCGGGCGCGGCTCGGGCTGCTGGACTGGTTCATCCGCTCGTCGCTGCATCAACGCTAGCAGGTGGTCGTCCGGCAGCGGCGGCTACTTGCGGTTACGGAACAGCTCGATCAGGGCAGGCAGGATCGAGACGACGATGATGCCGACGATGATCGCCATCAGGTTGTCCTTCACCAGCGGGATGTTGCCGAAGAAGAAGCCGGCCAGCGTCAGGCTGCCGATCCATAGCACGCTGCCTGCCGCGCTGAATGCCATGAACAACCGGTAGTTCATCAGGCCGATGCCGGCGACGAACGGGGCGAAGGTGCGCACGATGGGCAGGAAGCGGGCGAGTAGCACCGTCTTGCCGCCGTGCTTTTCGTAAAAGGCGTGGGTCTTGTCGATGTGCTCCTGGCGGATCAGTCGGGCATGCGCGCGCAACAGACGCATCCCGACCAGCCGTCCTATCCAGTAGTTGGTGTTGTCGCCGCTGAAGGCCGCCAAGATCAGCAGCGGCAGCAGCCATTCCAGCTGCAGCGCACCCATCCCGCACAGCGCACCGGCGACGAACAACAGTGAATCACCCGGCAGGAACGGGGTGACGACCAGCCCGGTCTCGCAATAGATGATCAGGAACAGGATCGCATAAACCCAGACGCCATAATCGGTGACGAGTTGCAGCAGATGGGTGTCCAGATGCAGGACGATGTCGATGAAGGCAGCGAGTAATTCCACGGTTTATCCAGACAATAGAGAAGAGAGAGGAGTGAAGGGAGAAGGGTAAAACCGTTCGAGGATTTCGCCCTTCACTCATTCCCATACACTACGGCAGCAGTTCTTCTGCTTCTTCGCCTTCGGCCTTCTCGGGCTTGATGAAATCCTCGCGCGACACGCCGAACAGCATCAGCAGCGGGCTGGCGACCAGCACCGAGGAGTAGATGCTGAACAGGATCCCGATCGTCAGCGCCATCGCGAAGTAATACAGCGTCTCACCACCGAGGAGCAGCATCGCCAGCACCATCATCTGGGTTGAGCCGTGGGTGATGATGGTGCGCGACATCGTACGGGTGATCGCATTGTCGATGACCTCGGCCACCTCGGCCTTGCGCAGCGAGCGGAAGTTCTCGCGGATCCGGTCGAATACCACTACCGATTCGTTCACCGAATAGCCCAGCACTGCGAGCACCGCCGCCAGCACCGGCAGCGAGAACTCCCACTGGAAAAAGGCGAAGAAGCCCAGGATGATCACCACGTCATGCAGGTTGGCGATGATCGCGGCCAAGCCGAATTTCCACTCGAAGCGCAGCCACAAGTAGCCGACGATTCCCAAGCTGACCAGCAGCAGCGCCATCGCGCCGTTCTCGACTAGGTCACGGCCCACCTGCGGGCCGACGAATTCGACGCGGCGCTTCTCGGCGCCGGCATCCTGCGCATGCAATGCCGCCATCACCTGCTCGGGCAGGTCCGCACCCGCCTTGTTCTGCCCAGCCGCTCCTCCCGCACTGGAAGGCTGCGCCTCACCGTGTCGGAGCGGCACCTGGATCAGCACATCGTGGCTGGAGCCGAATGTCTGCACCAGCGCATCCGGTAGTCCGGCTGTGGCCAGCTGTGCGCGGACCTTGGGCAGGTCGGCGGGCTGGGCATAGTGCACCTCGATCACCGTGCCGCCGGTGAAGTCCACGCCGAAATTCAGCCCCTTGGTGGCCAGGAAGAATACCGCGAACAGGAACGTCACCAGCGAGATGGTCGTGGTGTGGCGCCCGTAGCTCATGAACGGGATGTCACGCTTGAATTTGAAGAATTCCATGTTGTGGGTCCTTTAACCGATGGCTACTTTGGCCAGGCGCGACTTGCGCCCGTAAATCAGGTTGACGAGGGCGCGTGATACCAGCACGGCGCTGAACATCGAAGTCAAGATGCCCAGGCAAAGCACCACCGCGAAGCCCTTGACCGGGCCGGAGCCGAACATAAACAGCGCGATACCGGCGATCAGGGTAGTGATGTTGGAATCGATGATGGTGCCGAAAGCGCGGTCGTAGCCGGCATGGATGGCTTCCTGCGGCGACACGCCGTTGCGCAGTTCCTCGCGGATGCGCTCGTTGATCAGAACGTTCGCATCAATCGCCATGCCCAGCGTCAGCGCGATGCCGGCCATGCCGGGCAGCGTCAGCGTCGCCTGCAGCATCGACAGCAAGGCCACCAGCAACAGCAAGTTCGCGCCCAGCGCCAGCACCGAGATGGTGCCGAACATCAGGTAATAGGCGATCATGAACACCGCGATCATGATGAAGCCGATCTTGGTCGAATCGAAGCCGCGCGCGATGTTCTCCGCGCCCAGGCTCGGGCCGACGGTGCGTTCCTCGATGATTTCCATCGGTGCGGCCAGTGCACCGGCGCGCAGCAGCAGCGCGATATCCTGCGCCTCCATGCTGTTCATCTGGCCGCTGATCTGCACGCGGCCGCCGCCGATCTCCTCGCGGATCACCGGGGCGGTGACCACCAGCCCCTTGCCCTTTTCGAACAGGATGATCGCCATGCGTTTGCCGACGTTGTCGCGGGTCGCCTCCTTGAACTTGCGCGCGCCCACGGCATCCAGGTTGATGTGTACAGCGGCCTCACTGGTGCGGTTGTCGAAGCCGGGCTGTGCATCGTCGATGCGCTCGCCGGTCAGGATCACCTGTTTCTTCACCACCAGCGTGTTGCCTTCGCGATCCTTGTAGATGTCGGTACCGAACGGTGCGGCGGCGCCGGGGCTGACTACGCGGTCATCATCCACCAATCGTACCTCCAGTGTCGCGGTGCGGCCGAGGATGTCCTTGGCCCGCGCCGTGTCCTGTACGCCTGGCAATTGCACCACCACCCGGTCAGCTCCCTGTTGCTGGATCACCGGTTCGGCAACGCCTAGTTCATTCACGCGGTTGCGCAGCGTCACCAGGTTCTGCTGGATCGCGGAATTCTGGATGCGCCGTTCGGCCTCCGGTTTGAGTGTGGCGATCAGGCTGTAAACGCCGTCCTTGTTCTGCTCTTTCAGTGTGTAATCGGCAAAGCGCTGCTTCAGCTCTGCTTCGCCCTTCCCGCGCGTCTCGTCATCGCGGAATCTGACCATCAGCGCATTGCCTTCGCGGGCGACACCCGAATACGGGATGTTCGCCTCGCGCAGCGTGCTGCGGATGTCGCCGGTGGCCGATTCGAGTGCCTTGTCCAGCGCTGCCCCCATGTCTACCTGCAACATGAAATGCACGCCGCCACGCAGATCCAGACCGAGGTACATCGGCAGGGCGTTGAGGTCGGTCAGCCATTGCGGCGAACGCGGCAACAGATTGAGCGCGACCACATAGTCGTCTCCCAGACGGCTGCCCAGTATGTCCCTTGCCTTCATCTGGTTGTCTGTGTCGGCAAAGCGCACCTTGACGCTGTTCCCTTCCAGTGCGCTGGTTTCCGGCGTCAGGCCGGCACCGGTGAGGATGCTCTCCACCTGGTTTTGCAGCGCGGCATCGGCCTTCAGGTTGGTGCGCAAGGGCGATACCTGCACGGCGGGAGATTCGCCGAAGAAATTCGGCAGGGTGTAGACGGTTCCGGCAACCAGCACGACCAGAATCAGCAGATATTTCCACAAAGGATATTGGTTCATCGATTGAAACCTCTAGGATGGGACTCGATTGGACGCGGATGGGGCGCCTCCCGGGCTTGCATCCGGGAGGTCTCCTTGTGCGGTTTACTTGATGGACTTGATGGTGCCCTTGGGCAATACAGTCTGGATCGCGCTCTTCTGCACGGTCACTTCAACATTTTCGGCGAGTTCCACGCTGACGTATTCCTCGAAAACCTTGCCGATGGTGCCGACTTCGCCGCCCATGGTCACCACTTCGTCGCCGCGCTGCAGCGCGGAAACCATGGCCTTGTGCTCCATGGCGCGTTTTGCCTGCGGGCGCAATACCAGGAAATAGAACACCGCGATCAGTGCGATCAGGGGCAGGAAATCCATGAACCCGGCTTGTGGCGCGGCTGCGGCGGTTTCGGCGTAGGCGTTACTGATAAACATTATTCAATCTCCGTTGATGATGAAACAAAAAAGGCATTCTAGCATGAAGCCGCCATCGTCCTGTACAGGCCAGACGGACGATCGGCAAACCGGGACCGGGAGGAGTGTGGCGTATTGCGTGGCAGGCGCGCAGAACGCGCGCCTGTGCTCAGGGAGCGATCACGTTCAGATCTGGGGAGACATCCTTCTCGTCGATGTAGCCGATTGCGCCGGGTGTGGCGCGCACGAACTCGATCACGGCTTTGGGATTATCCAGTTCCCTGGGCGGGATTCCCTTGCCGATGTAGCGGCGCACGGTCCAGTAAGCCGTGTATTTTTCATCATCCTGGTTCAGAAACGCATTCAGGAACCGGTCGCGCAGCGCGCTGGGGGTGATATTCACCGGGGTGACCTTGATGCCGCCGACCTCGATCACCTTGCCAGTGTAGATCTTCTGCATCGTATGGGTATCTACCTTGCCCAGGTCGCGATGGCCGATCACCACCACGGCGGCCTGGGCGTGACCGAAGGCTAGCAGCAGGAGCAGGGCGGCAGACTTGAGTATTGTGTTGGTCATTGCCCCTCCTAGAACACGAAATTGTAGGAGAGCGAATACACATTGATGCGCCGGTCGCCGGACTCTTCGCCGATCGGCGCATCGACGAAACTCGACACTGCACCAGTATTGACGATCAGCCATTCGGCCTTGATCTTGCTTGTTGCGTTCAATGCAAACGAGGTGCCGATGGCCCAGGAGTGCTGGTCGTACATGCTCATCTGGTCGGCTGCGGTGCGTTGCGCGGCATTGATACCGGCTGCGACACCGGTCGTTGCCGGGACCAGCGCAACCACTTGGGCATTGTTTACGTTGAGGTACTCGTCCAGATTCTTCGACATGATTCTGGCGTAGGTGACATAGGGGGTCCACTGTCCTGTCTGTTTCAGCAGCGACAGATAGTAGCTTTCGGTGTCCGGCCCGCTAGACATGCCTACGATT
>DASWTZ010000008.1:0-3177 GCA_036401875.1 Gallionella sp.
GTTGGCGCTGGGGTTGTAACACTCCTTGAAGGTCGACGCCTTGCGGAACTTGTCGATGATGGTGAAGATGATGCGCTCGTCGCCCTGGCCGATGCGCAGCGCCAGGTCGTGGCCCGATTTGGCCTTCGCCTTCTCGCCCTCCTTCCTGGTGGCGATCTCCGAGCCGAAGGCGCCGCCGGTGAGGAAGTTGCCGGCCAGCTGTTTTCCAGATCGATGCGGTCGGTCACCACCACCACGCGGCACTGCTTCAGCTCCTCGCGCAGCAGCAGCGCCCGGGTGAGAAACACCATGGTGAACGACTTTCCCGAGCCGGTGGTGTGCCACAGCACCGCGCCGTTGCGGTGGCCTGCTGTATCGAGGGTGCTGATGCGCTCCACCAGACGCTTGATGCCGAAAGCCTGGGCGTAGCGCGCGGCGATCTTGCCCTTTTTCCTGTCGAAGAGAATGAAGTAGCGGATGAACTCCAGCAGCCGATCGGGGCGCAGCAGGCTCACCAGCAGCTTGTCCTGCCCGGTGTGGACCACATGATTCGCCCAGAGATATTCGAAGTAGCGGCGCCGCCCGTTATCCAGTTCGAACAGCGCACGCTTCTGTTCGTCATTGAGAGAAGTGTTCTTGATGGTGTCGAAATAGTCGGCCTTGAAATCCTCCTCCTCCCAACCGGTCCAGAATGCTGCTTTGGTGCTGGTGGTGGCGTAGCGGCCATCGATGCCGTTGATGGCGAGCAATAGTTGCGAGTAGGCGAAGAGGTGGGGGATCTCGTCGGCCTTCTGGTTGCGGATCTGCTGCGAGATCCCCTCCTTCAACATATCCTTGTTGGGGTTGTGGCGGTCGGGGCGCTTGGCCTCGATCACCACCAGCGGCAGGCCGTTGACGAAGCAGACGATGTCGGGGCGGCGGCTCTGGGTGCCGGCGCTATTGAGCACGCTGAACTCTTCGGTAACGTGGAAGGCGTTCTGCTCCGGCGCCGCCCAGTTGATGAGCGGCACAGTGATACTCTCGCGCCGCCCCTCGACGAATTCGCTGACGGTAATGCCCAGCAGCAGCTGGTCGTAGATGCGCTGGTTGGCGGCGAGCAGCCCCTCGTTGAGCGCCGGAGTGGCGATGTCGCGCACCACCTGCTCGATAGCGTTGGCGGAGAGGGCGTGTTCGCGGCCGCGTAGGGTGAAGCGGAATTGCTGCAGGTGGCCAATCAACACCTCGCGCAGCAGCAGCTCCCGTTCGCTGCCGCGCAGCGCCAGACACTGCACCGGCGTCAGGTAGTGGTACCCCAGCGCCATCAGCACCTGCAGGGCAGGGACCTTGGCGCTGTACTCTTCCTGGGTGCGGGGCGTGTTGATCATCGTGCCTGTCCTTATGCGCGTCTTGCTTCGGCAGCATCAATCTTCACCCGGCGCTTGCCGGTGAGGAGTTGCTGCATGAGGGCCTTCTTCTGACTCTGCAGACTATCGAGTTGTGCTTCGAAGTTATGCAGCTCCTGTTCCGCGGTATTGATGACTTTCTCGATAGCTTCCTTTTCCGCAGGCTCCGGGATATGGAGCTTGGTATTAAAGAAGTCCGTCACGCTGACATTGAGCAGGCCGTGGTTTCTGGCCCCTTCCTGAGCAATGGCATAGATCTCGCGATTGAAGAGACCCGCCTCAAAATAGTGCCGAAAGAATTCCTTTGAAGATGGCCGATCATCCTTGAGACGGAAGCAGATATAGAGGCTGGAGACAACACCCCGCTCGTAACGCATAAGCGGCTTGATGGCGCCCATCGGGTAGCCCTTGGAATAACTCTTGTTATAGGCAAACTCACCCTTCTCAAGCAGGGTATAGCCGGAGAGGTCATCACTGGCAACACTCTTGTTGAAGTAGTCGACCTGGCTGACCAGTCCGTCCTGCCCTGAAATGGTCAGTACGTTGCCATTGCCAATGTCGTTCTTCCTTGTTACGCGCTCGAACACGCGGTTGAATCGAACTTCTTGCCAGGGGTTGTGGAAGCCAGGAAGGCGTTTCGTGCCGCTCCACAACTGCTGCATCAGCACCCTCTTCTGCGTACGACTGTTCGCAATCAGATTTTCGACGGTTGCAATGGCCTCATCCCAAGTTGAGAGAATGTCGGCTATTCTATTTTGTTCCGTTACGGGCGGAAGCAGACAAGGTAAGCGCTTAATGTCATGAATATTAATTCTACTGACAGTAGTACCAATCGATAGCCTATGGATGTTTGTCTTTGTTTGTTGGGAAATAAGGTACGCGGATAGGTATCTGGGATCTGCTTTCTTTCTGTCGGGGCGAAGAAGAACCATCCGTTGCCCCATGCAAACATGCATGTTTTTGGGAACCATGCACGATTCACCAGCTGGAGCTTCTCTGGTGAAGAGGATGTCACCAAATGATGGAGCACCTCTTTGAATCCATTCTTGATAACCCTCCCTTGTTGTATACCTCAACTCTTTGTTAAGCAGAACTCCATTCTTAATGCTATTAGTTGTGACTACAGCGTACTCAGAAACTTCAACGTAAGGAGCAGTCTTATGTTCGCAATCAATAATTCGTCCACAAGCCTGATTGAGGCTTACTAAAGACCACCCCTTAGGCACCATAACCCAACTCCTTCAAATACCCCTCCATCTGCGCCTCCAGCTCGGCGAGCTGCTGCTTCAGAATTTCGCGCTCCTGGCGCACCGCCAGCAGGTCGATCTCGGCCTCCTCTTCGAAGGTGTCGACGTAGCGAGGAATGTTGAGGTTGTAGTCGTTTTCGGCGATCTCGTCGCGGCTGGCGAGATAGGCGTATTTGTCGACGCTTGTGCGTGCCATGTAGGTGGCGACGATGCGGGCGATGTCGGCCTCGGCGAGCTGGTTCTGGTTTTTGCCGGGGGTGAAGTCGCGGCTGGCGTCGATGAACAGCACCTTGTCGTCCACCTTCTTCTTTTTGAGGATGAGAACGGCGGCGGGGATGCCGGTGCCGTAGAAGAGCTTCTCGGGCAGGCCGATCACCGCGTCGAGGAGGTTTTCGTCGACCAGCTGTTGGCGGATCTTCCCCTCGCTGCTGCCGCGGAACAGTACGCCGTGGGGCACCACCACCCCCATGCGTCCGCCGGGGTGGTTCGTGCCCGCCGGTTTGAGGGTTTCGACCATGTGCAGGATGAAGGCGTAGTCCCCCTTCGACTTGGGGGGGATGCCGCGGCGG
>DASWTZ010000009.1:0-3821 GCA_036401875.1 Gallionella sp.
CACCGCACGGTCAACCCGCAAACGAGAATTTATGGTTTTTTGAGCGGGGAACCCGGGTGGTAGCCGTTTACTGGATTGCCGCGCTGCGCTCGCAATGACAGGCCCAGTCATTGCAAAGACCATCTCCCGCGAACTCAGTAAACCCCTGTGCGCATACGATTATTTTTACGGATCAATAACCTTAGTGGTAAGATGCGCCCGACAAAAACCGACCAGCAATACATAATGACAGCTAACTTGCGTTCCGACTCCTGTAGCGTTTCCCCAGATAGTTATACAAGTAATCCCGGCCGGCGCCCCTCGCTGCATGCCCTGGCTGTCATTTCGGTTGCGCTGTTGTCCGGCTGTTCGTTCGCGCCCGGCATGCATTTCGATCGCGGCGACGCCAAGGTGGAGCGCAGCGACGATAGCGCCACGGTCGAGCCCATCCTCAAGACCATCACGCCGCAGCTGATCCAGCAGGAACTCGCAGCGTTGGCTGCCGGCTCCGCCCAGAGCGACCTTGCCCCGCTGATGACCACGGCGGAGCCCTACAAGATCGGTCCCGGCGACCATCTGGCGATCACGGTGTGGGACCATCCTGAACTAGTGATGCCGGTGACCACGATGACCGGCGCCACCGCCACGGTCGCAAGCTCGCTGCCGGCCGGCTATACCGTCAGCACCGATGGTCGCATCCAGTTCCCCTACGCCGGCGACTTCGTGGTCGCCGGGCTGACCACCCAACAGGCACGCGACCTGCTGGTCGAGCGCCTCGCGCACTACATCAAGCAACCCGAAGTGACGCTGCGCGTGCTGAATTTCCGCAGCCAGCGCATCTACGTGGATGGCGAGGTCAAGACACCGGGCATCGTCAGCATCGACGACATTCCCCTCACGTTGCCCGAGGCGATCAACCGCGCCGGCGGCGTCACCCCGCTCGGCGACCAGAGCCGCGTGTCGCTCACCCGCAACGGCAAGACTTACTGGATCAACCTGCCGCAGCTCACCACCTCCGGCATCGACCCCACCCGCATCATGCTGACCAACGGCGACATGCTGCGCGTCTCGCCCAGCGAAGAGAGCAAGGTATTCGTCGTCGGCGAGGTCAACACCCCCAAGACCCTCACCCTGCGCAACGGCCGCCTGACCCTCAACGAGGCGCTGGGCGAAGCCGGCGGCATCAACCCGCTCACCGCCACCGGCCACCAGGTCTACGTGATCCGCAATGCCAACGACGCGCAGCCGGTGGTCTACCACCTGGACGCCAGATCGCCGGTGATGTTCGCGATGGCGGAGAACTTCGAGCTCAAGGCCAAGGACGTGATCTATGTCGATGCCGCCTCCATCGTGCGCTTCAACCGCATCATCAGCCTGATATTACCGACCGCACAGACCGTGCAGATCATCAACCGCGGCTTCAAATGATCAAGCGGGTACTGGTGGTGTGCATCGGCAACATCTGTCGCAGCCCGATGGCCGAAGGGTTGCTGAAAAACTCATTGCCTAACGTGCAGATCAGCTCGGCCGGCCTGGGGGCGCTGGTCGGCCACGGCGCCGATCCGATCGCGCTGGGCCTGATGGCCGATGCCGGCGTGGACATAGGCGCACACCGCGCGCGCAGCCTGACCGACCAGATCGTGCGCGAAGCCGACCTGATCCTGGTGATGGACGAACAACAGAAGCAGCAGATCGCACAACAATACCCGTACACGCGCGGCAAGGTGTTCCGCCTCGCCGAAGCGGCGAAACAGGACATCCCCGATCCGTATCGGCAGGCACCGGCAGTATTCCAGGCAGTGTTCGCGCAGATCCGGGACGGGGTGAACGAATGGACCAAACGCATCAACAGCATCAGCTAGCCCCCAGGACACGACATGGACCAGATTGCGCAACGACACCCGGTTAACCTCGACGATGACGAGATCAACATAGCCTCCCTGCTCGACAGCCTGTGGCTAGACCGCCACCTGGTCGGCGCGATCGCCGCGGCGATCTTCACCCTTGGAGCGGCCTACGCCTTTATGGCCAAGCCGATCTACGAGGCCAACCTGATCATCCAGGTGGAAGAGAGTTCGGGGTCGGCCAAGAGCCTGTTGGGCGATGCCAGCGAGCTGTTCGACACCAAGACCGCCGCCTCGTCCGAGATGGTCATCATGAATTCGCGGATGGTGGTATCCAATGCCGTGGACAGCCTCGGCCTGTATATCGAAGCTCGCCCAAAATATTTCCCCTTCGTCGGGCGCTGGTGGGCCAGCCGGCACCATGAACTATCCGAGCCCGGCATCTTAGGCTTCGGCGGCTATGCCTGGGGCAACGAGGCCATACAGGTAGCCGTATTCAATGTCCCGCAGGACATGAAAGGGCAGCAGTTCACACTGACCGCCGATGGCGCCGGCAGCTACGAGCTGAGCCACTCCGGCCACGGCATCAGCCTGCAGGGCCGCATCGGCGAACCACTCAGCGGCGACACCGATGCCGGCAAGATCGAGATCAAGATCGACCGCATCGACGCCCGTGCCGGCGCGCAGTTCCTGCTGCAGCGCAATTCGCGGCTGGGCGAGATCGAGCGCCTGCAACGCAGCCTGAAAATCGCCGAGAAAGGCAAGCTATCCGGCGTGGTCGAGGTCAAGCTCGAAGGTGGCAATCCACAGTTGACCGTGGATATCCTGAATGCCGTAGGCCATGAATACATCCGTCAGAACGTCAGCCGCAAATCCGAAGAGGCCGAGAAAAGCATCGCCTTCCTCGACGAGCAGTTGCCCGAGATCCGCCGCAGCGTCGAAGAGGCAGAGACCAAATACAAGAAGCTGCGCGATACGCGCGGCACCATCGACATCGGCGAAGAAGGCAAGAACATGCTGCAACAGGCAGTATCGATAGACGTGAAGCTGCTCGAAGTCAAGCGCGAGCGCGAAGAACTGCTGTCCAAGTTCACCCCGCAACACCCCAGCGTAGTCAATTCAGAGACCCAGCTGCGCATCCTGCAGGCGCAGAAGACCAACATCCAGGAACAGGTCAAACGCCTGCCCGGCGTCGAGCAGGACATCATCGCCAGCATGCGCGACGTCAAGGTGGGCAACGAGCTCTACACCTCGCTGCTCAACACCGCCCAGCAACTGCGCCTGGCCCGCGCCAGCAAGATCGGCACCGCGCGCATCATCGACTTGGCCGTCGTGCCCGAACGGCCCGTCAAACCCAAGCGCCTGATGGTCATCCTGATTTCTGCGTTACTTGGCCTATTCGCGGGCGTCGCTGCGGCATTCATCCGCAAGTCGATGCGCGGCGCGATAGATAGCCCGAAGATGATCGAAGACGCAACCGGCCTGCAGGTCTACGCCACGGTAATGGAAAGCAAGGAACAGGAAGCGCTCAGCAAGAAGATCAAGGACAAGGAGGTTGGCAAGTTCGTGCTAGCCGACGCCTTCCCGGACGACATGACCATCGAGAGCCTGCGCAGCTTCCGCGTCGCGATGCAGTTCGCGATGCTGGATGCGCCGAACAACCGCGTGATGGTCACCGGCCCCACCCCCGGTGTCGGCAAGAGCTTCCTCTCCGCCAACATCGCCACCGTGCTGGCGCAGGCCGGCAAGCGCGTGCTGCTGATCGACATGGACCTGCACAAGGGTCACCTCAACGAGTATTTCGGGCTGCCGCGCACCAAGGGGCTGAGCGAGATCCTCGCCGGCGAACTCACACTGGAACAGGCCACCCACTCCAACGTGCTGGCAAACCTGAGCTTCATCAGCAACGGCACCCACGTCGCCAACCCCAGCGCGCTGTTCCTCAACGAACGCCTGCCGCAGTTCCTTGAGCAATGCGGCAAGCAATACGACATCGTC
>DASWTZ010000010.1:0-22321 GCA_036401875.1 Gallionella sp.
GCGGCGCATCGGCCAAGCCGTTCGAGACGCACCACAACGCGCTTGACATGAAAATGTACCTGCGCATCGCGCCCGAACTGTACCTGAAGCGGCTGGTGGTGGGCGGTTTCGAGAAGGTGTTCGAGATCAATCGGAATTTCCGCAACGAAGGTCTGTCCACACGCCATAACCCGGAATTCACGATGCTGGAATTCTACGAGGCATACCGCGACTACAAATACCTGATGGACTTCACCGAGAACCTGTTCCGTGAGGTCGCGACTAGGGTGCTGGGCAGAACGCTGATTACCTACCAGGGCAAGGAACTGGATCTAGGAAAGCCGTTCCATCGCCTGACGATGGTTCAGGCGATACAGAAATATCATCCTCAGTTCACTGATGCTCAGTTGTCCGATCGCGAGTTCCTGCTCAATGAACTGCAGGATCTGAAGGCCAAGTACAAACCGGAGGACGGCGTTGGCGGCCTGCAGCTGTCGCTGTTCGAGGAATTGGCCGAGTCACAGCTGTTCGAGCCAACCTTCATAGTCGATTACCCGATCGAGGTCTCGCCGCTGGCGCGCAGCAGCGACAAGAACCATGAGATCACCGAACGCTTTGAACTGTTCATCGTCGGCCGCGAGATCGCCAACGGCTTCTCGGAATTGAATGACGCCGAAGACCAGGCCTCCCGCTTCGATGCACAGGTCGCGGCGAAGGATGCCGGCGACGAAGAAGCGATGTTCAAGGACAACGACTTCATCCGCGCACTGGAATACGGCCTACCACCCACCGCAGGGCAAGGCATCGGCATAGACCGTTTGGTGATGCTGCTCACCGACAGCGCCAGCATCCGCGACGTGATTCTGTTCCCGCACATGCGCCCCGAGTGACTGGCTGATGCTGAGCAGCGTCAAACTCACCGCCCTGCTGCAGCAATACCCGATGCTGCGGGACCTGAACCGCGCGGTATTGGAGAGTTTGTCGTCAACCGCCAATGCAGTGCTGCTTCCGGCCGCCACGGTGGTTTTCGACGAGAACCAGCCCTGCCAGGGTTTCCCGTTGCTGCTGTCCGGCAGCATCCATGTCATCAAATCAGCGGCGCGCGGCCGCGAGTTGGGCCTCTCCAGCGTCGTTCCCGGCGAAAGTTGCATCCTCAGCAGCAGTTGCCTGCTAGGACATGCAAATTACCAGGCGCGCGGGGTTGCCAAACAGGACACCGAACTGGTAGTGCTGCCCCCGGCGCTGTTCAAGGAATTGCTTTCCGGCCACGAGCCGTTCCGCGATTACATCTTCAGCCAGTTCTCCGAGCGGCTTACCGACCTGATGCAACTCGTCACGGCGGTGGCCTTCCAGAAGCTGGATCAGCGTCTGGCCGTGCTGCTGGTAAACAAGACCAGCCCGCTGCATACCACCCACCAGGCCCTGGCGGATGAACTGGGCAGCGCCCGCGAAATCGTCAGCCGCCTGCTCAAGGGCTTTTCCGAGCAGGGCTGGGTCAGACTGGGCCGCGAGCTTATCGAGATTACCGATAGCGCCTCGCTGAGGCGGCTTGCAGAGTATTAGTCGCCCTCTATGTGACGATTGTCACAGACACCCGACGGCGCATCTTCTACGCTCCTGTTACCACCCCATATTCAATTCAGGAGCGAAACATGAAATTCAACGCAGGAACCCTCGATCGCGTGTTACGTGTAACAGTCGGCTTGGTATTGATCGCCTTGGCTGCAACCGGCACGGTTGGCTTGTGGGGCTGGATAGGTGTCGTCCCGCTGCTGACGGGCGCGATTGGATTTTGTCCGGCCTACGCCATTTTCGGCATAAAGACCTGCCCCACAAAAAACTAGCTTCTTCTGGTCTCCTCCGTTATGCCCGAATATCATTCGGGCATTTTTTTATTCCACGAAAGGATTTAATGATGAAGACACCAATCGCACTGACCATCATGTTCTGCGGCGCATTTTCCACTGCCTATGCAGAAAACCTGGACAAATTTGTCGACGAGAGCCGCGCCACCGTAATGCCCTACATGCAGAAGCTGATGGCCGAAAACAAGAAGGCTGTGAGCGAGGGCGGACCCGCTGCGGCCATCAAGGTATGCAAGGATATTGCCCCCGCGATGAGCGGCGAGACCAGCCGCCAGACGGGCTGGAAACTTGCGCGGGTCAGCCTGAAAGTGCGCAATCCCTTGCTTGGCACCCCGGATGCATGGGAACAGAAAGCCTTGCAGG
Organism: Gallionella sp.; assembly: GCA_036401875.1. GTDB lineage: Bacteria > Pseudomonadota > Gammaproteobacteria > Burkholderiales > Gallionellaceae > Gallionella. The sequence continues at coordinate 2,208 of DASWTZ010000010.1, forward strand.
ACTTCGAGAAGCGTCTGGCAAAAGGCGAGAAGGCCGAAACGATGGAGGCAGCGGAAATCGTGCGCGAGCCGGCCGGAAAGTACTTCCGCTACATGAAGGCCGTTGTGCTGCAACCGGGTTGCGTGACCTGCCACGGCAGCGCCGAACAGATACCCGAGGATGTTAAGGCCCTCCTGAAACAGGAGTACCCGCACGATCAGGCAACCGGGTACAGCGCCGGCGAGTTGCGCGGGGGTATCAGCATCAAGCGCCCGTTGTAACGAACTCCTGCCATTACCAAAACAAAACGGCCTGTCTGACGACAGGCCGTTTCGCATGAATCCGGGGCACCCGGTACGTCAGGGAACGACCGAATCGATCGTAATCTTCAGTCCCTTGCTGCCCGGTTTGACGGTGGCGGATTTGCCCTCCAGGTCTCCGGATTGCGCCATCGGTGTGCCGGATTTTGACACACGCGCCACCACCACCACCTGCTCGAAGCCTGAGAGCTTCAGTTGCGGCTGCATCGCCATCGTGTCATCCAGCGTGAACTCCATCGGCAGATCCCTGACCTGCTTGCGCAATACCGCAAGCGGCATCTTCGGGCCTTCTGCGGCACGTGCCAGTATGAACACGATGTCGTCCGGATTGACCTTGCCGCGCAATTCCGGACTCAGGGTAACCTTTCCGGAGATTGCTGCTGCCTGATTGGAGGGTGCCTTGGCAGCAGGCTTCTTCGCTGCCAGTTGCGCCAGCTGCTGCTTGCCTCCCGGCTGCTGTGACAGCAATTCCCGCGCCCGCTGGATGCTCCCCTCGAAATTCTGCGCCTCTGCCGAACCGGCAGGGAACTGCACGACCAGCTGTTGCCAGTTCGTTATCGCAGCCGCATAGTCGGCGCGTTCCATCGCGGCAAAGCCGGACAGCGCCAATGCCGACATGTTATTCGGATCCAGCGCCAGCGCGTTGCTCAGCATCCCGGCCACCTCGGGCCCTTGAAGCGTCCTGCCATGGGCCATCGCATAGACATCCGCATAGTTCGCCCACACCTGCGCCTCGTTTGGAACCAGCTTGACGAGCTGCGCATAGGCATCGGCACCTTCCGCATAGCGCTGTTTGGCGATGTAGGAATTCGCCAGCAGGAACCAGCCATCCGGGTCTTCCGGATGACGCCTCAACTGGCTTGCCAGCGCCTCGATACCCTCGTCGGAACTGACCAGCCCGGAGCTGTCCGCTCGCACCTGTTCCATCGTCGCGTCGTGGTTTCCCAGGTAGAGGTAGAGTGGAAGGCTGAACATCGGCAACATGAATGCGAGGACGATGGCCAGTTTCCTGTTGCTGCCGGGCTGCCGGGCCGGTTGCTGCGTGGATTTGACCTCCTCCAGCAGCCGCGCCTGAATCTCGCGCTTGCCCTGCTCATACAATTCCTGGGTCAACAGGCCATTGTGCAGATCGGTGTCCATTTCCGCAATCTGGTCCCTGAGGATTTCCAGATTGGCGCGATCGCGCACGACGTCGTTGCTTCGAACCGATCCGCGCCACAGCGGCAGTACGATAAACAGGAGTGCAGCCAGTGCCACTAAGGCACAGAGTATCCAGAACCAGTAATTCATGCTCGCGTATCTTTCTGCTCGTTCAGCAATTGTGCGGCACGTTGCGCCGCTTCCGGAGCAAGCTCGGTCTCGGTTTCATCAAGCTTGCGTTTACGTTTGCGCAGTTGGAAAAACAGCATCCCAGCACCGCCGGCCAGCAGCAGGAACGGCCCGAACCAGAGCAACAGCGTGCTGCCTTTTACTTTGGGGTCATACAACACGAAATCGCCATAGCGAGACACCAGATAGTCGATGATTTCCTCATCCGTCATCCCCTTAGCCATCTGCTCGCGGACTTCGCGGCGCAGGTCTTCGGCGAGCTCCGCATGCGAGCTGGCCAGCGATTCATTCTGGCACACCAGACAACGCAGCTTCTCGGCCAGCCCGATCATGCGTTTTTCCAGAACCGGGTCTTCTGCCAGATCCCGGGCCTCGCCGGCGAACGCGCTGACCGGCATGAGGAACAACATCACCAACAGTATTTTCTTCATTTCTTTTGCAGCTCCGCGACCAAGGGAAGAATTGTCTTTTGCAGGCTCTCGATGGTGACAGGGCCGATCTGCTTGTAGCGGATCACCCCCTGCTTGTCGATCACATAGGTTTCGGGCACACCATAGACGCCATATTCGATCCCGATCCTGCCTTCTACATCGGAGATGCTCAGGACATAGGGATCGCCACCGTCCTCAAGCCAAGCCATGCCGTCGGCTCGCTTGTCCTTGTAATCCAGACCGTAAATCGGCACGATGTTCTGGCGGGCAAGATCCATTAGCACCGGATGCTCCTGACGGCATGAAACGCACCAGGATGCCCACACATTGAGTAGCCAGACCTGGCCTTTCATGTCCTGAGGGGAAAATTGCCTGGCCGGATCGTGTAGCTGAGGCAGGCTGAAAACCGGTGCGGGTTTGCCGATCAGCGGCGAAGGAACCTCGCGCGGGTCAAGGCGCAGGCCGACGAACAGGAAAGCCGCCAGCACGACAAAAATTACGAATGGCCAGATGAAACGGATCATGATGCCTGCCCCTCTGCGGTGCGCGCCGATTTTTTATTCAAACGGTAACGCCGGTCGCTGATCGCCAGGATGCCGCCCAGCGCCATCAGCAGGCAACCGGCCCAGATCCAGTCCACGAACGGCTTGTGGTAGACACGTATCGCCCATGCCTCCACCTCGCCGGGGATCTCCTCTCCCATCGACACGTACAGGTCGCGGAACAATCCGGTATCGATGGCCGCCTCGGTCATCGGCATGCCGGAAGCATTGTACTGGCGTTTCTCTGGGAACAGTTCGGTGACAGGGCTTCCGTCTTTGCTGATCGTGACATGCGCGCGCGCAGCGATGTAATTCGGTCCCTCGGCCTCGCCGACATCCTCCAGCCGGAACTGGTAGCCGCCCGCCATGACGGTATCGCCGATCTCCATGCGCACATCCCGCTCGGTCTCATAGCCCTTGACCAACGTCACGCCGATGATAAAGACGGCCACGCCCAGATGCGCCAGCTGCATGCCGTAGTAGCTCAATGATTGAGCGCGCACACGCTGAATGAAACCGCTCTGGCCAGTCAGGCGCTGACGCAAGCCGACGAACAGCGAGGTGATCACCCACAGGGCCAACAACAGGCCGAGGGAGATCATCGGCGTCCACTTGCCCATGACCACCGGCAGCAGCAATGCGATCACCACCGCGCTGGCAAACGCCCAGCGCACGCGCCTTGCCAGATCCGGCGCATCGAATTTCTTCCAGCGCGCCAGTGGACCCAAGCCCATCAGCAGGACCATCGGCACCATCAGCGGCACGAAAACCGCATTGAAATACGGCGGCCCGACCGACAGCTTGCCAAACCCGAGTGCATCCATGAACAAGGGATAGAGCGTGCCGATGAACACCGAGGCAGCCGCGACGGAAAACAGGACGTTGTTGGACAACAGCAGGGACTCGCGCGACATCACGTCGAACTTCCCGCCCAGGCCGATCTTGGGTGCGCGCCAAGCAAACAGCAGCAACGAGGAACCGATGACCGTGACCAGGAATGCCAGGATGAACACGCCGCGCTCGGGATCGGTGGCAAAAGCGTGGACCGAAGTCAGTACGCCGGAACGCACCAGGAAGGTTCCCAGCAAACTGAGAGAGAATGCGGCAATTGCCAGCAACACTGTCCAGCTCGTGAACGCACCGCGCTTCTCGGTGACCGCAAGCGAATGAATCAGCGCCGTACCTAACAGCCAAGGCATGAAGGAGGCGTTTTCCACCGGGTCCCAGAACCACCAGCCGCCCCAGCCCAGCTCGTAATAGGCCCACCAACTGCCCAGCGCAATACCGATGGTCAGGAATATCCAGGCCACGGTGGTCCAGGGGCGCGACCAGCGCGCCCAGGTCGAGTCCAGCTGACCGCCCAGCAACGCGGAAATCGCAAACGCAAAGGCCACCGAGAATCCCACATAGCCCATGTAAAGCATGGGCGGATGGATCACCAATCCGGGATCCTGCAACAGGGGATTCAGGTCGCGCCCTTCAGCCGCAGCTGGAATCAGGCGTTCAAAGGGATTGGAGGTGAACAGCATGAACAACAGGAAGCCCACCGCGATCAGCCCCATCACGCCCAAGACCCGCGCGACCATCTCTTCCGGCAAATGCTTGCTGTATACGGCAACGGCCAATGTCCAGAGAGAAAGCAGGAATGCCCACAGCAGCAGCGAGCCCTCGTGTCCGCCCCATACGGCGGCAACCCGATAGACCTCGGGCAACTGAGAATTCGAATGCTGTGATACATACAACACCGAAAAGTCGTTGACCAGGAACGCATAGGTCAGGCAGGCAAACGCGACGGCAAGCAGCAGGAACTGCCCGTATGCCAGTGGGCGCCCCATGCCCATCAGTACAGGATTGTTCCGGACCGCGCCAACGATAGGCAGCACGCCCAGGCAAAGTGCAACAAACAGCGCAACAACCAGTGAAAAATGACCGAGTTCGGGAATCATATCGCGGCTTTCAGTAAATTATTTGGCGGCGGGTGATGGACCACCCTGTGCTTCCAGCGCCTTGGCTGCGATGGCTTTTTCCATCGCATCGGCGGCTTCGGGTGGCATGTAATTCTCGTCATGCTTGGCCAGAACCTCATCGGCGTGCATGACCCCGTCCGCTCCCACCTTCCCGTGCGCGACAACCCCTTTGCCTTCCTTGAACAGGTCGGGCAAGATGCCCTGATAGACGACGGGGATGCTGCGGTGCGTATCGGTGATTTCGAAGGTTACCGTCAGGCCTTCATTCACGCCGCGTTTGACACTGCCCTCCTTGACCAAGCCGCCGATGCGGAATGATTTTCCGTGTGGTGCTTCGCCGGCATGCACCTGCGTCGGCGTGAAATACAGGCTGACGTTCTTGTCCAGCGCATTCAGCACCAGCCCGACAGCCAGGCCGACCGCGACTACGCCGCCTGCGATAAACAGGAATCTTCTCTGGCGCGCCTTCATGCTTCGTCTCCCGCCTCGCGCATCAGGCGCACCTGCTGCAAGGTGGTTTTCCGCTTGTGCCTGACCATCGCGATCTCAACCGCGAAAATCAGGAAGGCAACCGCATAGGAACCCAGCACCACATAGGTGATTGGATTCTCGCGCATCCAGATATCCAGACTATTCATTATTTAACCTCCGGCAATTCAGTGATCCACTTGGTATTTCGTTCGCGCTCCAGAATGATGCTGCGCACCCTTGCCAGCACCACTGCGATTGCATAGAGCCAGCAGGCAGCTAATGTGATGAACATAGCTTGCTGCATCGCAACATGCATGCTGGTTCCGCTGAACTTGATGGTCGAGCCCTGATGCAAGGTGTTCCACCACTTTACCGAGAAATAGATGATCGGCACGTTCACCGAGCCTACAATCGCCAGCAATGCGCTGGCACGATCGGCACGGCGGGGATCGTCAATCGAGGCATGCAGGGCGATATATCCCAGATACAGGAATAGCAGGATCAACTCGGAGGTCAAGCGCGCATCCCATACCCACCATGCGCCCCACATCGGCTTCCCCCACAGCGCGCCGGTCCACAGCGAGATGAATGCGAACAACGCACCGGTCGGCGCAATCGCAGTCGCCATCATCGCCGACAGGCGGGTATTGAAGATCAGGCCCAGCGCTGCATAGCCCGCCATGATCAGGTACAGGAACATCGACAGGATTGATGACGGCACATGGATGAAGATGATGCGGTAGAACTCACCCTGCTGGTAATCCGTCGGCGCGACGAAAAAACCGATATACAGGCCGACGACAAAAAGAATTGCAGCGGAAAATCCGAACCACGGAATCAGCTTGCCGGCCAAGCCGTAGAACGTGGTGGGGGCGGAATACTTGAACCAGTTAATAGCCAACTTATCACTCCATCGAAATACGCAACGCCTGTGCGGTCACCCAGGGGGTGAACGCCAGCGCCAACACCAGCAAGGCACCCAACATCGAGAGGTGCGATGCCACACTTAATCCCGTCAACACTGCCTCGACCGCTCCGGTACCGAAGATCAGCACCGGAATGCACAATGGCAACACTAGCAGTGACAGCAGCACACCGCCACCTCGCAAACCAAGCGTCAATGCTGCACCAATCGCACCTATCATGCTCAATATCGGCGTTCCCAGCAACAATCCGACTATCAGCACAGCCAGTGCCTCCGCCGACATGTCGAACTGCACCCCCAATACGGGAGCCATCAGCACCAAAGGCAAGCCGGACACCATCCAGTGGGCGGCCATCTTGCCCAACACCAGCATGGACAAGGACTGCGGTGCCAGCATCATCTGTTCGAGCGTGCCATCAAGGTAATCGGCCGAGAACAACCTGCCCAACGACAACATCGAAGCCAACAGCGCCGCTACCCACAACACACCCGGCGCCATTTTGCGCAGCATATCCATTTCCGGCCCGACACCCAGGGGAAACAGGCTGACCACCATCACAAAGAAAATCAGTGTGGTCAACACATCCGCCCTGCGCCGCATCGCCAATACCAGATCGCGGCGCATTACCAGCATCAGCATACCGAGCATCGTTAACCTCTTCACCCCAATATCCTCATGACAGCGTCAGAGACCGCATCTCCATCCCCTCCACCAACAAGGGCTGATGAGTCGTGAAGATCACCATTCCCTGTCGCGCCAGATGCCCCGCAATCACTTCCTGGATAAAGGACACCGCTGCGACATCCAGTGCCGCCAAAGGTTCATCCAGCACCCACAATTTTGCATCGCTCACCAGCAGGCGGGCCAGGGCAACACGTCGACGCTGCCCCTGTGATAGCACCTTGGCTGGCAATAACTCACGCCCCTTCAAGCCGAGGCGGCGCAACGCAGCAACGACCTCCTTTTCATCAAGCCGGGTACCGGACAGCCCTGCGGATATGCGCAGATTTTCCAGCGCACTCAGTTCGTCCTTCACACCATTGTGATGACCAAGATAAAGCATCTCTGCGTAGTATTCTTCTTCCAGCTCACGGATGGGCGCGCCGCCCCAGAAGATATCGCCCTCATCGGGCATCAGGAAGCCGCACAGCGTGCGCAGCAAACTGGTTTTGCCGCTGCCGTTCTCCCCCTGAACCTGCATGATCTGACCTGGATGCAGTGTGAAATCCAACCCGGAAAACAAGCGATGGTCACCGCGACTACATGCAAGATTGCGAACTTCCAGCATTGGGTGTGACCTTAAATTGATGACTTTGAATTATATACGATAGCCAGAAAACATGACTATCGCAAACCCGCGCTTTACAGTCGCATGAGTCAAAAAAATGCCACTCTGTGGAGTGGCATTTTTTCGCATGAATTGCACGCTATTTAATTCAAGGCTGATCAGCCTTCACATCAGATAACTGCACCGAGATATTCGCCTGCAGCTGAGCATCGGCGAGATGTGCACGAGACAATTCCTCGCCCGTTAACCTGCGCAGTTGCTGGATATATCGTGCGCGCTTGGCATCGTCTATTTCCCCGCCCTCTTTGACGGCGTCGATGCGGGCGATCACGAAATCGCCTTGCCCCGTTTTGGCGCCCACGAATTGCGGCAGATTGACCGCATCTGCCTGGAATATGGACCGCACCAACCCGGCGTCCAGCGTTCCATGCTGCCCGCGAGTAATGCTCTGCGCGCTCCCCCAAGTCATCTTCGGCTGATTGCCGGCCTGCAATTGCCTGAGCAGAGATTCAGCATGCTGGATAGCCAGTTCGGCGGCCTTCTGATGCACTAGCTTCTCGCGAATCGCAGCTCGAACGTCGACAAATTCACGTGATGCAGCAGGCTTATACTCAATTACACGCGCCGCAACCAGCGTGTCCGGAGCCACCTCGATCGCCGCAGTATTCCGCTTGTCCTTGACCGCCTCATCGCTGAATATCGCCTGAAGCATCTCTGCGGTCCAAGGCTCGCCGGCAGCCATCTGCCTGGTCAACCAACCACTCTTCTCTATCTTCCCGCCTGACAAATCAGCTGCCGGCTTCAACGAATCGCTCTGCTCGTATGCCGCATTGCTAAATTGCTCGGCCAATTCCGCAAACATGTCGGAGGCTTTTTGCTGGCGCAGCTTGAAAACGATTCCTTCACGAACCTCGCTCAAGGGCTTTATCTTGGTCGGCTCGACATCGAGCAGTTTAATGATATGGAAACCGAAATCGGATTTTATGACTTCGCTGATCTCACCCTTTTTCATGGAAAAGACAGCATCCTCAAACGGCTTGACCATCATGCCGCGCCCGAAGAATCCGAGATCCCCGCCTTTTGCGGCAGACCCGGGATCCTGGGAATTTTTAATGGCCAATTCGGAAAAGCTTGCAGGATCGCGCCTGACTTGTGCAAACAACTGTTCGGCCTTCGCCTTTGCAGAATCGAGTGCTGCCTGTGGTGCATCCACATTTGTGGATATCAGGATATGCGCGGCACGGCGCGCTTCTGGTGACCCAAATTCAGTCTCGTGGGTTTTGTAGTAGTCGCGCACCTCGTCGTCACTCACGTTGACCTTTGGCAAGAGACCATCAACGGAAAGCCTGACAAACTCGACCCTGGCCTGCTCTTGAACCAGAAACTCTCCAGGATTCTGCTCAAAATATTCTTTTACCGCAGCTTCACTGACATCGGCCTTGGCTTCAAACTGCTTACTCGAAACCGGCGACAGTCTTACTACGCGCTTTTGTTCATTCAGGCGAATGATATTCTCTGCGACAGTCGCTGATGCAAAACCGTTTTGCGCATAGCTTTCCTGCATCTGCTGACCCAGCACTTCATTCCGCAGGCGCGCCTCAAACGTCAATGGCGCAATATTCTCACGCGACAACACCTCGCGATAGCGGGCTTTATCAAATTTCCCGTCCTGCTGGAAAGCCTCGATATTGCCGATTATCTGTGCAACCTGATCATCCGTCACAACCAGCCCCGCCGCCTTGGCGCGATCCAGAAGCAAGCGTTGTGCAATCAGATTATCCAACACTGCACGCCTCATCTCGGGCGTATCGAAGAGTTTGTCATCAAAGCCGGCGCCTAGCTGCTCACGCAATCTCTGCTGCTGCTGGCGAAGCGCATTTTCAAAATCCTGCTGAGTGATCTTTTCACCATTCACCGAGGCTGCCACACCGGCATTTCCCGAGCGGGTGTATGAATCGACCCCCCAAAGAGCAAATGGCAAAATAATCAGTGCCATGAACACCCGCACCAATTTCTTGTTGTTGTGAACAAAATCAAACATAACGACGTTACCCGGCTGTTAATTTAAAAATGCACGTATAAAAAAAGGCGAACTTTCGTTCGCCTTGATTTGGCGGAGTGGACGGGACTCGAACCCGCGACCCCCGGCGTGACAGGCCGGTATTCTAACCAACTGAACTACCACTCCATAAACCATAGATGGTGGGTGCTGACGGGATCGAACCGCCGACATTCGCCTTGTAAGGGCGACGCTCTACCATCTGAGCTAAGCACCCAGCAAAGACGACTAGTTTACAGCATCCTTCAGGCCTTTGCCAGCGCTAAATTTAGGAACTTTGGCTGCCTTGATTTTGATTGTTGCGCCAGTACGTGGGTTGCGGCCGTTACGTGCAGCACGCTTGCCAACCTTGAATGTACCGAAACCAACCAGGCTTACTGTATCGCCTTTTTTAAGCGCCTTCTTGATGGATTCAATAGTCGCATCCAGCGCACGAGCAGCGGCTGCTTTAGGCATGTCAGCGGATTTTGCAATTGCTTCAACCAAATCAGATTTATTCACGTAAGTCCCCTTTGTGAGTGGATAAAGAAACAGGAAGTGTCCTGCAACGGCTTTATATCAAGGCTTCTGGACTTTGGTCAAGCCATTACAAAAAATATTTCTTGCTTCTTGCACACCCGGACAGCACAGGATTTCACGCTAGTGCTTGGTAACCAAAGTCGAATTGGACTGACCCACCTCGCCGGCCATGGGAATAGTTGCCACATTTTCAGCCACTTCCACCAATGGCTCCGGCCTGCGCTCCAGTGCGGCCTCCAGGACCTGATCGACCCATTTCACCGGATGGATGTCCAATTTGTTCTTGATGTTGTCCGGTATCTCCGCCAGATCCTTGATGTTTTCTTCAGGTATCAGCACGACCTTGATGCCACCGCGCTGCGCAGCAAGCAACTTTTCCTTCAACCCACCAATCGGCAGCACCTCACCCCGCAGGGTGATCTCGCCCGTCATCGCAACGTCGGCACGAACCGGAATGCCGGTCAGCGCAGAAACCATCGCCGTGCACATCCCTACCCCCGCACTCGGGCCATCCTTGGGCGTTGCACCTTCCGGTAAGTGAATGTGCAAGTCGGTCTTCTGATAAAACTCCTCATCTATCCCCAGCCGCTTGGCACGGCTGCGAACCACACTCAGGGCGGCCTGGATCGACTCCTGCATCACATCCCCGAGCTTGCCTGTCGTCGTGGTCTTGCCCTTGCCCGGCAGCACCGCAGCCTCGATGGTTAACAGCTCGCCACCGACCTCCGTCCAGGCCAGACCGGTGACCTGCCCCACCTGATTGTTTTTCTCGGCGACACCATAAGAGTAGCGGCGCACACCAAGATATTTATCAAGGTTGCGCGAGTTGATGGTCAGCTTGGTATCGCGCTCCTTGAGCAGCAATGCCTTAACGACCTTGCGGCAGATCTTGGAAATTTCCCGCTCAAGGCCCCGCACGCCGGCTTCCCGCACGTAATAACGCACGATATCGCGCAATGCGCTTTCTGAAATATGGATCTCTTCCGGCTTCAGGCCATTGTTCTTGATCGCCTTGGGTACCAGATAGCGGGTGGCAATATTGATCTTCTCGTCTTCCATGTAGCTGGAAACGTGAATGATTTCCATGCGGTCCAGCAATGCGTCAGGAATATTCAATGTGTTGGCCGTCGCGACAAACATCACGTCGGATAGGTCGTATTCGACCTCGACATAATGGTCCACGAAAGTGCTGTTCTGTTCGGGATCAAGCACTTCCAACAGGGCCGAAGAAGGATCCCCGCGCATGTCCATGCCCATCTTGTCCACCTCGTCGAGCAGGAACAGCGGGTTCTTCACGGCGACCTTGCTCATGTTCTGAAGGATTTTCCCGGGCATGGAACCGATATAGGTGCGTCGATGCCCGCGAATCTCGGACTCGTCGCGCACACCGCCCAAAGACATGCGCACAAACTTGCGGTTAGTCGCACGCGCGATCGACTGGCCAAGCGAGGTCTTGCCCACTCCGGGCGGGCCGACCAGGCAGAGAATCGGCGCCTTCATCTTGTCCGCGCGCTGCTGCACGGCCAGGTACTCGAGGATGCGCTCCTTGACCTTGTCCAGGCCGTAATGATCCTCCTCCAGCACCACCTCGGCCTTTTTCAGGTCGGCGCTGATCTTGGTTTTCTTCTTCCAGGGCAACCCGATCAGCACGTCGATGTAATTGCGCACCACCGTCGCCTCGGCAGACATCGGCGACATCAGGCGCAGCTTCTTCAACTCGGCCTCCGCCTTGTTGCGCGCCTCCTTGGGCATGTGCGCCGCCTTGATCTTTTTTTCTATTTCGTCAAAATCCGTGCCCTCATCGCCATCCCCCAGCTCCTTCTGGATGGCCTTGACCTGCTCGTTCAGGTAATACTCGCGTTGGCTCTTCTCCATCTGGCGCCGCACGCGGCCGCGAATGCGCTTCTCGACCTGGAGGATGTCGATCTCGCCTTCAAGCAGTCCCAGCAAATGTTCGAGGCGCTGGCGCACACCGAATATTTCCAGCACCTCCTGCTTTTGCTCCAACTTGAGCGGCAGGTGTGCGGCGATCGTATCGGCCAGACGCCCCGCATCATCGATACCCGCAAGCGAAGTCAGGATTTCGGGCGGAATCTTCTTGTTGAGTTTCACATACTGGTCAAACTGGGCGATCAGCACGCGACGCATCGCCTCGGACTCGCTGCTCGTGCCGTCTTCTGCGGGGACGACCTGCACTTCGGCATCGAAATGTGTCTTGACGTCGTACACATGCAGCACATGAGCGCGCTGGGTACCCTCAACCAACACCTTGACCGTACCGTCCGGCAATTTCAGCATTTGCAAGATATTGGCCATGCTGCCGATGGCATACAGGTCATCCGTGCCCGGATCATCCTTGGTGGCGGATTTCTGTGCGACCAGCGCGATGCTCTTTCCCGCCTCCATCGCCGTTTCCAGCGCCTTGATAGATTTGGAGCGTCCGACAAACAGGGGAATCACCATGTGCGGGAATACAACCACATCGCGCAGGGGCAGCAACGGGTGCAAGTTACTCACAACAGGGATCTGGGTATCTTGTTCTAACATGGCAGTAACCTTTTCGTTGAGTGGCAGGTTAGATGGGGCTCACCTGAAATAATTCAAGCACCCCACCGGACAAGATAAAAGAGCGATTCAAATCAAACCGATGCTATGCCGCCTTGTGCGAATCGGCATGGATCACGATAGGGTTTATCTCGCCTGTTGGGCCCGTATCGTCAAGCACGACCTTACTGACACTGTCCATGGAGGGCAGATCAAACATCACATCCAGCAGTGCATGCTCCAGTATCGAACGCAATCCGCGTGCGCCAGCCTTGCGCGCCAAAGCCTTGCGGGCAATCGCCAGCAGCACGCCCTCACGGAATTCGAGATCGACGCCTTCCATCGCAAACAACTTCTGGTATTGCTTGGTCAAGGCATTCTTGGGTTCAGTCAGAATCCGTATCAGCGCGCTCTCATCCAGCTCCTCGAGCGTGGCGACCACCGGGAGCCGCCCCACAAACTCAGGAATGAGACCGAACTTGATCAGATCTTCCGGCTCGACCTCGCGCAAGGTCTCGCCAGTCTTGCGCTCGTCCTTGCTGCGTATGGTCGCACCAAAACCGATGCCGGCTTTGGCCGAGCGGTTCTGGATCACCTTTTCCAGGCCGTCAAATGCGCCCCCGCAGATGAACAGTATGTTGGTTGTGTCCACCTGCAGGAACTCGGTGTTCGGATGCTTGCGCCCGCCCTGTGGTGGAATGGACGCCTTGGTCCCCTCGATCAGCTTGAGCAATGCCTGCTGGACGCCCTCGCCCGACACGTCACGGGTGATCGACGGATTGTCGGATTTCCGCGAAATCTTGTCGATCTCGTCGATGTACACAATCCCGCGCTGCGCTTTTTCAACGTCGTAATCGCAGCTCATCAGCAGCTTCTGGATGATGTTCTCGACGTCCTCGCCGACATATCCCGCCTCGGTCAATGTGGTCGCATCCGCCATCACGAACGGCACGTTCAGCATCCTCGCCAGCGTCTGCGCCAGCAGGGTCTTGCCGGACCCGGTAGGGCCGACCAGCAGGACATTGCTCTTGGTCAGCTCCACGCCGTCCTTGTCGGTGTTCTTCAGGCGCTTGTAATGGTTGTACACCGCCACGGACAATATCTTCTTGGCCCGCTCCTGGCCGATCACGTACTCGTCCAGCGTCGCGCAGATTTCCTTGGGCGTCGGCAGGTCGGTCTTGTCGGGTTGCGACTGGCTGCCCTGCACCTCCTCGCGCATGATGTCGTTGCACAGCGTGATGCACTCATCGCAAACAAACACCGACGGGCCGGCGATCAGTTTGCGCACCTCATGCTGGCTCTTGCCGCAGAATGAGCAATAGAGCAGTTTCTCGTCCGGGGTCTTTTCGTCAGCCATCGTTACTTACTCCATCCAGTTGTTTCGGATATCCAGCCGTCATCAGACACGCTTGTCCAGAACCTTGTCCACCAATCCATATTCCACCGCTTCGGTAGCGGAAAGGAAATTGTCACGCTCGCTGTCCCGCGCGATTTCCTCAACCGAGCGGCCGGTATGCTGGGCCATCAGGGTATACAGCCGCTCGCGCAGGCTCAGTATGTACTTGGCGTGTATCTCGATGTCGGAGGCCTGCCCGCGGAAACCGCCCAGCGGCTGGTGGATCATCACGGTCGAGTTCGGCAGTGCAAAACGCTTGCCCTTCTCGCCCGCCTGCAACAGGAAGGCTCCCATCGAGGCCGCCATGCCGATGCACAGCGTGGAGACCTGCGGCTTGATAAACTGCATCGTGTCGTAGATCGCCATCCCAGCCGAAATGGAGCCGCCTGGCGAATTGATGTACAAGTGGATGTCCTTCTCTGGATTCTCGGACTCCAGGAACAGCATCTGCGCCACGATCAAGTTCGCGCTGTAGTCATTGACCTCGCCGACCAGAAACACCACGCGCTCCTTGAGCAGACGCGAATAGATGTCATAGGCGCGCTCGCCCCGACCGCTGGTCTCCACGACCATCGGCACCAGACCTACATCCTGCGGCTCCAGATACTCCATGCGATCAGCTCCCCATCAGTTCATCAAAGGTAACGGCCTTGTCGACGACCTTCGCCTGTCCGGCAACCCAGTCGACGACATTCTCTTCCAGCACCAGATTCTCGACCTCGCGCAGGCGGGACGGGTCGGCGTAATACCAGCGCACCACGTCCGCAGGATCGTCGAAGCTCTGCGCATAGTCTTCCACCAGGGCTTTCACCTTCTCTGGCGTGGCCTTCAAGCCATGCTTCAACACAACTTCCGCCAAGATCAGGCCCAGCTTGACGCGCTTTTCGGCGCGCTCGTTGAACAACTCAGGATACAGCGGCATGTTCTTCATTTTCATGCCGCGCGACTCCATTTCCTTCACGGTCTGCTGCATCAGGACATGCGCCTCGTTCTCCACCAGCGCCTTGGGCACATCAAACTTGGCAACCTTCAGCAGCGCGTCCAGCGCCGCTTCCTTGCGGCGCGCCTTCACGCGGCGCGTCACCTCGCGGGACAGATTGCTGCGGATTTCGTCGTGCAGCTTGGCCACATCGCCCTCCGCCACCCCCATGGATTTGGCGAACTCGGCATCCACTTCAGGCAACTTCGGCGCCTCGACCGAACGCACCGTGATCGTGAAATTCACCTGCTTGCCCGCCACATCCTTGCCGTGATAATCGGCCGGGAAGGTCATATCGAACGACTTGACCTCGCCCGCCTTCATGCCGGTGATCGCCTTCTCGAAATCGGGCAGCATGCGTCCGGCGCCCAGCACCAGCGCGAAATCCTCGGCAGTCCCGCCGTTGAACGGCACGCCATCGAGCTTGCCGACGAAATCGATACGCACCTGGTCATCGTTCTGCGCCCCACGCTCGACCTTGCCGTAGCTCACGCGCTGCTTGCGCAGCGTCTCGATCGTGCTGTCCACATCCGCCTGGCTCAGCTCGAAGACCGCACGCTCCACCTGCTCGCCCGCCAAGTCACCCAGCGCCACTTCCGGGTACACCTCGAAGGTCGCGCTGTATTCAATCGGATCCGCATTCAGATCGGCGGACTTGAGCTCGAACTGCGGGTATCCGGCCACCTTGAGGTCCTGCGACTGGGCGATCTTCGCAAAATCGCGCTGCATCGCATCTCCCACGGCCTCCTGGCGGGCCTGCGCGCCGTAATACTGCTCCAGCACCTTGGCCGGAATCTTGCCCGGGCGGAAGCCGGAAATCTTGGCGTTGCGACCGATGCTTTTCAAACGTGCCGCCACCTCGCCTTGCAAGGCCTGCTGTGAAATGGATGCGTTAATACGGCGCTCTAACGCGCTCACAGTTTCTACGCTGGACATACTGAATTCCTTAAGATTTTGAAGTTGAATGTGTGCTGGTGCGAAAGGAGAGACTCGAACTCTCACGCCGCGAGGCGCTGGAACCTAAATCCAGTGCGTCTACCAATTCCGCCACTTTCGCGCTGTCTGCTTCCAGCTGTACGGGCGAATTATAGCACTAACCTGCCGGGGTAATCCCCACCACCGTGCGCCCGCGGTGCTGGCCTTGCAGCATCTGCGGAAACGCCTGAGGCAGCTCTGAAAAGTGGATCGTGCGCACCACCTGGACCAGCCGCTGCGGCTTGAGCTCGTTGGCCAGGCGCTGCCAGATCGCCCGGCGCAGCGGCATCGCGGTGGCGGCGGAATCGACGCCGATCAGCCGTACCCCGCGCAGGATGAACGGCATCACCGTGGTGTGCAGCTCGATCCCGCCCGCATTGCCGAAGCTGGCGATCGCGCCGTTCTGCTGCATCGTGCGGGTCAGCCAGGCCAGCGTCTCGCCGCCCACCGCATCGAGCGCCCCCGCCCACTGCGCCTTCTCCAGCGGGTGCGTGCCCATCTCCAGTCCCTTGCGCGGCAATATTTCCGCCGCCCCCAGCGACTTCAGGTAATCGTGTCCGGAATCCTTCCCGGTCAGCGCCACCACGTGATAGCCCAGTTGCGCCAGCATCTGGATCGCCAGGCTCGCCACCCCGCCGGTGGCGCCGGTGACGACCACCTTACCCTTCTCCGGCACGAGTTCGTTCTGCTCCAGCCGGTGGATCGCCAGCGCGGCGGTGAAGCCCGCCGTGCCCAGCGCCATCGCGTCGAACAACGACAGTCCTCGCGGTAAGGAAACGACCCAGTCGGCCGGCACCCGCGCGTATTCGGCAAAGCCGCCGTCGTGGTCCACCCCCATGCCGTAGCCGGTCACCAGCACCTCGTCGCCCGCCCTGAAGCGCGCATCGGACGAACTCTCCACGATGCCCGCCGCATCCACCCCGCCCACGCAGGGAAAGCGTCGCACGATCTTGCCCGCCCCGGTCGCCGCGAGTGCATCCTTGTAGTTCACGCTGGAGTAGTGGACCTTGATGGCCACCTCGCCGGGGTCGAGGTCGGAAAGCTGAAGCTCGACGAAACGGCCTTGGGATTTTCCGTTCTCTTCGAAGATGCGGTAGGCACGAAATTTCTTCATGTGAGTATCCAAAGTCAAAACTGTCGGGGGTAGCCCGACAGCTAGTCACTTTCTTTTGCTTCGCCAAAAAGAAAGCGGAATTATGTAGCATCCGGGCAACCCCGGAGGTTTTGCATTACAGGTCCAGCAGCACCAGCCCCGGCATCTCCAGGAACTCCTTGATCGCGACGAGGAACTGCACCGCCTCGCGGCCGTCGATGATGCGGTGGTCATAGGAGACCGCGAGGTAGTTCATCGGGCGGATGACGACCTGGCCGTTCTCGGCGACCGGGCGGTCCTTGGTGGCGTGGATGCCGAGGATCGCGCTCTGCGGCGGGTTGATGATCGGGGTGGAGAGCATCGAGCCGAACACGCCGCCGTTGGAGATCGAGAAGGTGCCGCCGGTGAGTTCTTCCATCGTCAGCTTGCCGTCCTTGGCGCGCGCGGCGAAATCGGCGATCTGCTTCTCGATGTTGGCGAACGACAGCTTGTCCGCGTCGCGGATGATGGGCACGACCAGGCCGCGCTCGCTGCCGATCGCGACGCCGATGTCGTAATAGCCGTGGTAGATAATGTCGCTGCCGTCCACCGAGGCGTTGACGACCGGGAATTTCTGCAGCGCCTGCACCGCGGCCTTGACAAAGAATGAGGAGAAGCCGAGCTTGATGCCGTGCTTTTTCTCGAACGCGTCCTTGTAGCGGTTGCGCAGGTCGATCACCGGCTGCATGTTCACCTCGTTGAAGGTGGTCAGGATCGCGGCGTTCTGTTGCGATTGCAGCAGGCGTTCGGCGATGCGCTGGCGGATGCGCGTCATCGGCACGCGCTGCTCGGGGCGGTTGCCCGATGGGGCGAGGGTGGAAACCGCTTGGGCGGGCTTTTCGGCGGAAACTTGCTGGATCGCATTGAGCACATCCTCGCGGGTGATGCGCCCGCCGCGCCCGCTGCCATTCAGGCTGGCGGTATCGACTTCCAGCTCATGCGCCAGCTTGCGCACCGAGGGGGTCAGGGGCGCGCCTGCCGTCGTGGCCTGGGCCGTTTTCGCCGCGACCGCGGACGTGTCGATCTGCGCGATCACTTCTTCGCTGCCGACCTTTTCGCCGTCACCCTTGATGATTCGGGTCAGCACGCCGGAATGGCTGGCCGGCACTTCGAGCACCACCTTGTCGGTCTCGATGTCGATCAGGTTCTCGCCCTCGCTCACCGCCTCGCCGGCCTGCTTGTGCCAGGCCAGCAGGGTGGCTTCGGATACGGATTCGGAGAGTTGCGGAACCTTGACTTCAATGATGCTCATGGTGTGATGCTCCCGGATTAGGTTTGTTGTCGAGATCGTCGCGGAAGGCGGCTTCGATAACCGCCTTTTGCTGCTCCTGGTGTACCGCCAGGTAGCCGGCGGCGGGCGCCGCCGATGAGGGGCGCAGCGCGTAATCGAGGCGCATGCCGCGGCGCATGTGGCGCAGCAGGTAATGCTGGATGCGGTGCCACGCACCCTGGTTGCCCGGCTCTTCCTGGCACCACACGACTTCCGTCGCATTCGGGTAGGCGGCGATCTGTGCGGTGAAGCCGTCGTGCGGGAACGGATAGAGCTGTTCGAGGCGGACGATCGCCATGTCGCCGATGCCCCTGGCGCGACGCGCCGCCAGCAGCTCGTAATACACCTTGCCGCTGCACACGATGATGCGGCGCACCTTGTTGTTGTCCAGCGCATCGACCTCGGCGATCACCGGCTGGAACCTGCCCCGGGCCAGGTCTTCCAATGGCGAGGCCGCGTCCTTGCTGCGCAGCAGGCTCTTGGGGGTGAACACGATCAAGGGCTTCCTCATCGCCCGCAGCATCTGACGGCGCAGCAGGTGGAACATCTGCGCCGGGCTGGAGGGGATGCACACCTGAATGTTGTAGTCGGCGCACAGTTGCAGGTAGCGCTCGATGCGCCCGGATGAATGCTCCGCACCCTGCCCCTCGTAGCCGTGCGGCAGCAGCATCACCAGTCCGCACATCCTGCCCCACTTTGCCTCGCCGGAAGCGATGAACTGGTCGATCACCACCTGCGCGCCGTTGGCGAAATCGCCGAACTGCGCCTCCCACAGCACCAGCGAATCCGGCTCGGCGGTCGCATAGCCGTACTCGAAGCCGAGCACGGCCTCCTCGGAGAGCAGCGAATCGATCACGACGAAATCCGCCTGATCGGGCGCCAGATGTTGCAGCGGCGTATAGGCGCCCTCGTGCCATTCCACTCGGTTCTGGTCGTGCCAGGTGGCATGGCGGTGAAAGAAGGTGCCGCGCCGGCTGTCCTGCCCGCTCAGGCGCACCGGATAGCCCTCGGTCAACAGCGTGGCATAGGCAAGGTTCTCCGCCATTCCCCAGTCCAGCGGCAACTCGCCGCGTGCCATCGCGATGCGGTCCTCGACGATCTTCTGCACGCGCGAATGCAGCGTGAAATGCTCCGGCACGGTGGTCAGCGGGACGGACAGCTCCTGCAAACGCGCCAGCGGAACAGCGGTGTCCACGGGCGCATCCCACTCGACACCGTCGCGGTACGGAGCCCAGTCGACGGCGCTCGCCCCGCGCCGAGACTTGTCCATTTTCTCGAGCGCGGGCTGGATCGAGTTGCGCCCCTCGTCCATTGACTTGCGGTAGTCGGCGATCATTTCCTCCGCCTCGCCGGGGCCGATCTGGCCCTGCTCTGCCAAGCGCTGTGCATACAGCGCGCGGGTGCCGGGGTGCTTGCGGATGTAGCGGTACATGAACGGCTGTGTGACCAGCGGCTCGTCCTGCTCGTTGTGCCCGAGCTTGCGGAAGCACACCAGGTCGATCACCACGTCCTTCCTGAACTGCATCCGGTAATCCAGCGCAATCTCGGTGACCAGCAACACCGCGTCGGGATCGTCCGCATTCACATGGAAGATAGGCGCGTCTATCATCTTCGCGACGTCGCTGCAGTGCGTGCTGGAACGGGTGTCGCGCGAATCGGATGCGGTGAAGCCGATCTGGTTGTTGATGATGACATGCACCGTTCCGCCGGTGCGGTAGCCGCGCGTCTGCGACATCGCCAGCGTCTCCATCACCACGCCCTGCCCGGCAAACGCCGCGTCGCCGTGCATCAACACGGGCAACACCGTCGCGCCGTCGTGGTCCCCGTGGCGGTGCTGGCGCGCGCGCACCGAGCCTTCCACCACCGGGTTGACGATCTCCAGGTGCGAGGGGTTGAACGCCAGCGCGACATGCAGGATGTCGCCGGGCGTGGCGATATCCGCCGAGAAGCCTTGGTGGTATTTCACGTCGCCTGAGGTCAGGTCTCC
>DASWTZ010000011.1:0-10529 GCA_036401875.1 Gallionella sp.
ATGCAGACACGCCGCCCGCATCCAACAAACAGCCTGCCGGCGCAGGTGTCAACGTTAAACCGGTGGAGCCGAAATGAGTGAGTTACGCGCAATAGGATTGAAGAAGAAATACGGTTCCCGTACCGTGGTGCACGATGCATCGCTGTCGGTGAAGAGCGGAGAGGTGGTCGGCCTGCTCGGGCCGAACGGCGCGGGCAAGACCACTTCGTTCTACATGATAGTCGGGCTGGTCGCCGCAGACGGCGGCGAGATCTTCGTCGATGCAGAGAACATCACCCACCTGCCGATACACCGTCGCGCCCGCCTCGGGCTGGGCTATCTGCCGCAAGAGGCTTCGATATTCCGCCGCCTGACCGTGGCACAGAACATCCAGGCGGTACTGGAATTGCAGGAGCTCGCCGAAGACGAAGTACAGAACCAGCTCGAAGCGCTGCTGGAAGACCTGCACATCACCCACATCCGCGACAACCCGGCCATCAGCCTCTCCGGGGGTGAAAGACGGCGCGTGGAGATCGCCCGCGCGCTGGCGATCAAGCCGCGCTTCATCCTGCTCGACGAGCCGTTCGCCGGCGTGGATCCGATCGCCGTGCTGGACATCCAGAAGATCATCAACTTCCTCAAGGAACGCAATATCGGCGTGCTGATCACAGACCACAATGTGCGCGAGACACTGGGCATCTGCGACCGCGCCTACATCATCAATGCCGGGGCGGTGATGGCCGAAGGCAAGCCGGACGAAATCATTTATAATGAAGGCGTAAGAAAAGTGTATCTGGGCGAGCACTTCAAGCTGTGACATAGAAAATCCCCCACGATGCACGCCAAGACATTGCGCAATGAAACCCACCCTTCAACTTCGAGTATCCCAGCAACTGACGCTTACCCCTCAGCTGCAACAGGCTATTCGTCTGTTGCAGCTCTCCACGCAGGACATGCACCAGGAAGTGGCCAGATTGCTGGAAGAAAATCCGATGCTGGAGGCCGGTGACGAGCCGGCAGCCACCGTCTACTCCTCAGTCAACCCCGGCAGTACGTCCGGCCCTTCCGGCGATGCCACCGAACAGTCTGGCAGAGACGACAGCAGCGCAGACGATTTCGGCAACGAGCCGGTCGACTGGAATAGCGGCACAGGGGCGATACGCAGCGCCGATGACGAGGACGACAACTATCCCGAACAGGCCGCTGTTCAGGAAAACCTGCGTGCCCACCTGCACAAGCAGCTGACCACCAGTACGCTCGACGAGAATGACCGCAAGGTGGTCGGGATGCTGATCGAGACGCTGGACGAGAACGGCTACCTGTCGCAGGATCTCCAGGAACTCGCCGAGATGTTGCCCGCAGAGCTGGGAATCACGCTGGATGACCTGGAAACCGCGCTGGTGCAACTGCAGCACCTCGACCAGCCCGGGCTTGCCGCACGCAATCTGGGCGAATGCCTGGCCCTGCAACTCAAGGCGTTGCCGGAAGATACGCCGCAACGCGATCTGGCTGTCCGGCTGGTCAGCCAACATCTCGACCTGCTGGCCGCCCACGATTTCACCGGGATCAAGCGGAAACTGCATTGTTCAGACGATGAACTGCGCATTGCCCAGCAGCTGATCACCGGCATGAACCCCAAACCGGGTGCGGAATACGGGCAGACCGTGGCCGATTATGTGATTCCCGACGTGATCGTAGAAAAACACAAGGATAAATGGCGTGTCCGGCTCAACACCGAGGCGATGCCCAAGCTGCGCGTCAACCAGCTCTACGCGAACATCCTGCAGCAGCGCGATGACAAAAATTCATCGCAACTGTCTGCGCAACTGCAGGAAGCAAAGTGGCTGATCAAGAACCTGCAGCAGCGTTTCGACACCATCTTGCGCGTTGCGCAGGCCATCGTCGAGCGGCAGGAAGAATTCTTCGAACATGGCGAGATCAGCATGCGCCCGATGGTGCTGCGCGAGATCGCCGATGAACTGGAACTGCACGAATCCACGGTATCGCGCAGCACCACCCAGAAATTCATGCTGACCCCGCGGGGCATCTTCGAATTCAAGCATTTCTTTGGCAGCGGTCTGTCTACGGATAGCGGCGGCACCTGTTCTTCCACGGCAATACGCGAACTGATCAGGCAACTGGTCGGTGCGGAAGACCAGCGCAAGCCGCTGACCGACAGCCGCATGTCTGAAATCTTGGCACAGCAGGGTATAGTAGTCGCCCGGCGTACCATAGCAAAGTACCGGGATTCGTTAAGAATACTCCCGGTGAACCTCCGTAAATCACTCTAACTAGGAGCACAACATGAACATCCACCTGACCGGACGCCACCTGGAAATCACCCCCGCCATTCGCGAATATGCGACCGGTAAATTCGGCAAGATCAAACGCCATTTCGACAACGTGATCGATGTGAACATCATCCTTTCCGTCGAAAAGCTGAAGCAGAAAGCCGAAGCCACCGTGCACATCAGCGGCAAGGACGTTTTCGTGGAATGCGAAGACGAGAACCTGTATGCCGCGATCGATGCGCTGGTGGACAAACTGGATCGCCAGGTGGTGAAGCACAAGGAAAAGGTTGCCGATCGCCGTCACGACGATTCCGGCAAACACGCAGCAGCGGAATAAGCAATCACGGGCGGCAGCGATGCCGCCCGTTTTTTTGGCCAACTTCTCAACTTAGGAAGATATGCAGGCTCAGTTTCACATTCATCGTGTTCGACAGACAGACGTATCGGCGCCTACCGTGTCCGCCGCAACCGCTGTCTAGGACGATCACCGGGCATTGGCATTTTCAACCGGATTACAAACATGAACCTCATCAAGAAGATTCTGTTACCAGACTGCATCCTGCTGGATACCGAATCCACCAGCAAGAAGCGTGTATTCGAACGTGCCGGCCTGCTGTTCGAAAACAACCAGCAGATCGCGCGCAGTCAGGTTTTCGACAGCCTGTTCACCCGCGAAAAGCTCGGTTCGACGGGGCTAGGGCACGGGGTGGCGATCCCGCACGGACGCATCGCAAAGCTGAAGGACGCGACCGCCGCATTCGTCAAGACCACCCACCCCATCCCGTTTGACGCGCCTGATGGCCAGCCGGTAAACCTGATCTTCGTGCTGCTGGTTCCCGAACGCGCCACCGACCTGCACCTGCAGATCCTCGGCGAACTTGCACAGATGTTCAGCGACGCGCAGTTCCGCAACCAGTTGCTGGCGTGCGACGATACCGCCTGCATCTATAGCTTGTTCAACGACTGGAACAGCCCGACATGACCCGGGTCAACATCCGCCAGCTGTTCGACGACAAGCAGGCACGTCTCGGCCTGCGCCGCGTGGCTGGTGCGGATGGATCCGACCGCTTCATCGACAGCGAAGAGGTCAATGCATCGAACAAGGGGCTGGTCGGACACCTCAATCTGGTCCACCCGAACTGGGTGCAGGTGCTCAGCGCGACTGAACTGGACTACCTGCGCCAGCTTGGCGAGTCCGAACGCGATGCCGCGTTCGGTCAGATCGAGCAAAGCGGCACCACCTGCCTGATCGTCGCCGGTACGGACGACATTCCCGCCGAACTGATCGCCTTTGCCGACCGTTCGCACATCCCGCTGTTCGCCTCGCCCAATCCCAGCGTGCACCTGATGTGGCTGATCCGCCACTATCTAGCCAAGGAACTGGCCGAATCGACGACGCGCCACGGCGTGTTCCTCGACGTGCTTGGCGTCGGCGTGATGATCACCGGCGAGAGTGCGGTCGGCAAGAGCGAACTGGGCCTGGAACTCATCACGCGCGGCGGCGGCCTAGTCGCCGACGACATCGTCGAGCTGCACCGCATCGCGCCTGATACGCTGGAGGGACGCTGCCCTGAACTGCTGCGCGACTTCCTCGAAGTACGCGGCCTGGGCGTTCTGAACATACGCATCATGTTCGGCGAAACGGCCGTGCGGCGCAAGAAAAGCCTGAAGCTTATAGTCAACCTGCACCGGCCGCCCGGCGGTGACCTCTCCCAGGTGGAGCGCCTGCCGATCAACGCCTCGCACCAGGAAATCCTCGGCGTGAACATCAGCACCGTGAACATCCCGGTGGTCGCCGGGCGCAATCTCGCAGTGCTCGTCGAAGCCGCCGCACGCAACTTCGTGCTGCAACAGCGCGGCATCAACAGCATGGACGAATTCCTCGCCCGGCATGACCAGATGATGCACGGGGAACAATAACAATCATGCAACTCTTCCTGATCAGCGGCCTATCCGGTTCCGGCAAGAGCATCGCGCTCAAGGTGCTCGAAGACAGCGGGTATTACTGCGTCGACAACCTGCCGGCCGACCTGCTGGCCACGCTGGTCGAACACCTGCAAACCGCCGGATACCGCAACATCGCAGTCAGCATCGACGTACGCAGCGCCAACAGCGTGCAGCGCCTCCCCCCGCTGCTGGAGCAGATCAGAGAGCGCGGCACCGCCGTCCACGTACTGTTTCTCGATGCGCAGGCCGACACGCTGATCAAGCGTTTTTCCGAGACCCGCCGCATGCATCCGCTCAACGACGGCGTACGCACACTGCCCGAATGCGTCCAGCACGAGCGCGAGCTGCTCGCCGAGATCAGCAGCATAGGCCACCACATCGACACCACCGAACTCAACGCCAACGCGCTGCGCGCGTGGATCAAGCAATTCATCAAGCTGGACCGCGCCCGGCTCACGCTGCTGTTCGAATCATTCGGCTTCAAGCACGGCATCCCGCTGGATGCCGACCTAGTATTCGATGTGCGCTGCCTGCCCAACCCGCATTACGATCCGGTCTTGCGTCCGCTGAACGGGTGCGATGCGGCCGTAGTCGAATTCCTGGAACAGACCCCGAGCGTTCAGGACATGTTCCGCGACATCAGCGGCTTTATCGAGCGCTGGCTGCCCAGCTACATCGCCGATAACCGCAGCTACCTGACCGTCGCGATCGGCTGCACCGGCGGCCAGCACCGCTCGGTCTATTTCGCCGAAAAGCTCGCCCGGCACTTCGAGCACCAGCAGCAGGTGCTGGTGCGGCATCGCCAGCTCGCCTGACACCATGCGCCCGGCAACACTGCGGCACATCAGGCCTGGCGACTGGCTGACAATGTCGCTCGGTTGCCTGTGCGTAATCCTGATCGCCCAATGCGTGTGGAACGGCGGAATGGCCGACCGCGCCATCATCCGCAGCGGGGGGAAGGTCTTCCGCGAAGTGCCGCTGGCGCGCGACCAGCAGATCGAAGTGCCCGGTCCGCTCGGCACCAGCATCGTCTCGATAGAGAAGCGCCGCGCGCGCATCAGCTCCGACCCCAGTCCCCGCCAGTACTGCGTGCGCCAGGGCTGGCTGCAGCACGCTGGTGAAATCGCGATCTGCCTGCCGAACGAACTGAGCGTCGAACTGACCGGCAACCGGAAAAAATATGACAGCCTCAACTACTGAGATGCAGGAGAGAGGAATAAGGAGTGAGGATCGAGTGAGAACCTCCACGCCGCCGATCTCCGATCCCCGATCCTCAATCCTGCTGAACACTACCGCCGAAGACCACCACGTCGCCCGGATGGCGGCAGTGGCGCTGATGCTGACGGTGCTGGAAAACGCCATCCCCTCGCCGCTGCCCGGCGTCAAACCGGGGCTGGCGAACATCGTCACGCTGATTGTGCTGGCGCGCTACGGTTGGCGCGTCGCGGCCTGGGTGACGCTGCTGCGCGTGGTCGCGGGCAGCCTGCTGTTCGGCAGTTTCCTCGCACCCGGATTCTTCCTCAGCCTCGCCGGGGCGGTGCTCAGCCTGCTGGCACTCGCCGTAGCACGACACCTGCCGGCCCACTGGTTCGGCCCGGTCAGCCACAGCATCCATGCCGCCTTCGCGCACATCGCGGGACAGTTGGCCGTGGTCTACCTGTGGCTGATCCCGCACAGCGGCATCGCCTACCTGATCCCGGTCTTCGCCGCCGCCGCGCTGGTATTCGGCACGGTGAACGGCCTGATCGCGGCGCGATTCATGGATAATGACGGCAAACAGGAAATGGAGCCTCAACCATGAAGACTATTACACTCGCCCTCACCGGCGCATCCGGCCTGCCCTACGGCATGCGCCTGCTCGAATGCATGCTGCAGGACGGACAGCGCGTGCATCTGGTGTACTCGCAGGCCGCGCAGATAGTCGCAAAGCAGGAACTCGACCTCACCCTGCCCAGCCGTCCGCAGGACGCCGAACAGATGTTAGCGGAACGGCTCGGAAAATTCAGCGGCGAGCTGAAAGTATTCGGCATCCAGGACTGGTATGCACCGATGGCCTCCGGCTCCAACCCCGGCGATGCGATGGTGGTCTGCCCCTGCACGATGGGAACGCTCGGCAAGATCGCCGGCGGCATCAGCGACGACCTGATCTGCCGCGCCGCCGACGTGATGCTCAAGGAAAAGCGCACGCTGATTCTGGCGCCCCGCGAGATGCCGTTCTCGGCGATCCATCTGGAGAACATGCTCAAGCTATCCCGCGCAGGCGCGGTCATCATGCCGCCCAACCCGGGCTTCTATCACCATCCGCAGAGCGTGCAGGACCTCGTGGATTTCGTGGTGGCGCGGGTGCTCGACCACCTGGGCGTCGAGCAGCACCTGCTGAAGAAGTGGGGGGAATGACAGGCAGGCAACATTCGCCGAACTGACACAAGACCGCCGGAGGCCGTCCGGCAGTCCTGCTGACGGATCAGGCTAGGCCGAGGTGGCTGCCTGCCGGTTCGCGGCGATCCTAATCGCCGCATGTATCGCTACCGCCACAGCGATGTACATCAATGCCATGGCCACGTAGGAAACGTAGTACTCGCTGACGCGCGAGGCGTATTCGGCCGCGCCCATCCCGGCGAAGTATCCGGAGAACAGGTAGAAGGCGGCGTTGGAGAGCACGAAGGCGAGGCTGGTGGCGGCCCATGCGGCCGCACCCAGCACCAGCAGTCCCCTGCCCTGCGCCGTCCGGCGCAGCGCGACCCAGCGTCCGGCCAGCCACAGGCTTCCGTAGACAGGCGCGAGGAACCAGTAGGCCGGGGTCATGCACCAGTCGCTGACACCCTGCATCGCAGTCGCGTAGTAGTCGATCATGCCCGCACCCATGATCAGCGCGGCGAATGCGGCGACGGAGGCGCGTGCGGAACAGCGCGACAGGTACAGCCCGCCGAGGAAGAATACCGCGAGCGAGGCGTCCGGCAGCGCGACCGCCGAACCGAAATGGTTGAACCGGGTCGCCGCCATCAGCGCGGCCAGCGCCGCGAAGATCGCGAGGGTTCTGGTTTGAGTATTTTTCATTTGCATTTCCTTTGATGAGTGCCGTTCCAATGCCGGCAACAGTACACGAAGCCGAAATAAAAGCAAAGGCGGACTTGCCGCCTTTTCCGCTTTCGACCAGCTCTTATTGCTGGTAATTCAGGCCGACAAAAACAGTCCGCCCAAGGGTGTTGTAGCCATGCGCCAGCATGTAATTCCGATCGAACAGGTTATCCACGCGCATCGCCAGGTCGAATTGCCCGCCCAACGCATAACTCGCCGTCAGGTTGACCAGGCTGTAGGCCGCCAGGGTGGTGCGGGCGAAGGTGTTGATGTCGTAGTCTGCGCGCTTGCCGCTGTACTGCCACTCGCCGCCGAGCTTCAATGCGCCCAGCTGCTGCGTCAGGCCCAGATTGCCGAATGACTTCGCGCGACGCAGCAACACCTCGCCGGTCGCGGTATCGCGCGGATTCTGCGAAGTCACCGCCGCGGTTATCCCGGTGTCGCCAAACTCGCCGGCATAGCCGAACTCCACGCCGTCGTTGCGGGACTCATCGAGATTGACCATGCCGGGCCACTGGTAGACGATCAGGTCGCGTGTGTGGTTGCTGAAATACACGATATCCATGCTCTGGCCGTTTGCCGCGTAGTGCAGCCCCGCTTCGTGGTTGCGCGAGCGTTCCGGAACAAGATCGGGATTGCTGCCCCACGATGCAGGACCGTACATATCGTTGAAGGTCGGCGCCTTGAATGCCGTGCTGACGCCGATGGCTGCGCGCCAAGCATCGCCCAGCGCATGGCCCACGCTCACTGACCAGGTGTTCGCCGCGCCGAAATCGGAATAGCGATCCTGGCGCACATTCGCCTGCACCTGATGTGCGCCGAAGTAGCCCGAGTAGCCGGCGAAGGCTGAATCCACCTTGCGCCCGGATTGTGTGTAGGCAATGCCGGTGCTGTCTACTTTCTGATCCAGCCGCTCCAGACCGAGCAGCAGACTTGCAGAAGAACCCACGGACAAGGTATTTTGCCAACTGGCCTGACGGTTGATGGTTTTTACACTTTCTACTTCTACACCATCAAGAAAATCCCGTAAATCATCCGCCCCTTGAGCAAGTTGCAGCTTGCTTTGCCAATATTCGGTCCAGCGATCTTCAGACGTTAAGGAATATTTGCTGATGTTTTGCTGGTTGGTGTTTTTATCCGTCGTCAAACTGATCACAGCAAACGTCAGGGGGTCATATCGCAACTGATCATATTGATTATTTCCCCGGCTATTCAAAGCCGAAAAAGAAATACCATGTTCCTTACTAAGTGCATAACGGGCATTCGCTGAAAAGCTCGTATTGTCATAGCCATCATTGTCCGGCTGAATACCAGCAACTATTTCCGGGTTTATCGCGGAAACGCCGTCCGTCGCGAATCTCGACGCCTGGAGGTTGAATGCCGTATTGCCGGCCTCCCCGCCGAAGCCTGCGGCAAACCGCCGGGTGTTGTGCGTCTGGATGCCCGCGCTTGCATTGAACGACGGCTCGCCCTTGCCGCGCCGGGTGAATATCTGGATCACGCCGCCGATCGCCTCGGATCCGTACAGGCTGCTGACGTTGCCGCGCACAACCTCGATGTGGTCGATCTGGTCCAGCATCAGCTGGTCGATCGCGGTCGTGCCGGTGGTGGCCGAGTTGATGCGCACCCCGTCGACCAGCACCAGCACATGGCTGGAGTTGCCCCCGCGCAGGAACAGGCTGCTTTGCATGCCCGTGCCGCCAGACTGGTAGAACTCGACGCCGGCGAGTTGCTTCAATACTGCGGCGACATCCACCGCATGCGAATCTTCAATCTGCTGCCGGGTGATGACTGCCGTATCGGACAGGGATTGTTGCAGCGGTTGCTCGATCCGGGTACCGGTCACGACCAGTATCGGGAGCGGCTCGTTGTCGTCTGCCGCGTAGCTGCACGAGGATGCGGCGCACAATATTGCGGCGAGAAGTTTTTGCTGTTTCATTAGATATTTTCCTGAAAAAATCCCAAGGTTCCCCGTTGGGATGTTCGAACACAGGAAATACCGCGAGCGACAGGAAGTGCCAACTAACCGAAGGGAAGTCCGCCTGCCGTCCATGCGCCACCCGCAGCATTTCCCGACTTAGCCCGAGGCCGGTATCCGGGCTCGCAAGTCTTGATCCGCCGCCTTCCCATGAACAATCACAGTGGCACACTGGCGGACCCACACTCGCTTACCGTTGCGGGGGCAGCTCAGGCATGGGGAACAACATTCCCGCACCTGCTTCCCGTTTAACTCGTCTGCATGCAGACTAAGCACCTCAAGCGGCGCGCACTTTAACACAGCCCGAACATCCCCCAACACCCTTAAGGACATTCCGTCCGGGCCGGGAATCAATCCCCTTACAAATTGCTTGCATAAGACACCCTTACTGTTTGACTTAGCAGCACTTTTCAAACTATAGTCGGTATATGGAAAACGAATTGACCGCGCTGGAGACCAAGCTTGCCCGGCTCATACAGATGAGCGGCGAATTGCGCGCGGAAAACCACCAGCTGCGCCAGGAGCTGGCGCACGCGCTGAGCAACAACCGCAAATGCAGCGATAAGGTGGATGTCGCGAAGGCGCGTCTCGAAAAACTGCTGGCCTCCCTCCCCGAAGACAAGACATGAGCAACACCAAGACACTGGACATCAAGATACTCGACCGGGAATTGCGCATCGCCTGCCCCGAAGACGAGCGCGGCGAACTGCTGGACGCTGTCGCCTATCTGGACAAGAAGATGCGCGAGATCCGCGATGCCGGCAAGATCGCCAGCGTCGAGCGCATCGCCCTGATGGCGGCATTGAATATCACACACGAGCTGCTCACCACCAAGGTCGGCAAGGGAATTGACCTTGCGGACTTAAAGCGTAGAATGGACTCCATGCAGACGGCAATCGACGAGGCCTTGGCCGAGCAAGACACGCTATTCTGATTTGCGATTTTTACGGTTTGTCCCCTGCGGTGTTCGTCAGGCTCATATATTCTTTGAACCAATAAGCTAAGGCTTAGGCTGCGAATCCTCAATGTTACCGTTGTGCGCGTCCCCGGATCGAAAGATCGGGCGGATGTACCTGAAGTGACTGGCTAGCAGCCCTCTTGAACCCAGGTTCAAGATGCTGGGTCAACGGCACAGGCGGGGGGCTTTATTCCAGTGCGACCTATCCAGGTCGCACTTTTTCTTGGTGGACACGAAGCATGCGTTACTGGCTGATGAAATCCGAACCCTCCGATTGCAGCATCGACGACCTCGCCGC
>DASWTZ010000012.1:0-19065 GCA_036401875.1 Gallionella sp.
AAGCTACCATCGCCTCATTGCGCGTCGCCCTAGAAGAATCGCACCAGGACAAGGACAACAGCGTCAGGAAGACACTCAATTCAGCGAATACTGAAATAACGCAATTGCAGGAAACCATCCGAACGCTGCGCGGGCAGATCGAATCCCGCACTGCCCAACCCACAGCATGAGTCGCTCGAAAATGAAACAGACCACCGCCAAAACAGTCCGCAGGAAACCCGAAATGACCGACAGCAACGCACAGCAGCTGCACCATTTGCGCAAGGTCGAGTTGCTGCTGGACGTCTCACACAAGATCGCCGCCTATGACACGCTGGACGGGGTGCTAAACGCACTGGTGGAAATGACGACCACCCAACTCAATACCGAACGCGGCTCGCTGTTTCTGAACGATCCTGAGACCAACGAGCTGTATTCGCGCGTCGCCCAGGGCAGCATCCAGCGCGAGATCCGGATGCTCAACAATGTCGGTATCGCCGGCCACGTATTCACCACCGGCGAGTCGTTGATCATTCATGACACCTACTCGGATACCCGTTTCAACCGGACCATCGATGAGCAGACCGGCTTTGTCACCCGTAGCGTCATTTGTGTGCCGATCAGGACTGTGACCGGAACCATCATCGGGGTGGCGCAGAGCCTCAACAAGCTCAAGGGAAAATTTACCAGGAACGATCTGGACCTGCTGGAAGCCATGACCGGCCAGGGAACGCTTGCACTGCAAAGTGCCCAGTTCATCGAACGCATGAAGGCCCGCCACAAGCACGAGATGGAGTTCATCGACGTAGTCTCGGAAGTCACCGCCGAGATCAAACTCGGCTCGTTACTGCAGCGGGTAATGGGTGAGGCTACGCGCATGCTCAATGCCGAACGTTCGACGCTGTTCCTGAACGACGAGAAGACCAACGAGCTGTGGTCTGAAGTCGGACAGGGGCTGGAATCGATGCAGATTCGCCTGCCCAACCACCTCGGTATCGCGGGGGCAGTGTTCACCTCGGGAAAATCGATCAACATCCCCTATGCCTACGCCGACCTGCGCTTCAATCCCGAGTTCGACAAGAAGACCGGTTTTTTCACCCGCTCCATCCTGTGCGTACCCATCATCAACAAGCACGGCAAGACCATAGGCGCAACCCAGGTGCTGAACCGGCGCGGCGGACCGTTTACCAATGACGACGAATCGCGGTTGCGCGCCTTCACCGCGCAGATTTCCATCGCCCTGGAAAACGCCAAGCTGTTTGCCGATGTGCAGGCGATGAAAAACTACAATGACGCGATGCTCGAATCCATGTCGAACGGGCTGATCACACTGGACGAGAACGAGCGTATCGCCACCTGCAATGCGGCAGGATTGCGTATCCTCAAGGTCAGCACGGGCGATGTATTGAAGAAACCGGTGGCCGAATTCTTCGCAGGCGAAAACGCCTGGGTGCTCGACAAGCTAAAGCTGGTGGCGGAAAGCGGCCAGCCGCACACCTCGATGGATGCGCCGCTGCATGTCGATGGAGATACATTGTCGGTCAACCTCACCGTTCAGCCGTTGCTCAACGCTGATCAGAAACGCATCGGTTCGATGTTTGTCATCGAGGATATCAGCAGCGAGAAGCGCATGAAATCGACGATGGCGCGTTACATGGATCCCGGCATCGCCGACCGGCTGGTCGCTACAGGCGCGGAAATGCTGGGCGGGCAGAATGTCGAGGCGACGGTGCTGTTCTCCGACATCCGCGGCTTCACCACGTTGACCGAACAGTTGGGTGCACAGGGCACGGTGGCCCTGTTAAACGAGTATTTCACGCTGATGGTGGACTGCATCCAGAAAGAGGAAGGCATGCTGGACAAATTCATCGGCGACGCCATCATGGCAGCGTTCGGCATCCCCGTCGGGCACGAGGATGATGCGGACCGCGCGGTACGTGCCTCCATCGCGATGATCAAGACGCTGGAGAAGTGGAACCAGCAACGCCTCAGTGAAGGGAAGCTACCCGTCAATATCGGCATCGGGCTGAACACCGACAGCGTCGTGTCCGGGAACATCGGCTCCAGCAAGCGTATGGACTTCACGATCATCGGTGACGGCGTGAATCTGGCGTCAAGGCTGGAATCGGCCTGCAAGCAATATGGCGCCAAGATTCTGGTGAGTGAATTCACGGTGCGCAAACTGAACGGAACCTACCGAAAAAGGGAGATCGACCTGGTCGTTGTGAAAGGAAAAACCAGGCCCGTTTCGGTATATGAGATCCTTGCCTACCATAATGAAGACAGCTTTCCGCATTTGGCGGAGGTACTGGGACTGTTCAAGGAAGGACTGTCCAGCTATCGCGCCCGTCGCTGGGATCAGGCCATCAAATTATTCAGCGAAGCCGCACATCTCAATCCCAATGACAAGCCCAGCCAAATCTATATCGAGCGTGCACGGCACCTGAGGGATAATCCCCCTCCCGATGATTGGGCTGGCGTCTGGGTGATGGATTCAAAATAAGCAAGTGTGATCATGGAGTTATCGATGCGTAGACTTTTATTTTTGCTTGTAGCCCTGTATTTAAGCACCTCGTTCGCCCCCGCGAGCGCCGCCACGTACAAGTGTACGGACGGCCGGAATATCACCTATTCGACCGAACCATGCGAAGAATTGAATCTGGAATCATCGGGGACCGTCAGGAACAAGGTGACCGTGATGCCGGCAACGCCGACCACGCAGAAAAAGCCGGAAAAACAGCCGGAAAAAAGTATCCAGCAGATGATCAACGAGAACGCCACAGGCGAATCCGCCGATGGACAGATACACGGTGGCACCACCATCATGCCAGTCAATCCGCTGATTCAGAAATTGCTGAATTGACGGCACGTCAGGGGTTGTTAAGCAGGTGCGTTCCGGATGGATTTCCGGAGTAGCCGTTCAGCCAATACTCAGGACAGCGCTTTCGCAATGCGCGCCAGCGCATTCCTGAGATTCTCCATCGACGTGGCGAAGGAAATGCGGAAGTAACCTTCGCTGCCGAAGGCAGAGCCGGGCACCACGGCCACGCCGGCTTCGGCCAGCAGGTAGTCGGACAGCGCAATGTCGGTGGTTTCCTTGATTCGGCCTTGCTGGTGCAGCCTCGCAATTGCATCGCGCGCATCGGGGAAGGCATAGAATGCGCCGCCCGCCATCAGGCATTTCACACCCGGAATCCTGTTCAGTTCATCGACCACGAATACATGACGCTCGCGAAATGCCTTGATCATCGGTGCCAGGCAGTTCTGGTCGCCATTGAGCGCGATTTCGGCCGCCACCTGGGAAATGGATGTCGGGTTTGAAGTGCTCTGCGACTGCACATTCTCCATTGCGGTGATGATGTGCTCGGGTCCTGCTGCATAGCCGATGCGCCACCCGGTCATCGCATAGGCCTTGGACACGCCGTTCAACACCATGGTGCGCGAATACAGGTCGGGGCATGCGTTCAGAATATTGCAGAACTTCTCATCAGTCAGCGCAATGTGCTCGTACATATCGTCCGTCGCAATCAGGATGCCTGGATGCTTGCGTAGCACTTCTCCCAGCGCCTTCAGGTCGTCCAGTGTATAAACCGCGCCGGACGGATTGCTGGGACTGTTGATCACAACCATCTTCGTCCTGGGCGTGATCGCCGCTTCCAGTTGTGCCGGCGTCAGCTTGAAGCCCTGTGTGATGTCGGCCTGCACGATTACCGGCCTGCCCTCGGCGATGATCACGATGTCCGGGTATGACACCCAGTATGGCGCCGTGATGATCACCTCGTCGCCGGGATTGATGGTGGCCAGAACCAGATTGAAGAAGCTCTGCTTGCCCCCGCAGGAGACGAGCACCTGCTTCGCGGTATAGTCCAGACCGTTGTCGCGCTTGAATTTTGCGATGATGGCCTGCTTGAGCGCAGGCGTGCCGCCGACGGCGGTGTACTTGGTAAAGCCCTTGTTGATCGCCGCGATTGCGGCATCCTTGATGTGCTGAGGTGTGTCGAAATCCGGCTCACCCGTTCCCAGTCCTATGATGTCCTGGCCTTCCGCCTTCAACTTGGCTGCACGCGCAGCAACGGCAAGGGTGGGTGACGGCTTGATGGCTTGTACACGGGTAGAGAGTGACACGATATTTCCTTGTAGGTTGAATGTTTGCGCGGATTATACCTGCACCGGGAAAAGATTAAATCTCCGGTAAATGCAAAAAAATGCAATCAAACTCACCCCGAAAACCACGAAACAACTCTGGCCCAAACATGCGGCAATTCTGCCGCATGTTTCATATCGATCAAACGGTTATTGCTTACCCGCCACACGTTTTGCACGATAACGGCGCAGCAACCAGAACCCGATCACGCTCAACAGGATAATCGACAGCGCGATCAGGACATAGACTGCGTACTTGTTGGCATAGAGGAAGGATGCTACGGCTGAAATGTCCCCCTTGTCGCCCGTGGAATACTTCTTGCCGGATGAGAGGCTGGTCAGGTCATAATCCGGTACATCCAGCTTGATCAGCGCCATGTCCCCGGATATGCGCGACAAGATGCCGGGCTCGAGCAACGCATCGCCGAGCGTCAGCAGGTCTTTTTCAGTCTGTGCCGTGACCAGCACCACGGAGCGGCCCTTCTGATTGGCGGACTCGAACTCCATCAATACGCCACTCCCCTCGCCCAATCCGCTTTTCTGCCTGCTGTATGAAATCGAAGTTTCGCTATCCCAGCCACGACTTACCGGATAAGGCACGGTCGAGAGTCCGTCTGCCTGCATGGGCGCCCTGCTCACAATTGAGGCGGGAATGTCAGCCGCCTTGCCGATCACCAGCATGTCCCCCTTCCAGTCGGCTGGTTCGGCAAAAGCCACCTGTGTACCGAACAGAGGGAACCCGTTCCGCTGGGTGATCATGCCGATCAGGTTGAACGCCGTATCTATGGATGCGCTGTCGTGCTTCGGCAGATAGACCAGGGTTTCGTAGCCATCCGGCCAGCGTGTAAACGGGAAGCCGTTAAGCGCAAACAGTTCCAGCTTGGGCATCTCGACGAAATGCGGCATCGGCGGGAAATACAGGGTCGAGTTGTCAAAGATGGTCACAAACAGCCCGTCTGTATTGACGGCATCGCAGACCTGCCGGATCGTATTGAGGAAGGGCTTGAAGCTGATGGTATTTGTCCCGGGCTTGAACAGGTAGGTCGGAAGGTCGATCTTGTAACCCTCGATATAGTTCCCGCCAACATTGTCCAGATGGATGTCGCGTACCTGCTTCTCGTTCACCGACAGGCTAAGGGTAGAATCTGACCGCATTCCTGCTCCATAGGAGAAGTTAAGGACCAGCTTCGCATACTGGTTCTGCTTGATCAGGAAATCGGGTGGGAGCCGGAATGACAGCTCTGATCCGCTGCCGATGTACCCGCGCTTAGAAGGCTTTCCGCTGAAACCATAGAATGAGTATGTTGACATCCCCATCGAATTGAAATCATAGACCTTGTCGGAGTTGAGAACCTCGCGCCCTCCATACATGGAAATGTCCGGCATGCTGAACTCATATGCATGCAGCTCGCGTGTCCCGGGATAGGACAGTGACATGTTGGCAAAGGTCTGGGCGGCAATCTTGAGCGGCTTTGCATCCTTACCGGTTATCAGAATCAGCGCATGACTGCTATCCACTGCCCCTTCTGCCTTTCCGGGCAGATGGAACACCTTGACCAGCCCGGCATCATTGATCTGGGTGGGGGTGATGCCATATTTCGCAAGCACGCTGTCGGTGAAGCCGCTGGTACCGATCAGCACATTATCCCTGTCAGGCATGATCTCGGGCGAGTGAGTAAATTTCACCTTGCGGTAATCGAAACGCCTGGCAATACCCGAGGCCACGACTCCGGCAAACGTCACCGATTCGGGCGTGGTCTCATCCATGACCAGATTGATGGTGGCCTCCGGGAACTGCTTGGGATCAAAAATCCAGTCGGAAATTTCACCCAGTTTTAATGGCAACGGTTTCAGGTCGTATTCGATTTCAACGAACGAGTCGCGCACGCTGATGTTGGTCCACAGATCCGGTGAGCATGGTTGCTCGCACTGGCTCATCATGTAATGCTGGGCCACCTGAAAGGTTACGGTGTTATAGCCGGGTTCAAGATAGGTCAGCGGCAGCGGAATATCAATGGTCGCGTTCGGTGCAAGCGAATTGAGTTTCATTTGCGTGACCAGTTCGCCATTAAACTTGACAGCCATCTGCGAAATCTCTGGAATAAGACTATTCGACACGGTGTAATGCAGGCCGAGCTTGATGTTGCGCACATTCCAGCGCTCCGGTATCGGGATGGACAGATTCTGCCCTCCCGTGATACAGCGAATTTCCAGCGCACCGGCCGAGGTGAATTCCTGTAGCGGCAACTTGATGGTTTCGGCATGCGCCGATGAAAACAGCAAAACAGATGCGCATGCCATTGCCAGTGCAATAATCTTACTCATAGTGCCTTCCTCTTGATCAGCTTTTCTCGATATTCAGGGTTTAGGAACAGGACAGCCAGAACCTGTTTAAGGTTGCTCGACACAGTTCCCAGCCAATTGGAAATCTGCGCCACCATTTTTCCGGTGACGGCGCCACCTTGAGCCAGCAGCCCATCGCTCTGCAACAGCACGTAATCGAGCATACGCAGACTGCTGCCATAGACGAACCGGACGATTCTGGGATAGGAAAAAACATCGACAATGAAATCCGCTCCGAACAGCACCTTGTCGCCACGCTTGATCGTACGCTGTATCACGCTGGCGAACTGGTGCATCTCTCCATCCTTGCCGGTGATTTTGATCGTGGCATGCTCACGCTCCCTGATCTGGAAAGGCAGTTCAGAAATCACGCCGATGCCCGTCAGCGAAACGTCGCTCACCTCGCCCAACAGGGTTGCATCCAGCCGCGGGAAATAAATGGTCGCTGCGCCGCTGGTATTGATGCGTTGCAGCTTGCGCGCCTGCTTGCGGTCCATCAATTGCACCAAGGAAGCCAATACAAGGTAGAAGTAATACACCAGCCAGCTGAGTATCCCCAGCGCCTTGTCGCGCACGATATGCGTGGTCGTCAGCTTCACACCCAGTTTCCAGAGCCGCCACAGGGTATGGATGAGCAGCGGAATGACCCCGCCGATGAAACCCGTGAAGCCCGTCCTGATGAAGTACAGCAGCATGTGGAAGGTGCCGCGCGACGCGGTCTTCTGGTTCCAATTGTCCTGCCAGCGCTGGCTGTCACCGAAAACATAGCTGACTACCTCGGCGTAGGAAACCCGGTTGAACATGAACTCGCTGCCGCAAAAGTATTTGCCGTTGCGGTTGATGGCGCGCTGGATCCTGTTCTCGAAACGATAGGTACGTCCATAGCTATCCTGAACCTGCAGCGTGACCTGTTCCTGCTCACGCGGCAAGAATGGAAGCTCGATCTCGAAGCCGATACCGGTCAGCGAAACGTCGCGCACCTTGCCGGAATAGCTTGCGCCCAGCCGCGCGAAATGGACGTCTACCGTTCCAGTTGCGCCTATGCGATAAAACTTGCGCACCTGCCGGCGCTCCCAGAATGCGCCCAGCGATACCACCGCGAGATAGAGATTGTAAAAACACCAGATGACTGTTACCGCGATCACGTCGCGCGACAAGGGGTCCGCAAACCAGTTGACGGACGCCAGGATCACCGCGATCACGTTGATGCCGATCACCAGGAAGAACGGTGCAGACAACGGGCTGAGATAGTTCTTGTCATTGGTCAGCCCCTTGGGGGTTACCTTGAATGCGGGTTTCCACGGATTGAGCAGCACGGATAGTACCGCCGGGATCAGGAATAAGGACTGGACGCTCTCGTAGATTTCCGAGAAGAACGGCTGCCGTGACCCGGCATAGAAGAAATCCATCACCAGATAGATGCTGAGCACATAGGGCAGTGTAAAGGCAAAAATCTGCATCCACGAGGCATGGTAGATGCTCCACCCCAGAATCAGGTACATCGCCGGCGCGATGAAATAGATGAAGCGCGCGAAGCCGAACATCCAGAAGAAACTGGAGTTGAAATAGGCCATTTTCTGCGGGATGGACAATCCCCTGGTTTTCAGCGGATTGTTAAGCATCACCAGCTGTACCATCCCCTGGGCCCAGCGCGAACGCTGGATCACGTAGTCATCGTAGGATTCTGGCGACAGGCCGCACACCATCGGGCGATTGACATAACGGCTGTTGTAGCCGCGAGCGTGCAGCTGGAAAGCGGTTTCGGCATCCTCGGTAATCGTCGTGCCGCAGATCCCCCCCACCTCCATCAGGAACTTGCGCCGCAACAGCGCGGCCGAACCGCAAAAGTAACTGGCGTTCCAGAAATCTAGCGCGGGGTGGATGCGACGGTAGAACATGTCGCTCTCGGCGGACGGGTTGGCCACCCCTTCGAGATTCTTCTCGATCGGCGTCGGGTTGATGAAAAAGTGCGGCGTTTGCACCAGGAACAATTTCGGATCGTCGAGAAAATGCCCGATGGTATTTTGCAGGATGTCCCTGGTCGGTACGTGATCGCAGTCTAGGATTAGCACGACGTCACCATCGCTGTACTGCAGCGCATGGTTGATATTCCCGGCTTTGGCCTGCTGGTTGGTCTCTCGCGTGAAATAGCCGATACCGAGTTCAGTGGCCATCGCCCGCAGGCGATAATGCCTCTCCCATGCTGCCATGCCGCTCTCGGGATGACTGCGCTTGGCCTGGGTACCACCATCGTCGAGGATGTAAATCCGCAGCTTCTCCTTTGGATAATCGATCTGGGTTGCGGCGGTGGCGGTGATACGGACGATGTCATCCGACTCGTTATAGGTCGGGATGAATATGTCCACGGTAGGCAGTTTCTCCGTCTCTGCCGGCAGCGGGATGATCCTGCTGTCCAGCGGCCAGATATTGACGAACATTCCGAGCAGGTAAATGATCAGTCCGTAGACTTCCGCCAGATAGAGTAACGTCATCCCGATGAAGTCGCCCGGTCCACTGTACAGCAGGGTTTCGAACGTACGCCACTGGATGTAACGCAAGGCGAGGAATGTCGCAATCACCAGAAGCAGCAAACGCAGGGGCTGCTGACGGGTTTTCCTGAATTTGTACATCAGCAAAATGGCGAGGAAACACCCCCAGCCGAGGTACAACTGCTGCGGATTGTCAAAATACACAGCGGTAAAATGCAGCAGGTAGAACATGGCCCCGATCACTAACGCTCCCGCCATGGCGACATGCCATACACGGTACTCATTAGCCATCGGATTCCCGATCTTCATTTTGCTTAACGCGAGGGATTCACTGTTTCAGCGGGGCTGACCGATTCGCTTATCGAACGCCGGCTTTCCGTTTGCTGCGTCCCACCGAGGAACCTGGTTCCCAAGGATAGCATCAACACAATCCCGACCAGGAGGAGCGCACCCCAGACCAGCTTCATCCCCGACGATCGAACCGGCACATTTGCCTCCTGCCTGGGCAACCCCTCCTTGCCCTTGATGTCAAGCTCGATCTCCTGTGGGTTCCAGAAAGCCTTGTAAGCGTTATAAGGTTCCTGCTTGCCCTTGAGTGTTACCTGCTTGACGAAACGGCTGTAGATTTCCGCCTTGTCCGACAGGGCATTGTAAGTATCCTCGGACATCAGTATCCCGCCGGGATCGGCGGAGGATTCGAAGCGTGACGCCGTGTTCACGACGTCGCCATAAATATCGTTTGCTTCGACCACACACTTGCCGGAATGCATACCGATACGCATCAGCACCGGAAATTTGAATTTCTTCGACATGTTGAGCGCATCCATCTCCTTCTGGATGCGTACCGCGGCACGTACCGCGTCCAACGCGTTTTCGAAATACGATAGGCTGCCATCGCCTATCGACTTGACGTAAACGCCGTTATTTTCCTTGATCGCGGGAAGGAGAATATCGCTCTGCGCCTTGATCAACATGCGGCTGACGATATCCCCCTCCTTCTCGGCAATCGTCGTCGAGCCTTTCAGGTCGGTGAACATCACCGTGATGAATTTGTGGAATTTCTCGTCGAACATCGAATCGAGCTTGGCCCGTTCCACGAGATATTTTTCCATGTCACTCTGACCCGCAGCGCCCTTCCCCGATCCGATGACGATAGTCTTTTCGGCAGTCTGTTGCGCGCCGCCGAGCGTAACGATGGTCTTGTCCGCTGCCGCGCCCGAACCGACTATGGTCTTCTCGACATCCTGTACGGCCGACGCAGCCTGCTGCGCATCCATTGCGAGAAAGCGCTTGAGATCATCGGCAAACTCGCTTGCGCGCGTGTAGCGATCTTCCGGTTTTTTGGCCAGCGCCTTGCTTACCACCTGGTCAAGAAATAGCGGCAGGCTGGCATTCAGGGTGGAGGGAGGCACATGGTCTTCGTTGACGATCTTCTGCTGTATCGTGAACACGCCTTCGCCGGTAAAAGGCTTCTTCCAGGTCAGCAACTGGTAGAGCACCACACCGGCGGCAAAAATATCCGACCTTGGGCTCACTGAAGTGCCCAGAATCTGCTCCGGGGACATATAGCCCGGCGTGCCCACCATGGTCCCCGCCTGCGTGCCATCCTGCTTGTCTATCATCTTGACCACGCCGAAGTCGGTCAGCTTCAGCCTGCCGGTCTGGTCCAACATGATGTTTGCCGGTTTGA
This sequence comes from Gallionella sp., assembly GCA_036401875.1. Taxonomy (GTDB): domain Bacteria; phylum Pseudomonadota; class Gammaproteobacteria; order Burkholderiales; family Gallionellaceae; genus Gallionella. Next base: position 10,645 of record DASWTZ010000012.1, read on the forward strand.
TGTCGCGATGGACGATGCCGTGACTGTGGGCATAATCCAGCGCACCCAGCAGGTCTATCATCAATCCCAACGACTTTGGAAGCGCGAATTGCACGCCGCTGTCGAGGTGCTCCTTGAGTTCGTGTCCCTGAATGAACTCCATAACGAAATAGGCGATGTCGCCCTCCTCGCCGAAATCGTACACGGTCACGATATTGGGATGATTGAGGCGGGCAACCGCTTGAGCTTCGCGCATGAACCGCTCGGAATAATCCGCTGCCTGCGCATCATCGACCATTGCACTCTTGATGATGGTCTTGATCGCCACACGCCGGTGTAGTTTGCTGTCGTTCGCCTCATAGACCACGCCCATCGCACCACTGCCTAGCACGCGGACGATCTCATAACGGCCCAGCTGTTTCAGTTCACTCATGACACCCCTGATTCGATACGGTCCAAAATTTTTTTAAGGACTTCTGTCTGCATCTGCCGGCGTGTTGAGTTCACGCTCTAATTTATTTTCTGATATTGACGACCAGTATTCCTATCCAATTGAATACTTTAACACATTGTATCGTTTGATGAAGGGTTTATGTGTGCAACATTTTTCTCGATCAGAAATCCGTATAATCGACCCAATCCGAATCATCCTGGCGCAGGTAATAACGCCCCTTGTATCCCGCCATCACCACATCCTCGTTTTGCGCCACGAACGGCGTTACCGGCAATTCCGCGATGTAGTCTGCCGGCATGAAGCTACTTGCCTTATAAGGCGATTTATCCAGCATGCGCGCGATTATGTGGGAAACGGCCAGATAGCTGGTAGGCTTGCCAACCTTGAGCATGTCGCCGCTGCGTTGAGTGCCGACAACCTTGATGCCGACCGGCACCAGCGTGATCGCCGGGCTGGGAATCTCACGCAATCCGGCAATCTGCATCCTGTCGCCGCGCAATGCCGCACCGTGTTCCGGCACCATCGCGACAACCGTACGCCGCCCCGACTTCTCCAGGTCCTGCATGAACTGATCGAGATCGTCCAGCAATTTAGTCAGCCTGAGCTTGAAATTCTCCTGGCTGTTCAGCTTCGCATTGGGTCCGGCCAGATGGTTGCCATCATGCAGGCTGACCGTGTTGTAATAGGCGGCGATGCGCGGGCTGGCCGAATTCTGCCTGTGCTCCAGCCAGCGATTGAGTACCGACAGGTCTTCATAAATCGGGCTATCGTCGAACGCATGCTGGGCAATCAGCGCGCCTTCAAGGGGAAACGGAGGGACATTGAACTGGCCCTGCCGCTGAATGATCTTCAGGAAATCATCAAAATGCCCATCATGATTCAGGACAAGATTCGGCTCGAATCCGCTGCGCTTGAGGCTGTCCATCAAATAGCATTTTGCGGGCACCGCAGAATACAACTGGGTATGGGTAGGCTGTCCGCATGCCGCACGCTGTATCCGGATGGCCGCTGGACCACTGTAGGTAGAAGCCGAATTAAACCGTGTCAGCAGAATATCGAATCGTCTCCACAATGGATGCTTATCCAACCCCGTCACCTGCAGATCGTCCCACGACAGCGAACAGACATGAACGAAAATGACATCAAAGGGAAGGTCACCCGGTTTTGGGGTAGGAAACGAAACTGAGCGCAGCGACTCCTGTGTGTAAAAGCGCTCCAGCACCTTGTTCATATCGAGCACCGGATTGTCGCTCTCCTCCTTACCCGCAGTGCCTGCCTGACCGGCCGTTGGTTCTGACTGGGTTAGTGAAGCCTGTGAGTTCTCCGCCTGCCCTATCGATACCGTTGACGGTGCCGAATGGGCGTACCAGTCGGGGTCATCCTCCACAGCGGCTTGCTGTGGCGCAACGGCGCTCGTTTTCGGATCCTGAAATAGTGCCATCGCAGGCATCGCCACCATCGTCAGGATCACCACTGTGTCCATCCTTAGCCAGCGCGATACGAACCAGTACAATCCCCAGGTTGCAACCAGCATCGCCACCACAGGAAGACTGACAAAGCGCCCTGCCAACTCGAATAAATAAGCGGCACTAAAACCGGATACCAGCGATGCCTGCGACAGCACGCGTCCTATCGGCGGCAGCCAGGAATCGTAATACAGCAATGCAATCGCGAGCAGCACCGTGACCAACAGCTTGATCCGCCGCCAGAGTACATGCCTGACGGGAATCAGGATAAACACCGCGAAAGCCAGATTGACCCAGCTGTGAAATCCGATCAGCCCCCACCCGTACAGTGCGAGTTTCACAATGAAGTAGAAACTCCATATCCCGAGCGCCATCTCGGCGTAACTCGGTCTCACGGCCTCCCCTGCATCACCCGACTCCTTGCTTGCGTCGATTAGTCCACTCATAAACACGTCCCCACCCGGTCATTCCGGACCTCATAGTCGTCCATCCGGCTTTATTTTTGCATTTTTCCGCATCGGATGCCCGAAAATGAGGCTTGGGGATGCTATATGGCGCAACAATCGTATCAAGCTATAATTCAAAGGCTTGCCGGGTAGTCATCAGAAATCTGCCTGCAAAAAATTTATCTCGGGGGAGAATAATTGTTCCAGCGCTCCATCATCAAGGCAGCACTTCTTGCCAGTTGCATGCTGGCATTCGTGCTCCCCGTTCATGCCTCGACCGTAACCGAATGTGAGAACTGGCCGGACTGGAAGAAATTCCGGGATAAATTCGTCAGTGCGGACGGCCGGGTCGTCGACCGCTCCATCCCCCAGCACATAACCACCTCAGAGGGCCAGTCCTATGCACTCCTGTTCGCATTGATCGCGGGTGACCGTTCCGCCTTCGACAGCATCTTGCGTTGGACACAGGACAATCTGGCAGGCGGCGATTTGACCGCCCGGCTCCCCGCGTGGCAATGGGGACAGCTCAAGGACGGCAGCTGGGGCGTGCTCGACAGCAATGCGGCCAGCGATGCCGATCTATGGATCGCATATGCCCTGCATGAAGCGGGACAGCTGTGGCAGAGCCCACGGTACACCAAATTCGCGGGCCTGTTGGCCGCGCGCATCCTGCAGGAAGAGACCGCCGATATCCCTGGACTCGGGCTTACCCTGCTGCCCGGCCCCAAGGGCTTTCATCCCGACGAGGCCACTTGGCGGCTGAACCCCAGTTATTCCCCGATACAGATTTTCCGGCGCTTCGCCTCCGTATATCCCGACGCCGGATGGAACAGGCTGGCCCAAAGCGCCATCATGCTCATCACCCGCTCCATGCCTCAGGGCTACGCTCCTGAATGGATGGATTACCAGACTGGTAAGGGCTTCCGGCCCGACCGCGACCCTTCGGTTGCGGGGGTGGGCTATAACGCCATCAGGGTTTATTTGTGGGCCGGGATGCTGGACAAGCATGACCCGGCCCGCACCCTGCTCCTGAACAGCCTGGCTCCGCTGGGGCGGCAGGTCTCAGACCATGGGATATGGACCATCGAAATGCAAGGCGCAAAGGACATCTCCAGGGAAACTGCTCCACCGGGATTCTCGTCGGCATTGCTGCCATTCCTGCAATCGTCCGGATTCACGGCGGCACTCCGCGAGCAACACCGGCGTGTCATTGCCCTGGCGCCACAGGACAAAACTGACAACTATTACGATCAAGTGCTGACTTTGTTTGGTCTGGGTTGGTTTGATGGTCAATATAGATTCGACCGCACCGGTCGATTAATTCCGAGGTGGAAATGTACAAAAAAATAAGTTTGTTTGCGCTATGTGTGACACTGGGTACGATCCAGAACCACAGCTTCGCCGCCCCGTCCGCTGAGGAAACACAGCAATCTGCATCACTTGCCGCTCTCGCACAGACGCAGGTGAACCGCAAGCAATTCAAAGACGCCGAGACCAACTATCGCAAAGCGTTGTCCATCGATCCGCTCAACGTCAATGCGATCAGGGAGCTCATCAAACTGCTCCGCAAGCAGGGCCAGGCATCCAGAGTACAGTTGGCCATTGCGCAATTATCGACTGAACAGCGCGAGGCGATGGGACCTTCCATCAAACGCATCGAAGCAACCATGCTGCAAGATCAGGCCGACTTGAGATTCGCGAAAGGACAAACCGACGATGGCATCAAATATCTCGAACGGGCCATAGAGGTGGACACCGACGATCCATGGCTGCATTACAAACTGGCCAGCCAGTACGCTGGTCGAAACCAGCTCACCAAGGGCAGGGAGCTGCTGGAAGGGCATCTGGCACGTCATCCCAATGATACGGATACCCTGTACGCATTGACACTGTACCTGTCCGCTCATGACAACAACGGCGATGCGCTGAAATACCTGAACCGCATACCATCGGACAAACGCACCCCCGAGATGACCACACTGCATCAACGCCTGATGACCCGAAACCTCGTTCCGGCGGCGAAATCGTTAGCCCTGGAAGGCAAAAAGGACGAAGCGGAGAAGCTGTTATCCGATGCCGAAGCCAGCAGCCGCGGGAACAGGGAGCAGACCCTGGCAATCGCGTTTGCATGGGCAGAGATCGGGGAAGTCAGCCGTGGCCGGGCACTGTTCAGCACTGTAGACACATCGCACGATGATTTTGACGAACTGGGGAGTGACGCACGGAGCGGACTGATCAAAATCCTGATCGCATCGGACAAACGCAACCTGGCATTGCAACTGCTGGACAAGTGGACGGCCGATCCTTCGGCCATGGATATCCCTGTGGGCTTGCACCTGAGCAACCTCAACGCTGACATAGGCGAGTATGCGCGTGCGAAAAGGCTGATAGACCGCCTCCTCGCCGCTAACCCAAAACAGTCCTACATGCTTTATGACGCGTGGAAAATCGCCGAGCGAACCGGACATCTGGATGACGAGATCGATTACCTGAAGAAACTGGTCATCGCCGAACCGGCCGATACCCGATCAGCCCGGCAGCATGCAAACCGGTACAGCTCCCTGCCCTATGGACTCGTCGGTATCGACGAATTCGGCAGCGCCGACAAAATCGAGCGCGACTGGAAGGAAAGAAAACTGGCAGCGCTGATAGATCGCCGTTCACGCTGGATTTCTTCCGCGATCGACCTGCGTAGCCGCACGGGAACGCCAGGCGTATCGGAATATCATTCCGTGGAAATACCGCTGGAATATAAGACGCCGTGGCATCCGGATGACGAGGTTTTTTTCAGGACGGATCTGGTCAGACTGAGCGCCGGCAGCGTAGAGGCTGCCAATGGCGATTTCGGCAGCATGCTGCTGTGCCGGACGAATTGCACGGCGGCCACGCTGGATCAGTCGGCGCAAGGAATGTCCTTCACTGCGGGTTACCAGCGTACCGACTTCAGCCTGGATATCGGGACCACGCCACGCAGTTTCCATGTCTCAAATGTCGTCGGCGGCATGCACTACAAGGGAGACCTCGGCCCATTCGGCTACTCACTCGAGGCATCGCGCCGGCCGGTCACAGCCAGCCTGTTGTCCTATTCGGGCACCAGGGATCCCAATACGGGCGAAGTCTGGGGGGGCGTAGTGGCAACCGGCGGAAATTTCGGATTAAGCCTGGACAGCGGTGAAACCTTCGGCTTCTGGTCTTCGCTGGGCGTGCACAACCTGACGGGCCGCAATGTCCTTACCAATCGCCGCTTTCAATTCTTGGCCGGAGAACAGTGGCGCATCGTCAACGAGGAGAATCGCCGTATCGTCATCGGACTCACCGGGATGTACTGGGACTTCTCGGAAAATGCCGGCGAGTACACTTTCGGGCACGGCGGATACTACAGCCCGCATAACTACCGATCGCTGTCATTGCCCATCACCTATGCCGCTCGCACCGCGCGCTTCTCGTACATGCTGCGCGGCTCAGTTTCGGCATCCCACTCCCAAACCAGGGAAGCGCCCTACTACCCCACCGACAGCGCGATGCAGGCCCAGGCATTGGCATTTACCTCTGCACCGACATACTCGGCAAGCTCGGGCGGAGGCCAAGGACATTCGCTGCGAGCCGCGTGGGAGTATCAGGTAACCCCGGAACTTTTTGCCGGTGGATTGTTTGCGATAGAACGCTCGGATTACTATGCCCCCAACCGGGCATTGCTTTACTTGCGCTACTCTCTGGATCACCCGGGCGCCCGGCCAGTATTCCTCCCGCCGGAACCGGTCGAGCCAAGCTCGCAGTTTTACTAACATCATACCGGCGGAAAGTTGAATGGCACCTGCTGGAACATGCGAAAAATCACGGTGATGCCAGTGGTGCCCGGAACCGGAATCGAACCGGTACGAGGGGTTAAGCCTCGACGGATTTTAAGTCCCACCAAGTTTTCCATTAACCATGCGGGTTTGCGACCTATTTCTGGTCCGCAAACATGCAAAAACGCATGCCGTGAAAGCCAATAATGGCGCGGCCTCGAATTATTTTGCGGACCAATCAGAATAGCCCAGCGCCGAAGGCGAATTGTTAATTGATTTTATCAAGAATGGGCATATCACCACCGATACGCACCCCCAACTCCGGCGAACAGCTGACCAGCGGGTCAGGCAGTGTAAATAGACCGTAATGGAACAAAAAAAGCCCGCCGAAGCGGGCTTTTTCCGGTCTGCTGAATCAGCAGTGTTCCAGCTCCTTAATCGCGGCCTTGGCCAGAAACCCGCTGCGGGTATCGTGACGATTTGATACAACTGCATCGATCCGGCGCAAAAGAAAACGCGGAATGCTGATGTTGACGCGCTCTGGTGTTGGGTCCAGCAGCAGGTCATCCACATCAACCAAGAACCAGGTTGCCCCGGCATACTCTTCGTTATCGACCAGATCTTCGATTTTGGACGGATTCACGTCCACCTTCTCTCCCAGTTCCAACAAGGTTTCGATGTGGCCCTTGATGGCCTCCTTGGTGTTGCTGATTGCTTCACTAACAGTATCGCCCCAAGAATGGCAGCCCGGAATATCCGGTACCGTCACGCCGAAGACGCTGCCGTCATCTTTGTGAATTGCGATAGGTAAATACATAGCATTCCCCCTCAGAATGATCCCCTTGAAATATTTCTCCCTTTGGTCCTTTGCGGAAAAAGCCGGGTTACTTTAACCCGGCTTGCCTCAGGATGCTGCTGACAGTTCCGGCGGGTAGGTCCTTCTTAGGGTGTGGCACCGTAATCAGTCCCTGCTTCGACGGGTGTTTGAAGTGATGATGACTGCCTTTGCATCTAACCTCTTGCCAGCCATCTGCTTCCAGCATCCGAATGAGATCGATCGATTTCATATCTCTCCTCCGAATGTTGTTGTGTGTAATTATACACACATTTAATGATTGCGAAAGGTTTTTGTGTATTTTTACACAAGAAAAAAGGGCGTGGTGTCCTGGGTGCGTTGTTGACTGTAGTGGTGCATCTGTAAACGATGAATATGGTAATGATGACCATCACCCATCCCATCTTGCCTAGTGGCTTTTCAACCTTGACAGCGCAGTTCTGGAATTCCCAGCGCTACCACTGACTTTCTTGCCGCATTAAAGGATGTCCACACAACCATCACCATAATACAGCACTACGTCAGGGACCAGCGCGGCCTCAAATTATTTTGCGGTCCAAAAAATCGTGAAAGAAAATAGCCGATTGAGCAATTTGCTAGGCAGCAATTGCTATTGGCTTTCCACTATCTGATAGTGGAGCCAAATTGGAAGATTGATGTGGTGTTAGTGACGGACCCAGCACAAGCAACTCTGTTCCAACCCTTTTTAATTGCGCGGAGTAGTTAAGGTTGGATGTGTATGTTGAGAAGTTATTATATAACTCTCTGATTTCAGGAGCGTCATCGTAGGTAACCATCCAGTGTCGCTGTATAGAACGAACCGCTTCTGCCAAGTCAGCATGATCTTCAGGTCGGTAGAAGTTGGTGTACAACTCAGGCCCTTTGCCAAAGTAAGGTGGGTCAAGGTTGACTAACGTATTTGGGGATGTATTTGGTACCACAGACTGGATGAATTCAACTGCGTCCAGTTGCGAAAGATTGATCTGCGTCCTGTACGAAGCGATCCTACGTATTTTTCGGATTAAGTCAGATTTATTGAAACGACAGTCTAATTTGTAATTTCCGTTTTGACCGAGTCCTCCAATGACTCCCCCCTTAATGATTCCAGAGCGATTTGTTCGATTCAGAAAGAGAGTGGAGAACCCGAACACAATCTCGCTTGTAGAGTTGGAGCCCCCCCTGAATATCTCTCGCTGCTTGTGCCACTCATCAATGGTGATATCGGTCTCCATAATCAAGCGACATATTTCATCAGTATGATTAAGCACTGAAAGCCAAAAACTGTAGATGGCAGGATCAAGGTCATTGAGATATACCTTGTCAACATAACCTTCTAACAGCAAATGCATTGCAATACCCGAACCTCCAGCAAAAGGCTCGGCATATTCTCCATAGATCAGGTTGTTATGTTTCAGTAATTCGATGACAAATGGGATAAGTTGGCTTTTCCCGC
>DASWTZ010000013.1:0-5509 GCA_036401875.1 Gallionella sp.
GGGCCTTCGAGTGAGTAACCGAGTGCCTGAGCGACCAGCTGTCGGTTGCGCTCGACCGCGTGCTGTCCCTTGGCGACAGTGAAAGTCTGCTGGTACATACTCGCGGCCAACGGCTCGCGGGCGCTGGCCCTGTCCATCCCGCAGCGCAAGCCCTGCGCTCCGCGCATCAGCAGCGCGCTCTTGAACAGGCCTTGGGTGTCGATGCAGATATCGTATTGCTGTGCGGACAGGCTTGCGCGGAACGCGCCGATCTCGCGCCAAGTAGCGGCGTGGAACAACTGCTTGCGCCAGCGCCGCACCGCGACCGGTATCACGCTACGCACCGCTGGATGCAGTTTCGGCAGCGCGGCGAAGCCCTCCTCCACCGCCCAGTCAATCTGTGCATCGGGGTAATGGCGCACGATGTCGCTGACCACCGGCAGGTTGTGCAGCACGTCGCCCAGCGAAGTGGTTTTGATCAGCAGGATGCGCGGCGCTAAGGGGTTGGCGTAGGAGTGCGCCATAAAATTCGGGATGAGGTGGTAGAAGGGGCGCATCTTATAGGAGGATGAGCGGATTTAGGAAGGGGCGGCGGTTGAAGCGGGTTGCTCCTTCGGCGATAATACAACGCGTTCGAGAAATTTAGCGGGCCGCCAGAATCCGGGAAATTCGACCACCTAATGAGTTTGAGAAGAGCCCGACTTGAGGTTCGGCATTAGTGTGGTGTTTTCCGCAAACCTACCTGAAAGGTTTAATGAGCAATTTCCAAGTATATGCAGTGATCCTTGCGGGGGGCAGCGGCAGCCGTTTGTGGCCTCTATCGCGACAGCATCTGCCCAAGCAGTTTCTCGCGCTGGACGGCGCCAACTCGCTGCTGCAGACGACCATCAACCGCCTGGCACCGGTGATAGATGCCAAAAATGTACTGGTCGTTACGCAGGAATCGCATGCCAAAGGCGAGGCCTATCATGCCCTGCTCCCCTACAAAGCCTTGTACGAACCGGTTGGGCGCAACACCGCACCGGCTATTGCCTTGGCAGCTGCCTACCTGACGGCGAATGGAGATGATCCAGTGATGGTGGTGCTGCCCGCCGACCATATCATCAAGGATGAGGTCAGCTTCCGCGTACATCTGAATATCGCCATCAAGGCGGCTGATGATGGCAAGCTGGTCACCTTCGGGATCAAGCCGACTCGACCGGATACCGGGTTTGGCTATATCAAGGCACATGCAGGGGCCAATACTGAAGTCCATGATGTTGACCACTTTACCGAGAAGCCGGATCTGGCGACCGCTGAGCGCTTTCTTAATGAGGGCGGTTACTACTGGAATTCGGGCATGTTCGTGTGGCGTGCTTCCACGATACTGGAAGAGATCAAGCAGCATCTACCGGAGGTCAACCGGATCGTCGAGACCATTCTGGAAGATAGCCGTACAAGCGGGAACTTCCAGCAGGCGGTGGAAAAGCATTTTCCGGCGATGGCGTCGATCTCGATCGACTATGGTGTACTGGAAAAATCCGATCGCGTGACCCTGATCCCTTGCGACATCGGCTGGAATGACGTGGGCAGCTGGCAGGCGGTGCACGAGATCGCGGACAAAGATGAAGACGGTAACGCCTTGCAGGGCAACGTGATCTCGTTCGGATGCAAGAACAGCCTGATCCGCGCCGAGAAACGGCTGGTGGCGGCGATCGGGGTGGAGGACATGTGCGTGGTCGAGACCGCCGACGCGGTGCTGATCACGAAGAGCGACCAGAGCCAGCGGGTACGCGAGGTCGTGGATGCCTTGCAGGATCGGGGCGCGACCGAGCATATCTACCATGTCAAGGTCAACCGGCCCTGGGGGAATTACACGGTGCTGGAAGAAGACCGTGACGGTTTCAAAATCAAGCGTATCGAAGTCGCACCCGGTGCGCGGCTTAGCCTGCAAAGTCACCGCCGTCGCTCGGAACACTGGGTGGTGGTGTCAGGCACGGCCACCGTCACCAATGGCGATGAAGTGATCACGGTGGAGAAGAACCAGAGTACCTATATCCCGATAGGGGCGAAGCACCGTCTGGAAAATCGTGGAACGGAACCCCTGCATATCGTCGAGATCCAGGTCGGAGATTATCTGGGAGAGGATGATATCCAGCGTTATGAAGACCATTACGGCAGGTAACTGCCCAAATTTAGGGAAAGTAAAATGAGCCAAACCAACAAAGTAGCATTGATCACCGGCATCACCGGGCAGGACGGGGCCTATCTGGCAGAATTCCTGCTGAAGAAGGGTTATGTGGTACACGGTATCAAGCGCCGCGCCTCGCTGTTCAACACCGACCGCATCGACCACCTGTATCAGGATCCGCATGTCTCCAACCGTAATTTCATCCTGCATCACGGGGATCTGACCGATTCGACCAACCTGATCCGCATCATCCAGCAGGTCCAGCCGGACGAGATCTACAACCTCGCGGCGATGAGTCACGTCGCCGTGTCCTTCGAGACTCCCGAGTACACCGCCAATGCCGACGGAATCGGCACGTTGCGCATCCTGGAAGCGATCCGCATCCTGGGCTTGGAGAAGAAGACCCGCTTCTACCAGGCATCCACCTCAGAACTCTATGGCCTGGTACAGGAAGTGCCGCAGAAGGAAACCACGCCGTTCTACCCGCGCAGCCCCTATGCAGTCGCCAAGATGTACGCATACTGGATAACGGTGAACTACCGCGAAGCCTATGGCATCTACGGCTGCAACGGCATCCTGTTCAATCACGAGTCCCCGGTGCGCGGCGAGACCTTCGTCACCCGCAAGATCACCCGCGCGATGGCACGCATCAAGCTTGGCCTGCAGGACTGCCTGTATCTGGGCAATCTGGATGCGCTGCGTGACTGGGGACATGCCAAGGACTATGTCGAGATGCAATGGCTGATGCTGCAGCAGGACAAGCCCGAGGATTTCGTCATCGCCACCGGCGTGCAATACAGCGTCCGCCAGTTTGTGGATGCGGCAGCGAAGGAGCTGGGCATCAAGATAACCTGGAAAGGTCAGGGTGTGGACGAGAAGGGCTATGACGACAAGGGCAATTGCATTGTGCAGGTGGACCCGCGTTACTTCCGTCCGACCGAAGTCGAAACCTTGCTGGGCGATCCGACCAAGGCCAAACAGAAACTTGGATGGACACCGAAGATCACCTTTGACGAACTGGTTGCGGAGATGGTGCGCGAAGACCTCAAGAGCGCCCAACGCGACGAACTGGTCAAGAAGCATGGCTACGCTGCCTTTGACTATTTCGAGTAAGCCAGCCCGCCAATGAACAAGAACGTCAAAATATACGTCGCCGGTCACCGTGGCTTGGCCGGGAGCGCTATCGAGCGGGAGCTGAGGCGTCAGGGTTACAGCAACATCGTGACGCGTACCCATGCCGAACTGGATCTGGAAGATGCGGCTGCCACGCGGCAGTTCTTCGAGAAGGAGCGTCCCGAGATTGTCTTCCTCGCGGCGGCCAAGGTCGGCGGCATTCACGCGAACAATACCTATCCGGTGGATTTCCTGATGAGCAACCTGCTGATCGAGGCCAATATTTGCCGGGCGGCACATGCAACAGAGGTAAACCGGCTGATCTTCCTGGGCAGCTCGTGCATCTATCCGCGCGAATGTCCGCAGCCGATCAAGGAAGAATATTTGTTGACGGGCCCTTTGGAGGCAACTAACCGTCCCTATGCGCTGGCCAAGATCGCCGGTATCGAGATGTGCTGGTCTTACAATCGTCAGTACGGCACCAAGTGGCTGGCGGCGATGCCGACCAACCTGTACGGGCCGGGAGACAATTACGACCTGAACAATTCGCATGTCCTGCCCGCGCTTATACGCAAGATGCATGAGGCCAAACTGAGCAAAGCAAGTGAAGTTGTGCTTTGGGGCAGCGGCAAGCCTATGCGTGAATTTTTGTACGTGGATGATCTCGCGAACGGACTGGTGTTCCTTGCGATGCTGGATGACGCGCGGTACGACGCACTGGTCCATTCGGCACAATGCCCGTTGATCAATATCGGGACCGGTTCCGACCTGACGATACGCGAACTGGCAGAAACGGTTGCCGCCGCAGTGGGGTATACAGGGAAGTTTGTTCAAGATACGTCCAAACCGGATGGGACGATGCGCAAGGTGCTGGATGTGACCAAGATCAGTAATTTGGGCTGGGAAGCGCGCACAAGTCTTAAGGAAGGGATAGAGATGACCTATAGGACGTTTTGCGAGGAGCAGGAATGAAAGCAGTAATTCTGGCGGGTGGATTGGGCACGCGCATCAGTGAAGAAACGTCGGTCCGGCCGAAGCCCATGGTGGAGATCGGCGGCAAGCCCATCCTGTGGCACATCATGAAGACCTATTCCGCGCACGGCATCCACGACTTCGTGATCTGCTGCGGCTATAAGGGCTACGTCATCAAGGAATATTTTGCCAACTATTTCCTGCACATGTCGGACGTGACTTTCGACATGGAACACAACAAGATGGAAGTGCATCAGCGCTATGCAGAGCCATGGAGGGTGACGCTGGTTGATACCGGTGATGAGACTATGACCGGTGGGCGTCTGAAGCGCGTTGCGGAATACGTCAAGGATGAAGAAGCATTCTGTTTCACTTACGGCGATGGCGTCGGCGACGTGGACATCACCGAGTTGGTCGCCTTCCACAAGGCGCAGAAGGTGAAGGCCACCCTGACAGCGACGATCCCGCCGGGGCGTTTTGGCGCGCTGGACATGAAAGGCGACAAGGTCAACAGCTTCCGCGAGAAGCCCAAAGGCGATGGCGCGATGATCAACGGCGGATTCTTCGTACTGTCCCCGAAGGTGATCGACTACATCAGCGATGACAAGACCATCTGGGAACGGGAGCCGCTGGAACGCCTGGCTGAAGAAGGAGACCTGGCGGCATTCCAGCACAACGGATTCTGGCAGCCGATGGATACTTTGCGCGACAAGAACCACCTGGAAGAGCTCTGGCAATCCGGCAAAGCGCCGTGGAAAGTGTGGAAATGAATACTGCTTTCTGGCGCGGCAAAAAGGTCTTCCTGACCGGCCATACCGGGTTCAAGGGCAGCTGGCTGAGCCTGTGGCTGCAACAACTGGGCGCTGAGGTGACGGGCTATGCACTGCAGCCGCCGACCACTCCAAGTTTGTTCGAGGTCGCTGACGTCGCGCAGGGCATGACGTCGATCATCGGCGACATCCGCGATGCCGAATCGTTAACCAAGGCGATGCGCGCAGCCGGACCCGATATCGTGATCCACATGGCAGCACAGCCGCTGGTGCGCTACTCCTATGCGAACCCTGTCGAGACCTATTCCACCAACGTGATGGGCACGGTGCACCTGCTGGAGGCGGTGCGCCAGACCCCATCGGTACGCGCGGTGGTCAACGTCACCAGCGACAAGTGCTACGACAACCGTGAATGGGTGTGGGGCTATCGTGAGAACGAGGCGATGGGCGGCTATGATCCCTACAGCAACAGCAAAGGTTGCGCCGAACTGGTGACCTCGGCCTA
>DASWTZ010000014.1:0-2807 GCA_036401875.1 Gallionella sp.
CCCGTCGATCTTGCAGTCGATATCGTGATCGCCGTCCACCAGACGGATGTTCTTCACCTTGGTGCCGACCTTTACCACCGACGACGAACCCTTGATCTTCAGGTCCTTGATCACTGTCACGCTGTCACCGTCATTCAGCACAGTGCCGAACGCATCCTTGTATACCTTCGCCTGCTCGCCGGCCTCGGCTGCCGCCACCTTGGGCCACTCGTGTGCGCACTCGGGGCAGACGTAGTTGTCGCCATCCTCGTAGGTGTATTCGGAATTGCATTTGGGACATTTTGGCAAGCTCATGTATTTCCTTGATTGAAGTTGAATGAAGTAGGCCGGGCTGGCGCAGCGTATTTCCGGATGCATGCGGCGCAATGCGCGTTGGATATTGCGCCCTACGCGGACTGTGCTGGCTTTCTCTCGACACCGTGGGGTAAAGCCGGAATTGAAGACAATGAATCCAGCCACCCTAATTTACTTTCACACCATACGTTAACCATCGGGGTGATTTCCCGGGATTTCTCTAACGTACCCAGATATACCATACACGCGCCCGGATATTTGTCGTTTATGTTGAATATTGGCGTCCCGCATACACGGCAAAAATGTTTTTTAGCTTCGCGAACCTGAAAGGCACTTATCTGTTCTTGGCCCCTGGTAAATTCAAGCGACGCAAACGGTAAAGCAGCATAGGTAGAGAAAGCTGCACCACTGTGAGATCGACAGAAATTACAGTGGCAGTTTACAACCTTAAGGATGTCCGAATTTAGTTTGTATTTTACTTCGCCGCAAAGGCATGTCCCGTTGTGTGAGCTCATTTACAACTCCTATAGGCATCGGTCTCTGAAAATGGGGCGCCGGAGTATTGTGGAAATTACAGCTTGTATCCCCGATGCACCGCCACCACGCCGCCAGTCAGGTTGAAGTATTCGACCCGCTCCAGCCCGGCATCGATCATCATCTGTTTCAGCTCTTCCTGTCCAGGGTGCATGCGGATGGATTCGGCGAGGTAGCGGTAGCTGTCGGCGTCGTTGGCGATCAGCTGCCCCATCTTCGGCAGCAGCTTGAACGAGTACAGGTCGTAGGCCTTTTCCAGCGGCTTGGCGACCTTTGAGAATTCCAGCACGATCACCCGGCCGCCGGGCTTGAGCACGCGGCGCATCTCGCGCAGCGCGGCGTCCTTGTGGGTGACGTTGCGCAGGCCGAAGGCGATGCTGACGCAGTCGAAGTAGTTATCGGGGAACGGCAAGTGCTCGGCGTCGCACTGCGCGGTGGGTGTGGCGATGCCCTCGTCGAGCAGGCGGTCGCGTCCGACGCGCAGCATCGCGTTGTTGATATCGGTGAGGATCACCTGGCCGGTCTCGCCCACTTCCTTGAGGAACAGCCTTGAGAGGTCCGCCGAGCCGCCCGCGACGTCGAGAACGCGCTGGCCGCGGCGCACGCCGCTGACACCGACCGCGTAGCGCTTCCACAGGCGGTGCAGACCGACGGACATCAGGTCGTTCATCACGTCGTATTTGCTTGCGACCGAGGTGAACACGCCGCGCACGCGCTTGGCTTTCTCTTCCTCGGCAACGGTCTCGAAACCGAAATGGGTGGTCTTGCTCATCGCTACTCTCCGAAGTTACAGGCCGCAGCTTCTGGGCGCCGGCTTGGCTGGCTGTTTCTCGCCGGGCTCGCGCGTGCCGCCCACGATTTCCAGTTTGGCCAGGTACAGCTGCCACATCTGCTCCTGGTTGCGGCCCAGTTCATGCAAGTATTCCCAGCTGTACAGACCGCTGTCGTGGCCGTCGTCGAACACCAGCTTGATCGCGTAGCTGCCGGCAGGCTCAACACCGGTGAGCATCACGTCCTTCTTACCGGTCTGCAGCGTCTCCTGGCCTGGGCCGTGGCCGCGCACCTCGGCAGAGGGCGAATACACGCGCAGGAATTCGTAGGGCAACTTGAATCGCGCGCCGTCGTCGAAGGCGATCTCCAGTACTCGGGATTGCTGGTGCAGGGTGATTTCGGTCGGGTTCATAGCGAGCGGATCTTCTTCAACAATGCGGTGGTGGAACGTTCGTGCAGGAACGGGATGCTGTGTACCGCGCCGCCCCAGCCCTGCACCTCCTTGCTGCCGACGATGTTCTCCGGCTTCCAGTCGCCGCCCTTCACCAGCACGTCCGGCCGGCAGGCGAGGATCAGGTTCAGCGGCGTGTCATCGTCGAACCTGACGACCAGGCTCACCGATTCGAGCGCGGCCAGCACCATCATGCGGTCCATCTCGCTGTTGATCGGCCGGTCGTCGCCCTTGCCCTGGCGCTTGACCGAGGCGTCGCTATTGACGCCGACGATCATCGCAGCGCCCAGTGCGCTGGCCTGAGCGAGGTAGGTGACATGGCCGCGGTGCCGCACGTCGAAGCAGCCGTTGGTGAAGACTAGCGGGCGCGGCAGTCCGGCCACCCGTGCGGCGAGGTCGGCTGCGCTGCACAGTTTGTGCTCAAAAGAAGGAGTGGGATACATGGTCAGTTCAGATACTCGAATAATTTAACGACGCGCTGCACGCCCTTGACACTGCTGGCGGTCTCGGCCGCAGCCTCGGCCTCGCTGCGGTAGACGAGGCCCATCAGGTACACTGTGCCGGCCTCGGTGAACACCCTGATGACATTGGAGTCGAACCGCTTGTCCGCCACGGCCTTCATCTTGACGCTGGAGGTGAGCCTGCTGTCGTTGCTGCGCGACCACAGCGAGCTGTTGCCGGTCACAACCAGTTCGTTGTGCACGCCGCTCACCAGCGGGATCTCGGTGACGGTTTTCTCCAGCTCGCTCCGGGTGGC
>DASWTZ010000015.1:0-20811 GCA_036401875.1 Gallionella sp.
GAAACGCGTCACCGACATCATGTCCGAGATTTCTGCCGCCTCGCAGGAACAGGGTGCCGGCATCGAACAGGTCAACACCGCGATCACCCAGATGGACGAGGTGACCCAGCAGAACGCCGCGCTGGTCGAGGAGGCCGCCGCAGCCGCCGAGGCGATGCAGGAACAGGCCGAGGCGCTGATGCAGGCGGTGAGCATCTTCAGGCTGGAAGGCGGCAGGACGGTGACGCGTGCGGCGACCAAGCCGTCGGAACAGCATGCGATCGTGCAGCGCGCCGCCTTGCATGCTCATGCCGCTCCGGCAAGGAGTGTACGCAAGCTGGCCAGCAAGCCCGGTGAAGGTCACGAAAGCGACTGGAAAGAGTTCTAAATCGTTGAGAGGCGCTCCCTCCCTTGCCATAAGGGAGGGAGTTTGATGAAGGCATATTCTGGCCAACCAAGTTCAGGGAATGTCCATGGAAAAACTATTGAGCAAAAAATATTTGCAGGCACAGTTGCAGACACTTTCTGCCGCGCGCACGCCCGACGGCGAGATCCTGGTGATTTTGCAGGAATATTTCTCCCTGATCGGAACCATCAGCAGCGTGCACCGGTTTCCGTCCGCCGACAAACCGGACAAACGGTGCTTCCTGATCAATTTTGCAGACGCTGCCGATGCGACCCGTGTATCCAGCCGCTACAAATTGCGCCCGTTTGCCTTTACCGGCGTGCTGGTCGAGTTGGCACAGCCGGCCTCCGCCCATCCGGCCACACAGGCGCTCGCCTGACAGGTTTTCAGCATCTACCCGCGCAGTTCCCGCACCCCTCTCCGGGGCCATCCCGCTCCAAACATAGCCCTGCGTATATGTCCCAAATCGGCTAAAATCCGCGCTTTGCGAAAACACCGCTTTAAGGCAGGATCGATATTTTGGACCCCATGCAGCTAATCCGTAATTTCTCCATCATCGCCCACATCGACCATGGCAAGTCCACGCTGGCAGACCGCATCATCCAGCTGTGCGGCGGGCTGTCCGACCGCGAGATGGAGGCGCAGGTGCTCGACTCGATGGATCTGGAGCGCGAGCGCGGCATCACGATCAAGGCCCAGACCGCAGCCCTGCAATACAAGGCGCGCGACGGGCAGGTGTACAACCTCAACCTGATCGACACGCCGGGACACGTGGACTTTTCCTACGAGGTGTCGCGTTCGCTGTCCGCCTGCGAGGGCGCGCTGCTGGTAGTGGACGCATCGCAGGGGGTGGAAGCGCAGACCGTGGCAAACTGCTATACCGCGCTGGATCTTGGCGTGGAGGTGGTGCCGGTACTGAACAAGATCGACCTGCCTTCCGCCAATCCGGACAACGCCATCGCCGAGATCGAGGACGTAATTGGCATCGAGGCGACCGATGCGGTGCACTGCTCGGCCAAGACCGGGCTGGGCGTGCAGGATGTGCTCGAGTCGCTGATCGCCAAGGTGCCCGCGCCGCAGGGCGACCCCGAAGCGCCGTTGCAGGCCTTGATCATCGACTCCTGGTTCGACAACTACGTCGGCGTGGTGATGCTGGTGCGGGTGAAGAACGGCACGCTCAAGCCCAAGGAAAAGATCCTGTTCATGGCGACCGGCGCGCAGCACCTGACCGAGCATATCGGCGTGTTTACTCCCAAGGCGCAGGACCGCGACTCGCTGTCCGCAGGCCAGGTCGGCTTCGTGATCGCTGGCATCAAGGAACTGAAGGCCGCAAAAGTCGGCGACACCATCACCCATGTTGCCAAGCCCGCCCCTGCTCCGCTGCCCGGTTTCAAGGAGGTGCAGCCGCAGGTGTTCGCCGGGCTGTTCCCGGTGGAGTCGAACCAGTATGAGGCGCTGCGGGACTCGCTGGAAAAGCTCAAGCTAAACGACGCCGCATTGATGTACGAACCCGAAGTGTCACAGGCGCTGGGCTTCGGCTTTCGCTGCGGCTTCCTCGGCCTGCTGCACATGGAGATCGTGCAGGAACGGCTGGAGCGCGAGTTCGACATGGACCTGATCACCACCGCACCGACGGTGATCTACCAGGTAGTGCAGCGCGACGGCACAATTGTGACGGTGGACAACCCGTCCAAGATGCCCGATCCGTCCAAGATCGACGAGGTGCGCGAGCCCATCGTGACAGTGAACCTGTACATGCCGAACGAATATGTCGGTGCCGTAATCACGCTGTGCACCCAGAAGCGCGGCACACAGGTCAACATGAGCTACCATGGCAAACAGGTGCATCTGGTCTATGAGATGCCGATGGCGGAGATCGTGCTGGATTTCTTCGACAAGCTCAAATCGGTGTCGCGCGGCTACGCGTCTATGGATTACGAGTTCAAGGAATATCGCGCGGCGGACGTAGTCAAGGTGGACATGTTAATCAACGGCGACAAGGTGGATGCGCTGGCGGTGATTGTGCACCGCGCCAACAGCCAGTATCGCGGCCGCGAGGTAGCGGCCAAGATGCGCGAACTGATCCCGCGCCAGATGTATGATGTGGCGATCCAGGCGACGATAGGCTCGAATATCATCGCGCGCGAGAACGTCAAGGCGATGCGCAAGAACGTGCTGGCCAAGTGCTACGGCGGCGACATCACTCGCAAGAAGAAGTTGCTGGAGAAGCAGAAGGCCGGCAAGAAGCGCATGAAGCAGGTCGGCAGCGTGGAGATACCGCAGGAGGCGTTTCTGGCGATCCTGAGAGTGGACGAATAAGGAATGATCATGAATTTCGCGCTTATTATGTTTGTGTTGCTGCTGGTAACCGGCGGAATCTGGTTGCTGGACCGGTTTGTTCTGGCCGCAAGGCGCGGCGAGGAAGCCGCCGAACCCTGGTGGGTGGAATACGCAAAGAGCTTCTTCCCGGTGATCCTGATCGTGTTCGTCATCCGCTCCTTCCTGATCGAACCGTTCAAGATTCCATCCGGTTCGATGATTCCAACGCTGCAGGTCGGCGATTTCATCGTGGTCAACAAGTTCACCTATGGCGTGCGGCTCCCTATCGTCAACCGGAAGATCATTCCTCTGAACGATCCGCAGCGCGGCGATGTGATGGTGTTCCGCTACCCGGAGAACCCCTCGTTGGACTATATTAAGCGGGTTGTTGCGCTCCCCGGCGATACGGTCGAGTACCAGGGCAAACGGCTGATGATCAACGGGGTGGTGCAGCCACAGGAGGCGGATGGCGATTACAATTACGTCGAATCCGGCCTGAACTTCGTGCATACCGAAAAGCGTATTGAGGCGCTGGGCGAACACAAGCATGCCCTGCTAGTCAATCCCGAGATGCCCACGGTGCATTTGAACGCCGTTGCCGAATTCAAGGGGCGCGAACACTGCCAGTACGATCATGACCTGGTGCGCTGCAAGGTACCGGAGGGGCATTACTTCATGATGGGCGACAATCGCGACAACAGTCGTGACAGCCGCTATTGGGGTTTTGTACCGGACAACCAGATCGTCGGCAAGGCATTCCTGATCTGGATGAATTTTTCGGATTTCAAGCGTATCGGTTTATCGATCAACTAAAGGAGTAAACAATGATGAAAGCAACATTTCCGGCATCTCAACGCGGGTTCGACTTAGTCCAATTTATACTTTTCGCAGCCGTATTGCTGGTTGTAGGCATCACCGGGCTGAGACTGATTCCGGCCTATATGGAGGACCGGGCGATCAAGAATGTATTCGCCGCAGTCGCGCATGACCCCGACATGCAGTCGGCCCAGATCTACGAGGTTCAGAATGCATTTTCACGACGAGCCTCGATAAACGACATCAAGGCAATCAATCCCAGCGACATCGTGATCGACCGCAGCAACGGCAAGCTGTTTCTGAGTGCTGAGTATGTGGTCAAGATCCCACTGGTCGCCAACATCAGCCTCTATCTGGAATTCAATCCGACCAGTGAGAAATAACAGCACCCGCAAGACACCGCCGGCACCTCAGGTTGACGGACTGTGCAGGCAATTGGGGTATGTTTTCACGCAACCGCAACTGCTGCAGCGCGCGTTGACTCATCGCAGCTATGCGCCGGATCATTACGAGCGGCTGGAATTTCTCGGCGACAGCATCCTGGGTTGCACGATCGCAAAATATCTCTATAACGCCTACCCGCAATTGAGCGAAGGCGAGTTGTCGCGGCTGCGCTCCAATCTGGTCAGGGAGGAAACGCTAGCCACGCTCGCACAGCAGCTCGATCTGGGCAACCATTTACTGCTGGGCGAGGGCGAACTGAAAAGCGGCGGTTTCCGCCGTCCCTCGATACTGGCTGACGCTATGGAAGCACTGTTCGGCGCGGTTATGCTGGATGGCGGTTTTGCCGAAGCGGAGCGCGTCGTACTGGGTTTATTCGTGCCCTACCTAGAAAATGCCGACTTGCAGACGCTGGGCAAGGACGCGAAGACGCTGTTGCAGGAGTACCTGCAGGCCAGGCGCATCCCGCTTCCAACTTACCGCATCATCGCTACGCAGGGGCATGCCCATGAGCAGTCCTTCGAGGTCGAATGCGCAATTCCCTCACTCAAAATCTCCACGCACGGTGCCGGCAGCAGCCGCCGCAATGCGGAGCAACAGGCCGCACTGACGGCCTATCAGCAACTGACCAGAACCCCTGACCAGCCATCATGACTGAACAACAGACAACAGAATTCCGTGCAGGCTTCATCGCCATCGTCGGCCGCCCCAATGTCGGCAAATCCACCCTGCTCAATCACCTGATCGGGCAGAAGGTCAGCATCACCTCGCGCAAGGCACAGACCACGCGCCATCGCATCCACGGTATCTACACCGACGCACAAGCGCAATTCGTGTTCGTCGATACGCCCGGCTTCCAGACCAGGCACCTGAATGCGCTGAACCGCGGCATGAACCGTGTCGTCACCAGCAGCCTGCGCGATGTGCAGGTGGTGATGTATGTGCTCGAAGCCCTGCGCTATGACGAGCGCGACCAGGAAGTGCTAAAGCTGCTGCCGGATAACCGTCCGGTCTTGCTGGTGATCAACAAGATCGACGAAGTGGAGGACAAGGGTCAGCTGTTTTCATTTGCCGAACGAGTCGCAAAGGATTTCAAGTTCGCCGACATCGTCCCGGTCAGCGCAAAACAGGAAATCAAGCTGGATGAGCTGCGCGAAGCCATACGGCGCCACCTTCCGCCGGGCGAGACTATCTATGGCGAGGACGACATCACCGACCGCAGTGAACGTTTCCTGGCATCCGAATTGCTGCGCGAGAAGGTATTCCGTTTCACCGGCGAAGAATTGCCCTACTCGGTCAGCGTGGTGATCGAACAGTTCAAGATGGAAGGCCGGTTGCGCCGCATCAGCGCAGCCATCCTGGTCGACAAGGAAGCCCACAAGGCGATGCTGATCGGCAAGAAGGGCGAGAAACTGAAGGAGATCGCCACCCAGGCGCGCATCGACATGGAGAAACTGTTCGACGGCAAGGTGTTCCTCGAAGTGTTCGTCAAGGTGCGCAGCGGCTGGGCGGACGATGCGCGTGTGCTGCGCACGCTGGGCTACGAATAGGCCGTCACTACAGTCTCCCCATCTTCGGCAGTTCCCCGACCAGCGGTGCGACGTAATCCAGCCACGCCTGCGTGACATCGTTTCCTGCCGCGTTGATATATTCGTCCTTCATCACGCTGGTGACCTTCGCGACACTCGACAACGGCGTGACGAAAAAAGTGCTTGAATAAGGCCTATTGCTCAACCGGCGGATCGCGACCGAGCCCGGCTGCCCGGTACTGGTGGCATGGGTCACCGCGACATTGCCGACCTTGCGTGCCTCTTTTGCGTCCACTTCGGACACGACAGTCGGGAAGGAGCGCTGCAGGTAACCGAAGGTGTCGGCGCGAACCCTGACCTTCTGACCGGGGAACGCCTCTTTCACCAGCGCGGCCAGCGTGTCGCCCAGCGCACCGGTGCCGGACAGTTGCACGTTGCCGTGAGAGTCTTTTTCGCCGGTGCTGGAGATCGGGTTACCATCCTTGTCCGAGATGCCTTCCGATGCTGCAATCACGCAGCGCCCGTATTTTGCGACGGCATCGCGCACATCCTGCTTGAATTTTTCGACATCGAACACACGCTCCGGCAGGTAGATCAGGTGCGGGCCGTCATCCGGCGCCTGGCGCGCCAGCGCGGAAGCTGCAGTCAGGAACCCCGCGCTGCGTCCCATCACGACATTGACCTTAATGCCCTGCAAGGCACGGTTATCACGGTCATCGCCCATGAAGGCCAGCGCGACGAAACGCGCCGCCGAGGCGTAGCCCGGGCAGTGGTCGGTTACCTGCAGGTCGTTGTCTATGGTCTTGGGAATGTGCACGGTACAGAAATCGTAATTCGCCTCTTTCGCCATTTCGGCGATGATGTGCGCAGTCTCGGCCGAATCGTTGCCGCCGATGTAGAAAAAGTAGCGCACGTCATTCTTCCTGAACACCTCGAACACCTTTTCGCACTCGGCACGGCCAGGCTTGAGGCGGACCGACCCCAGTGCCGCCGCCGGTGTCGCTGCCACAAGTTCAAGCTGCTCGGCACTGTACTTGGTCAGGTCGATGAAATCCTCTTTCATGATACCCGCGATGCCGTGGCGCGCGCCGAGGATGCCGGTGATATTGGGCTGCTTGCGGGCCGCCAGAACCGCACCAACCAGAGATTGGTTGATGACCACGGTAGGGCCGCCCGATTGGCCGATGACCATTTTGCCTGTCAGCTTCGCTTGCGTAGTCATGAACAGCACCTCCCTGAGTTGAAGTCCTGTGATTCTAAACCTAATGCGGCTTCGCAGCATCGTCCCTCATCACGTATAATTGCAGGGTTTTTCAATTCACCAACCTTAAGGAAGTCGTAATGAGCCTGTTAAATGTCCTCCCCGGCAAGAAACTGCCGCACGAATGCAATGTCATCATCGAGATCCCGAAACACGCGGACCCGGTCAAATACGAGGTTGACAAGGATGCCGGCGTGCTGGTGGTGGATCGTTTCATCAGCACGCTGATGCGCTACCCGGCCAATTACGGCTTCATCCCGGAAACCATTGCCGACGACGGCGATCCGGTCGACGTGCTGGTCGTTACGCCCTTCCCCATCGTGCACGGCGCGATCATCCCCTGCCGTCCAGTCGGCGTGCTGCAGATGAGCGATGAAGGCGGCGACGATGCCAAAATCATCGCGGTCCCCACCGACAAACTGACCCCGCTATACCGCGATGTGAAATCCTACAAGGACCTGCCCGAGATCACGCTGGAGCAGATCAAGCACTTCTTCGAACTGTACAAGGCGCTGGAACCCGGAAAATGGGTCAAGATCAAGGGCTGGGAAGGCGTCGAAGCTGCGCACAAGGAAATCAGCAACGGCATCGCGGCGTACAAGGCAGCAAACAGCAAGTAACAGCACCGGGAGACGAGCATGACGGCACAGATCATTGACGGCAAGACTATCGCACAGCAGGTCCGTGCCGAGTGGAGGGTGCGCGCCGACGCACTGAAGGCGCGCGGCATCACGCCGGGCCTAGCGGTCATCATTGTCGGGGAAGACCCCGCATCCAAGGTCTATGTCGCCAACAAGGTGAAGGCTTGTGCCGAACTTGGTTTACACTCCGAACATATCGCCCTGCCCGCCGACACCAGCGAGGCCGCCCTGCTGGCAAAAATCGCCGAACTGAATGCCGACCCGAAGATCCACGGTCTGCTGGTTCAGCTGCCGGTCCCCAGGCACATCGACAGCGACAAGGTGCTCAACGCCATAAATCCGGACAAGGACGTGGATGGCTTCCATCCGATCAATGTCGGCGCACTGGCCACCGGCAACATGCGCTTCGCGCCCTGTACCCCCTACGGATCGCTGGTGCTACTGCAAAAGAGCGGCGTTTCCATCGAAGGCAAGCACGCAGTGGTGGTCGGCCGCAGTAACATCGTCGGCAAGCCGATGGCGCTGCTGCTGTTGCAGCAAAATGCCACCGTCACGATCTGCACCTCGAAGACTGTAGACCTTGCCAAGCACACCCGCGATGCCGACATCCTCGTCGTGGCGACCGGCAGACCGAAGATGATCACCGGCGACATGATCAAGCCGGGTGCGGCGGTGATCGACGTCGGCATCAACCGCCTGCCCGACGGCAAGCTGTGCGGCGACGTGGATTTTGAAACCGCAAAGGAAGTCGCCGGCTGGATTACACCGGTGCCCGGCGGCGTCGGCCCGATGACGATCACGATGCTGGTCGCTAACACCGTGCAATCGGCGGAACGAACGGCGGGCATTCGGTAAGTTTGCTG
The DNA here is from genome assembly GCA_036401875.1 of Gallionella sp. Taxonomy (GTDB): domain Bacteria; phylum Pseudomonadota; class Gammaproteobacteria; order Burkholderiales; family Gallionellaceae; genus Gallionella. Next base: position 8,256 of record DASWTZ010000015.1, read on the forward strand.
CCGTAAGCCGGATGGCGGGTTTAATCAGACCATGGAATTGACCAACTACACCGACTGGATAGGTGGCATCGCCGCAACGCTCACCACCACCGCTTTCATCCCGCAGGCCTGGAAAGTCTGGCGATCCAGGCATACCGCGGACATCTCGCTGGTGATGTATGCCCTGTTCACCCTGGGCGTCGCGCTATGGCTGGCCTACGGAACCATGCTCGGATCATGGCCCATCATCGTCGCCAACTTTATCACGCTGCTGCTTGCCGGCGCGGTCCTGGTGATGAAGGTCCGGTTCGGCTAGCCCCACAATCATGACCCACCTACCCGAAATAAGACCCGGCCAGTCAGTCGAGCTGCTCAAGGAGTTGCACATCCTGACGCGCGACGGCAAGCTGAATCAGGACAGCCGGCGCAAGCTGAAACAGGTCTATCACCTGTACCACTTTATCGAGCCGCTGCTGGACGAGGTCTTCGCCACCGGGAAGGACCTGACCCTGGCAGATCACGGTGCAGGCAAGTCATATCTGGGATTCATCATTTACGACCTGTTACTGAAGGCGCGCGAGACCGGGCATATCTACGGCATAGAAACCCGCGAGGCGCTGGTCGGCAAATCCCGGGAATTGTCCGAACGGCTAGGGTACGCCCGCATGTCGTTCCTGAACCTGTCGGTGGAGGAATCCATCCATTCGCCGCAACTGCCCGACCGGATCGACATTGTCACTGCGTTGCATGCCTGCAACACGGCCACCGACGATGCGATCAGGTTTGCCCTGCACAAACAGGCCAGGTTCATCGTGCTGGTACCCTGTTGCCAAGCCGAGGTGGCCGCAGCGCTGAATAAACGCAAGAATGAATCGTTCGGCAAGACGCCGCTCTCCGAAATCTGGAGGCATCCGATCCACACCCGCGAATTCGGCAGCCACCTCACCAATGTGCTGCGCTGCCTGCTGCTGGAATCGCAGGGTTACCAGCTGACCGTCACCGAACTGGTCGGATGGGAACATTCGATGAAAAACGAACTCATCATCGCACGCCGCACCGGCATGCCCAGAAAGAACGCGCTGGAAAGACTGGAGCTGATTCTGCGCGAACTGAATCTTGAGGATTTGCGCGAACGCTTTATTTACGGGGCGAGCTAGCGGCCGCTGACAACCGCTCCAGCGCCCATGTGACATGCTCGCGCACCAGCGCGGACGGATGCCCGGCGCGAGACTGCAGCGCAGCGATCGCCCCCGCGCTTCCCGGTCCATTGCCCAATGCCACCGCAATGTTGCGCAGCCACTGCTCATGGCCGATGCGGTAGAGGGCGGTCCCCGCCAGCCGGGCATTAAACTCAGCTTCGTTCCACGCAAAGAGTTCCACCAACGACACATCGTCCAGCCCGAAGCGCACCGCGAAATCCGGCTCGACGCTTGCCTGCGCGTAGCGGTTCCACGGACACACCAGCTGGCAATCGTCGCAGCCGTAGATGCGGTTTCCGATCAGCGGGCGCAATTCGACCGGGATGCTGCCCTTGAGCTCGATCGTCAGATAGGAAATGCAGCGTCTGGCATCCAGCCGGTAAGGGGCGATGATCGCCTGCGTCGGGCATACCTCGATGCAGCGCGTGCAGGTGCCGCAATGCGCCTGCTGGGGGGCATCCACCGGCAGCGGCAGGTTCAGGTAGATCTCGCCGAGAAAGAACCTCGACCCGTGTTCGCGCGACAGCAGCAGGGTGTGCTTGCCGCGCCACCCCAACCCGGCCTTGCGCGCCAGCTCCACCTCCATCACGGGCGCACTGTCGGTAAACACGCGCCCGTCATATTCCGCGACGGCCTCATGTATCCGGCCGGCCAGCTTCGCCAGACGGCTGCGCACCACCTTGTGGTAATCGCGCCCCAGGGCATAGCGTGAAATGAAGGCCCGCTCGCCGTCAGCCAGCACCTGCCAGCTGTCCCGGGCACCGGGCGGTGCGCAGTTCATCCGCAGCGAGATCACCCGTATCGTGCCGGGAACCAGCTCCTCGGGGCGCGTGCGTTTGCTGCCATGTTTTGCCATATAATCCATGTCGCCATGCAGGCCCAAGGCCAGCCATTCCCGCAGCCCGCTTTCCGCCACCGCAAGGTCGGTATCGCTGATGCCCACGGCCTGAAAGCCAAGCTCATGCGCCCACGCGCGTATCTGCACGGCCAGTGCAGGATAATCAACCGGTCGAGGAGTCTCTTTTTGCATAGCGATGATGATAGCCGAATCAGCATGGTCCTTGCCGATGAAAAGGACACTGTAGCACTGGCGCAACGCTTCGCGCGGCAACTCCAGCACGGCATGGTGGTTTATCTGCATGGCGACCTCGGCGCGGGTAAAACCACGCTGGTGCGGGGCGTGCTCAATGCGCTAGGCTATGGCGCCCGCGTGAAAAGTCCCACCTACGCGCTGGTTGAATCCTACCGCATCGCCGGGTTAGACTTGCGTCACTTCGATCTGTACCGCATGCACAGCGAGGAGGAATGGGAGTCGGCAGGGTTCCGCGAGGAGTTCGATGGGCGCAACATCCTGTTCATCGAATGGCCGGAAAAGGCTCAGGGGTTGATTCCTTCTGCAGATGTGGAATTCGACTTTCGCATCCTGGCCCAGGGCAGAGAAGTTGCAATACGTGCAAACTCAAAGATGGGAAAGCAATGCCTAGAGCGGTTGTAAAAATTGTTTCTCTGCTGCTTTTGCTGCTGTGGCTGCCGCCCACACTTGCCGCTATCACCATCAATTCGACGCGCATCTGGCCCGCCCAGGATTACACCCGCCTGACGATCGAATCGTCAAAACCCGTCCGCCACAACATGTTCACGGTCAGCAACCCGGACCGCCTGGTGATTGATCTGGAGGATGTCGCGCTGGGCAAAACGCTCAATGAGCTGACGCAAAAGGTCGGCGATAGCGATCCCTACATCAGGAGTGTGCGCGTCGGGCGCTTCAAGCCGGGCGTAGTACGTCTGGTGCTGGATCTGAAAAGCGAGATCAAGCCGCAGCTCTTTTCCCTGAAACCGGTCGGCGAGTACGGCCATCGTCTGGTGCTGGATATCTACCCTGCTCATCCGGTCGATCCGCTGATGGCCTTGCTGGAGCAGTCTGGCGAACCAAAGCCAGACGAACAGGCGTTTACACAAATTCCCGCCGAAGAGATCAAGCCATCGATAGGCGATGAAACCGGCCCGTCGAGTGGGGCCGATTCAAGCACGATGACGACTACACCCGAATTGCGTGCCCGCACGCTGATCGTCGCTATCGATGCGGGACATGGCGGCGAAGACCCGGGTGCTCGGGGCAGGCGCGGCTCGCTGGAGAAGAACATCACACTTGCGATCGCGCGCAAGATGAAGAGCCTGGTCGACAGCACGCCCAATATGCGCGGCGTGCTGATTCGTGATGGCGACTACTTCATCCGGCTCGACCAGCGTGTCGCCAAGGCACGCAAGGTGAAGGCAGACCTTTTCATCTCTATCCACGCGGATGCTTTCATCAAGCCGAAAGCGCGCGGTTCTTCGGTATTTGCGCTCTCCGAACACGGCGCGACCAGTACCGCCGCCCGCTGGCTGGCCAAGAAGGAAAATGAATCGGATCTGATCGGCGGCGTGAACCTGGCCGTGAAGGACCCCTACCTGGCCCGAACCCTGCTCGACCTTTCGCAAACGGCCACCATCAATGACAGCATGAAGCTGGCCAAGTACGTGCTGAGCCAGCTGGGCGATATCAATGACCTGCATCGGGGGCATGTTGAGCAGGCTGGCTTTGCGGTGCTGAAATCGCCCGAAATCCCGTCAATACTGGTCGAAACCGCGTTCATCAGCAACCCCAGCGAAGAACGCCGCTTGAATGACGGAAATTATCAGACCAAACTTGCCAGGGCGATCATGGATGGCATCAACGACTACTTCGCGCAGAACCCGGCACTGTCCCGGCACAAAATTGCACAAAACGACTAGTGGTAGAGCGGGTTACCGGGATTCAGCGTACGCCCCATCCCAGACACCTCCGCCCAGATACTCTGATCCCCAGACTCATGCAGTCGTTGCGCCAGCGCGGCAAAGGAAGCACGGTCGCCCTGTGCGGCATATAGCCGCAGCAGCGTCAGGTAGGCATGGCGGCTCTCCGGATTGAGCCTGATCGCTTCCTTTAGCGCCTCTTCCGCCAGCTTGCCATGGCCAAAACGGAGATAGATTTCTGCCTCTTCCAGCATGCCATACTCGGGAGGGAAGATATTCTGGTCAATTTGCTCGGGCGAGATACCCGCATTGATCACCGGTTCGGTGTCCTGAAACGGGCCGTCAAACCTGTACCGGCTCGGCTTCGCGGCGTGTACCGACCTTCGTCTCCAGTACCAGACCAGTCCAGCCGCAGCGAATAAAACCAATGCCCACATGGCTGCCGTGACATCCGCGATCGAGTCGCGCAGCGCCTGCAGGCCAGCATGGCCGAAGTATCCAGTCCATTTGCTGACCGGACCTATGTCCCCGGAAACGTCGCCGGATTGAGTGCCGGTGACAGCTGTGTCCCCTGAATCAGGCAACTGCGTGGTATTGATCGATGGGCGGGATAATGAGGCGGGATCTGCCGTCCCGGTGCCCAGCAACTGCTGCCGCGCATGGATCAATTTCTCGATCGCGTCGATCTCGGCACCCAGTTCCCCCAGACCCGGACCCTCGTTTAATACTGGCTGTTCCGCCGGTTGGCCGGCGATGATGGCCTGCCTGAGTTTGGCATCGAGCGGGGACAGCGTCAGGGACAGAGACATCGACAGATCGCCATACGCCTTCGTTCTAACCGCGTCGCCCGGCTTTTCTGCATTTCCGGTACCAGCCGCGCCCGCATGACCCACCCACAACACGGCCACGGCGCAGACGCATAGCCGCGCCGCTATCCTAACGTGAGGTCTAGGCACTTCCGCCCTCACGGATTTCCCTGCCTGGATTCCACTTGTCCATTCCAGTTGCATCACCGTCACGCGTTCAGCCCGGAAACACACCTGTGGAAAGATAGCGGTCGCCGCGGTCACACACGATGAATGCAATCACCGCATTCTCGACCTGGCTTGAGACACGCAATGCCACAGCCAGCGCACCGCCTGACGAGATGCCGCAGAATATCCCCTCCTCGCGGGCGAGGCGGCGAGTCATTTCCTCGGCATCCGGCTGGCTGACATACTCCAGCCTGTCCACATTCCTGCCATCGTAAATTTTCGGCAAATAAGCCTGCGGCCATTTACGGATGCCGGGAATCTGCGCGCCTTCCTCCGGCTGGACGCCGATGACCTGGATGCCGGGATTCTTTTCCTTGAAGTAACGCGAACAGCCCATGATGGTGCCGGTCGTGCCCATGCTGCTGATGAAATGCGTGATACGGCCATCGGTGTCGCGCCAGATCTCGGGGGCAGTGCCCTCGTAATGCGCCAGCGGGTTGTCCGGGTTGGCGAACTGATCGAGGATGATTCCCCGGCCTTCATCGCGCAGCTTATCCGCCGTATCGCGCGCCAGCTCCATGCTGCCTTCCTTGGCCGTCAGCACCAGCTCCGCGCCGAACGCGCGCATCGTCTGGCGACGTTCGATACTCTGGTTCTCGGGCATCACTAGGATCATCTTGTATCCGCGCATTGCCGCCGCCATCGCCAGCGCGATGCCGGTATTGCCGCTGGTTGCCTCGATCAGCGTGTCGCCCGGCTTAATGTCGCCGCGCTGCTCGGCGCGCACGATCATCGACAGCGCGGGCCGGTCCTTCACCGAACCCGCCGGATTGTTGCCTTCCAGCTTCGCCAGGATGACATTGGACGTGCTGCCGGGAATGCGCTTCAGGCGTACCAGCGGGGTGTTGCCGACAAAATTTTCTATGGAGGGATACATCGCAAACTCAGCGCAACGGGGTCAACCGGCCGCTTTCAGCATATGTTCCACATACTTGGCCACGCCCTGTTCCACAGTCAGGAACGGTTCGGTGTAGCCGGCGTTGCGCAGCGCGCCGATGTCTGCCTGGGTATAACTCTGGTACTTTCCGCGCAGCGCATCGGGAAACGGGATGTAGCTGATGATCCCCTGCTTGTGCAGTTCATCCAGGGTCAATGCAGTCTTGTCCTCCGCCTGGCGCAGGGTGTTGACCGTGGCAACCGCGACGTCGTTGAAGCTCTGCGCCTGCCCGGTGCCCAAGTTGAAGATGCCTGACTGGTGCGGATGATCGAGGAAGTACATGTTTACCTTGACCACGTCCTCGATCGATACGAAATCGCGCAGCTGGCCGCCGTTGGCATAACCATCGCATCCTTCGAACAGCTTCACCTTGCCTTCGGCGCGATACTGGTTGAAGAAGTGGAATGCGACCGAAGCCATTCGCCCCTTGTGCTGCTCGCGTGGGCCGTACACGTTGAAGTAACGCAGGCCAACGATCTGCGCACCGCGCTTGCCCCAGCGACGGCGCACGATCTGGTCGAACAGGAATTTTGAGTAGGCGTATATGTTCAGCGGCGACTCGTATTCCCGGCTTTCCTTGAACACGCCGCCGCCGCCGTACACCGATGCCGACGAGGCATACAGGAACGGGATTTCCTCGTTCTGGCAGTAGTTCAGCAACTCCAGTGTGTACTGGTAGTTGTTCTCCATCATGTAGATGCCATCGGTTTCCATTGTGTCCGAACACGCCCCCTGGTGAAGCACCGCGCTCACCAGCCCGTCAAAGTAACCCTCCTGTAGCTTCCCCAGGAAGTCGTCCTTGTCCAGATAATCGGCGATCTCGCAATCCACCAGATTCTTGAATTTGTCGGCATTCTTCAGGTGGTCAACGGCGATGATGTTCTTTTCCCCGCGCTGGTTCAGCGCCTTGACCAGGTTGGAACCTATGAATCCGGCAGCGCCGGTAACGATGTAATACATTTTTTCTCCTTAAAAATTAGACGGAGGATTGAGGATCGTGGATCGAGGATTGGGTGAAAACCGCCGCGCAGCTCGGTCCTCAATCCTCATTCTTCAGCCCTGCTTTTTCATATCCTGCAATATTTCCTCACGGCTCACCACCGCCGTACCCAGCTTGCCGACCACGATGCCAGCCGCGCGGTTGGCGACACTCATGGCATCATGCAATGCGGCGCCGCTTGCCAGCATCACCGCCAGCGTGGCGATTACGGTATCTCCTGCGCCACTGACATCGAACACTTCCCTCGTCTGAGTCGGCTCGTGCAGCACTTCATTGGCGCGATACAAACTCATGCCCTCTTCGCTGCGCGTCACCAGCAAGGCATCCAGATTAAGGTCAGTGCGCAGTTTTTCCGCCTTGGCTCGCAGCTCCTCCTCGTCCTTCCAGCCCCCGGCCACCTCGCGGAATTCGCTGCGATTCGGCGTCAGCAGCGTGGCACCCTGATAGCGCGCGTAATCATCACCTTTTGGATCGACCAGCACCGGCTTGCCCGCTGCGCGCGCCGTCCTGATCATCTCGGCAATGTGCGTCAATCCGCCCTTGCCATAATCGGACAGGATCACCACATCGGCCTGCGCCAGCTTGGCATGAAAATCTGCCAGCTTGGCCTGCAGCACCTCATGGCTGGGCGGCGTCTCGAAATCGATGCGCAACAGCTGCTGATGGCGCGCTATCGCACGCAGCTTGATGATGGTGGAAATGGTTTCATCACGGTGGAGCAGGGCTTCCACCTTCCCCTGTACGGTCAGCAGCCGCTGCAGGCAATCACCTGCCTCGTCTGCACCCACCACGGACAACAGAGTGCATTGCGCACCCAGCGATGCAATATTGCGTGCCACGTTGGCCGCGCCGCCGGGGCGCTCGTCAACCCGGCTGACTTTCAGCACCGGCACGGGCGCCTCAGGGGAGATGCGGCTCACATCGCCGAACCAGTAACGGTCGAGCATCACATCCCCGACCACCAATACCCTGGCTTTATCAAACTGTGGCAACGTCTTCATGCATCCCCTCCGCTGTTCTTTTTCATAACTGCCTCTTCAATCTCCCTGTTGATATCGAGCAACGCCTGCAACGGGTCGACCGCCTGGGTGATCGGCCTGCCGATCACCAGATAGCTGGAACCTGCGTGCAGCGCGGCATGCGGAGTCATCACGCGCGACTGGTCGTCACGACTGGCATGTACCGGACGAATGCCCGGAGTCACTAGGCAGAATTCCCCGCCGCAATGTTTGCGCAACAGTGCGGCTTCCTGGGCCGAACAGACCACGCCATCCAGCCCGCTGTCACGCGCCAGGGTTGCCAGGCGCAGCACCATCTGCGCCGGCGCTTCGCTAATGCCGATCTCGGCTAGATCGGGCTGCGCCATGCTGGTGAGCAGCGTTACTGCGATGAGTTTGGGCGGCCTTGTCGCCTGCGCAACGGCTTCGCGCGCCGCCTCCATCATCCTGCGGCCACCCAGTGCATGCACGTTGACCATCCACACCCCCAAACCGGCTGCCATCTTGCAGGCCTGCGCGGTCGTATTGGGAATATCGTGATACTTCATGTCGAGGAACACCTCGAAACCACGCTGCATCAGCTGTTCGAGCAATGCCGGTCCGCAGGCCGTGAAGAGCTCCTTGCCGACCTTGAGTCGGCACAGCGACGGGTCCACCCGGTCCGCGAATTGCAGCGCGGGTGCCGCTGCAGAATAGTCGAGTGCAACGATGATTTTCGGACCGTGAGCGGTGACCTTCATACCTGCGCTCCGGTTTCTTCCTTGCGGCGCGGTGAATAGCTGTCCCAGGCATGGCAGGCAGGACAGTGCCAGTAGAATTGGCGGGCCTTGAATCCACAATGTGAGCAATGATAACTGGCCAGGTTGCGTGTGCGCTTGTGAACCAGATTTTTCACCAGCTCGACATCGGCGCGATGCTCCATGGAAACTTCCATCAACCTCGCTTCCAGCAATTTGTCCAACCCCAGCAGCGAAGGATTCCGCTCCAGTTCGCTCCTGACCAGATGGTATGCGGCAGCCGGCCCCTCTCCCTTCAATACACCGTCAAAAACCACATTCATCAAATCGAGCGAGTGATATTTGTCCAGATACTCGCGCAGCAACGCAACCCCTTCTGCAGGACGCCCGATGGCCCGGTAAGCTACGAGCAGCCGCTCCGCCACGAGTGGCAGGTATTGCGCATCCTGACTCTCGATGTTTTTCCAGATGTCGATAGCCGCTTCATGCTTTCCCTCGCCCACATCCAGGTCGCCCAGCATCATGCTGGCGCGGACTGCATTCGGGTAAGTCTGCAATGCCTGGAGCAGGTGTGCACGCGCACCATCCAGATTTCCCTGCGATATTTCCTCGCTGGCAAGCTCGCAATAGAAAAACGATGCGTGCTTGGTATAGGAATCGCCGGACACTGCCTCCAGCCTGCGGGTGATCGCAATCGCCTTCAGCCAGTCATGCTCTTTCTGATACAGCTCCAGCAGGAAATCCAGCGCCTGCCGAGCATAGGGGGTGCCTTCCAGCTCGCTGAACAGGCTTTCTGCACGATCCAGAATCCCTGCCTTCAGGTAGTCCTGCGCCAGCTCGAAAACAGCCTGGCGGCGTTTATTGTCGTCAAGATCGGCCCGATCGACCAGATTGTGGTGCATGCGCAAGGCCCGATCCACTTCGCCGCGCCGGCGGAACAGGCTGCCCAGCGCGAAGTGCAACTCGACGGTCTGCGGATCGATTTTCACGACTTCGATGAATGCCTCGATCGCCTTATCCGGTTGCTCATTAAGCAGGAAGTTCAAGCCCTGAAAGTATGACCTGGGCAGTGCACTCGATTCGGAGAGCAACTGCTTGATGTCGAGACGCGCAGCCAGCCACCCCATGCCGAAAAACAGCGGGAAAGCCAGCAGCATCCATAATTGGAATTCCATAATTAACTACCTGTGTCAGGAGGATTGATCCGGTGTTTGCTTCTCATCAAGACCGGCCAGTTTGCCCCGAATCCGGAGATCACGCTTCAGGCTGGCGATCTCGAGACGCTGCTTCAACAAGCTTGCCAGCATCGACAGAACCCCGACAGCCGCCCCTGCAGCAAAAAACAGCAGGAGTATAACCACCAGTGACGATTGCCACTCAAATCCGAAAAAGTAGCGCATCGTGATCGGCTGGTCATTTTTAACAGCCAGACCCAGCAATGCCAAGAACAGCACGACACGCAAAAACCAGTTGAAATAGCGCATGGAACACCCCGGAAAAACCAGTGCAACGATAGCATAAAAAATGGCGGCTATACCTTGCGATAAGCCGCCATTGAAGCCTCTTCAGAGCAAATCAGTTTTTTCGTTCACAGACCCGTTCCCTCAACTCCTTGCCCGCCTTGAAGTGCGGCACATATTTGGCCGGCACTTTCACCTTTTCACCGGTCTTGGGATTCCGCCCCTGACGTGGCGGCCGGTAGTTCAGGGCGAAGCTGCCGAAACCGCGAATCTCGACGCGACCGCCGCGCGACAGCGTGGCGGACAGCGCATCCAGAATCACCTTGACGGCAAGTTCAGCATCCTTTGCCAACAGCTTCGGATGCAATTCAGCGAGTTTCGCGATCAAATCGGAACGAATCATCAGACGACCCCGGGATTATGCTTCTGTCTTGCCGCCACTCATCTTGGCCTTCAACAACGCGCCAAGATTGGTCGTGCCCGCGCTGGCATTGCTTTCGGCGGAAAGTTTCTGCATCGCAGCCGTATCTTCCGACTTGCTCAACGCCTTGATCGACAGGTTGATACCGCGGTTCTTGCGATCCACATTGAGGATGACAGCTGTCACGCTATCGCCTTCCTTGAGGTGGTTGCGGATGTCTTCGACGCGGTCAGCAGAAACTTCGGATGCTTTCAGATAAGCCTCGACATCGCCTTCCAGCGCGATCACGGCACCCTTTGCGTCCAGGGACTTCACGGTACCGGTGACCACAGCGCCCTTCTCATGACCGGAAACGAAACCGCCGAACGGGTCGCCTTCCAGCTGCTTGATGCCAAGGGAGATACGCTCGCGCTCGACGTCGATCGCCAATACCACCGCCTCGAGCTCATCGCCCTTCTTGTAGCTGCGCACTGCCTCTTCGCCAGGCTGGTTCCAGGACAGGTCGGACAGGTGCACCAGGCCATCGATACCGCCTTCCAGGCCGATGAACACGCCAAAGTCGGTGATGGACTTGATCGCGCCCTTAACCTTGTCGCCCTTCTTGTGGTTGCTCGCAAAATCATCCCATGGGTTGGACTGGCATTGCTTCATACCCAGGGAAATGCGGCGACGCGACTCGTCGATCTCGAGGATCATCACTTCCACTTCGTCGCCCAGGCTGACAACCTTGGATGGGTGTACGTTCTTGTTGGTCCAGTCCATTTCGGAAACGTGTACAAGACCCTCGATGCCCTGCTCGATCTCGACGAATGCGCCGTAGTCGGTCAGGTTGGTAACCTTGCCGAACATGCGCGTACCTTGCGGGTAGCGGCGCGCCAGACCGTTCCATGGGTCATCGCCCATCTGCTTAATACCCAGCGAAACGCGGTTCTTCTCCTGATCGAACTTCAGTATCTTGGCTTCAACCTCGTCACCCACGCTCAACACTTCGGATGGGTGCTTCACGCGACGCCATGCCAGATCGGTGATGTGCAGCAGGCCGTCGATGCCGCCCAGATCGACGAACGCACCGTAATCGGTGATGTTCTTGACGATACCCTTGACGATCGCGCCTTCCTTGAGGTTTTCCATGATCGCCTCGCGGTCCGCGCCCATGGACGCTTCCAGCACGGCACGGCGCGACACCACCACGTTGTTGCGCTTGCGGTCCAGCTTGATGACCTTCAGCTCCATGGTCTTGTTCTCGTATGGAGTCGTGTCCTTGACCGGACGAACGTCCACCAGGGAGCCCGGCAGGAATGCGCGGATACCGTTAACCATCGCCGTCAAGCCGCCCTTGACCTTGCCGCTGACATAGCCCTCGACGACACGGCCTTCTTCCATGGCCACTTCCAGGTCATGCCATGCAGCCAGACGCTTGGCCTTCTCGCGGGACAGCTTGGTCTCTCCATAGCCGTTCTCCAGCGATTCAATCGCGACGGTGACAAAGTCACCAGCCTTGACTTCGAGCTCGCCCTTGGCATCGAGGAATTCCTCGATAGCAATCAAACTTTCGGACTTCAGTCCGGCATTCACGACCACCATATTGTGGTCAACACGCACGACTTGTGCGGTAATCAGCTCGCCGGCGCGCATCTCTTTGCGCGTCAAGCTTTCTTCAAACATTGCGGCGAAACTATCGGGGTTTTGTACAGCGGTTGCGGTTGCGTTCATCGGAGACACCTAAGTTAATACCGTTTACACGGCGGTTAGTTATAAAGTTCCTGCGGACGGGGAGTCCGGCAGAGCCTAGTTTTATTGCTGCCTTTCGACCGGATAGTGCATCAACACCTCCTGGACAGCCTGCTCGATACTCAAAGCGGTGGTATCCAGCAGAGTCGCTCCCGGCGCCTGTTGCAGTGGCGCCGCGCTGCGTTGGGTATCCCTCTCGTCGCGAGCGCGTATATCCAGCAAAAGGGCGGCGATATTAGCATCCATTCCTTTCTCTTTCAACTGCTTATATCGACGCTCGGCACG
>DASWTZ010000016.1:0-4463 GCA_036401875.1 Gallionella sp.
GTTCAATCTCTGTTTGATTCATTTAAGAATCTGGTCTTACTCAAAGTGAATCATTGACATGATTCGTTTCGACTTTGCGTAAGTACTTCTATATTTTTAAAGTCGTTTTCGCATCCACAAGGAACACAAAAACTTCCCAAACACCAAGCACCTACACTCGTCGGTTGTTCGTTTTAACTTTTAAAGAACTGGCTGCCATTTTTAAAAATGGGGTTGCGGGGACAGGATTTGAACCTATGACCTTCGGGTTATGAGCCCGACGAGCTACCGAGCTGCTCCACCCCGCGTCAGCGAAGACAAGCACTATAGCAAAGCACTTCCATCTCGTCAAACACTATATGCATTTATTTTTCATATTTCCCCAAATACCGGGAAATAACGCATGCACTGTAGCTGCTTCTGAAAAGTATTATCGCGTCCCAATCCACTTACCGGCAATAAAAGCCACGCGGAAATAAACCGTATTGGATCAAGAGAACACCACGATCGTAGTGCGTGCGATTATCTGGTGCTGGAGAGAGGAATCGAACCTCCGACCTACGCGTTACGAGTGCGTTGCTCTACCAACTGAGCTACTCCAGCAAGGGAGCGAATTATAGTAGGTACGCCGTGCCTAATGCCAGCGGTATTGCTCAGTCGGGAGTGGCTGAGGTTTGCCTTCGATCTCGTTGAGCAATAACTCCGCACTGGCAAATGACATCGTCACGCCATATCGGAAATGACCGCTGTTTGCATAAAGGTTGGCGAGATGCGGATGGCGCCCGATCGTTGGGATGTTATCCGGCGAACCGGGGCGAAAGCCTGCCCAGTGGCTCACCGGTTGCATGCCCGCCCACCCAGGGAATATCTCGCACACGTGCTTCATCAGGCTGCCGCGCGCCCCGGCGGTAGTGGACTTGTCGAAACCGACATCCTCCAGCGTGCTACCGACCAGCACGTGGCCGTCACGGCGCGGGATCAGGTAGAGGTCCTTCTTGAGCAGGATCTGCCGGAACGGCGGGGTGTCGAACTTGAACAGCAGTATTTGCCCGCGGATCGGGCGGATGTCGATGTTGAGCGCGTGCTCGGCAAGCAACATCCTGCTCCATGCACCCGCGGCGACGATGTAAGCATCGGCAGCCAGCCGGCCCTGCACGGTGTGCAGGGCGGTCACGCGGCTGCCTGAAACTTCGAACTTCTGCACTTCGCGCTGTTCGAGGAACACCCCGCCCAGCATCTCGACGCGGCTGCGCAGCGCCTGCAGCAAACGGGGGTTGCGCACCTGGGCGACATCAGGCAACAGCAATCCCTCGCCTCGGATGCCCTGCAAATAATCGCCAGCCTCCACCTGCTGGATCGCCACATGGTGCTGTGCGCACCATTGCGCGGCGACATCGGCCTGGTACGGCTCCAGCAGCAGCATACCGCTGCGCTGGTATTCGGGATCGATGCCGGTGGCGGAATGCAGCATCGCGGCGGCATCGGCAAACATGCCCATACTGCGGTGGGCCAGACGGGTGACCGGCTCCAGATAATCCCACGAGCATAGGGGTGACAGGATACCGCCCCCCGCCCACGAGGCTTCCTGACCGACCGCACCGCGCTCCACCAGGGTCACGCGGTATCCCGACTGCAGCAGGCTGAGCGCGCTGGTCAGCCCTATCGCACCGGCACCGACGATCAGGAAATCCGTAGCCATGTTTAAGGCTTGAGTGACTTGGGCAGCGGAAACACCACGTTCTCGACGATGCCCTGCAACTCAGTGACTTGCACTGCGCCTAGCTGCTGCAGGCGTTCTATCACCCCCCGCACTAGCACTTCCGGGGCCGAGGCGCCCGCACTGATGCCGACATGCTGCCTGCCGGCGAACCACTCCGGCTTCAGTTCGCCCGCATCATTGACCAGATAGGCCGGAACGCCGACATTGGCCGCGACTTCGCGCAGGCGGTTGGAGTTGGAACTGTTGGGCGACCCGACCACGACGATCACATCGCACTGTTTGACCAGCAACTTCACCGCATCCTGGCGGTTCTGCGTCGCGTAGCAGATGTCGTCCTTCTTGGGACCGATGATCAGCGGGAAACGCGCCTTGAGCGCGGTGATGATCGCGCTGGCATCATCCATCGACAGCGTGGTCTGCGTGACGAAGGCGAGGTTGCGCTCGTCATTCACCTTCAGCGCTGCGACCTGCTCTGGCGACTCCACCAGATACATGCCGCCGCTACTCTGCCCCATCGTGCCCTCCACCTCTGGGTGCCCGGCATGGCCGATCATGATGATCTCCTTGCCCTGCTCGCGCAGCCGTGACACTTCTATATGCACCTTGGTCACCAGCGGGCAGGTAGCGTCGAACACGGTCAGCCCGCGCGCCTCAGCCTCCTGGCGCACCGCTTTGGATACGCCATGGGCGCTGAAAATCAGGATGCTGCCGGGCGGCACCTCGGCCAGATCCTCGATGAATATCGCGCCCTTCTTGCGCAATCCATCCACGACGAATTTATTGTGCACCACCTCGTGGCGCACATAGATCGGCGCGCCGTGCTGTGCCAGGGCGCGCTCCACGATCTCGATGGCGCGATCGACACCCGCGCAGAAACCGCGCGGATTAGCCAGCAACAGGTCCATGCTTCTTCTCCAGAAATCCATCCAGTATCAGCAAAAAGGCACCGCAGGTGATCGCGGAATCGGCGAGGTTGAAGGCCGGAAAATAATGCGCATCCCAGTGGAACGACAGGAAATCCACCACGTAGCCGTAGGCGATCCGGTCGATCAGATTGCCCAGTGCGCCGCCCAGGATCATGCTCAGCGCCAACGCGAACAGCATCTGGTTTTGGTGCCTGCGCAACAACCAGACGATCCACACCGACGCGACCACGGCAATGCCGCTGAACAGCCAGCGCTGCATTCCGCCCGCGTCGCTGAGGAAGCTGAAAGCCGCGCCGGTGTTATGCGCCAGCACCAGGTCGAACACGCTGAGCACATAGAGATGCTCGCCGTAGACGAAGTGGCTGGTGATCCAGAGCTTGCTCAACTGGTCGAGGACGATCACCAGCGCCGACAAAACCAGCCAGCGGCTAAGCATACCGGCGCGCCTCGCCGCTGCCATACAGATTGCTCACGCAACGGCCGCACAGCGTGGCGTGCTGCGCATCCGCGCCGACATCGCTGCGGTAGTGCCAGCAGCGCTCGCACTTGGCATGCGAACTTGCCGAGACCTCGATGCGCTGGTCCGCCTCGACCGTCGCGCGATGCACCGTGGCGCGCGAGGTGATGAACACGAAGCGCAGGTCGTCGCCCAGACGCGCCAACACGTCATAGTCTTGCCCGGCCGCAAACACATCCACCTCGGCAGCCAGCGCGGAGCCGATCAGCCCGGCGCTGCGCGCCTCTTCCAGCTGTTTGTTGACCCTGGCGCGCCACGACTCGATGGTCAGCCAGGCGGCGACGGATTCTCCATCCAGTTGCGCGTCGGGCAGGCTGTGCCACTCGCCGATGAACACGCTCTCGTCCTGTTTTCCGGACAACACCGCCCACGCCTCCTCGGCGGTGAAACTCAGGATGGGCGCGATCAGGCGCACCAGCCCCAGCGTGATGTGGTGCAGCGCATTCTGCGCGGAACGGCGCGCGGCCGAGTCCGCACCGGCGGTGTACAGCCGGTCTTTCAGAATGTCCAGATAGAAGCCGCCCAGCTGTTCCGAGCAGAAGCTGTGCAGTTTCTGCGTGGCCAGATGGAACTCATAGTTCGCGTAATCCTCCAACACCCCGCGCTGCAGACGACGCATCATCTCCACCGCGTAACGGTCGATCTCCAGCCACTGTTCCACCGGCAGCGCATGCTTGTCGCTGTCGAAATCGTCGATGTTGGCCAGCAGGAAACGCAGCGTGTTGCGAATGCGGCGGTAGCTCTCCACCACCCGCTTGAGGATCTCGTCGGAAATCGTCAGCTCGCCCGAATAATCAGTGGACGCAGTCCACAGGCGCAGGATGTCGGCGCCCAGCGTGTCGAGGATCTTCTGCGGCGCGATCACGTTGCCCTTGGACTTCGACATCTTGTGGCCGTGGCCATCCACGACGAAGCCGTGCGTCAGTAGCGCCTTAAACGGCGCGCGGCCGTCGATCGCGCAGCCGGTCAGCAGGCTGGACTGGAACCAGCCGCGATGCTGGTCCGAGCCTTCCAGGTACAGGTCTGCCAGATAACAATCAGAGCCCGAATCGAGCTCCTCGCGGCGCTGCAACACCGCAGCATGGGTGGAACCGGAATCGAACCACACGTCCAGTGTGTGGGTGAGTTTCTTGTAGTGTTCCGCATCGTCGCCCAGCAGGGTGACCGAGTTCAGGCTGAACCACGCCTCGACCCCCTCACGCTCGACGCGCTGCGCCACTTGTTCCAGCAGCTCCGGCGTGCGCGGATGCAGCAGCCCGGTTTCCCTGTGCACGAAGAACGGCATCGGCACCCCCCAGTTGCGCTGGCGCGACACGCACCA
>DASWTZ010000017.1:0-12231 GCA_036401875.1 Gallionella sp.
TTTCCGGCACCCCGGCGGACAGGTCGTTGTTCAGCAGGATCACGCAGGGATCGAAATCGGCCAGGCCGAGCCGGCTGCCCTTGCGCACCAGCGGTTCCAGCGTCAGCGTGCTGCCATTGGGCAGGTGGAAATCGGTCGGCCCGGTGATCTCCGGCAGCAGGCTGCCGACGCGCACACGCATGCCTGCCTGCCTGAGTATCGTGACGATCTGCACGACGTTCTGCAGATAGAACTGGTTGCGCGTGTGGTTCTCGGGGATCAGCAATATACCGCGCGCATCGGGACAGATCTTCTCCACCGCGCTCTGCATCGCCAGCACGCACAGCGGCAGGAAATCCGGATTGAGGTTGTTGAAGCCGCCCGGGAACAGGTTGGTATCGACCGGCGCCAGCTTGAACCCGCTGTTGCGCAGATCGACCGAGGCGTAGAACGGCACCGGATGTTCCTGCCACTGCTTGCGGAACCAGTGCTCGATTGTGGGCATGCCGTCCAGGAAGCGCCGCTCGAGGTCGAGCAGCGGGCCGGTCAGCGCGGTAGTGAGATGTGGGACCATTGTTCGTCTCGCGAAATTATTGCGGCATTCTAGCCGATAGTCCGGCCGTCGGCCGCTCCGGCATCTGCCTAGCCTGATGAGGCCGTCATTTAGCGAATTTGCGCTCCGCAGTGGTAAAATCGCCCCCCGAATTTTTTCAGAAGTTGGTTCACAGATGCTATCCACCGCAAATATCACCATGCAGTTCGGCGCCAAGCCGCTGTTCGAAAACGTTTCCGTCAAGTTCGGCGACGGCAACCGCTACGGCCTGATCGGCGCAAACGGCTGCGGCAAGTCCACGTTCATGAAGATCCTTGGCCGCGACCTGGAGCAATCTTCCGGCGAGGTGATGCTCGACAAGAACGAGCGCCTGGGCAAGCTGCGACAGGACCAGTTCGCCTACGAGGACATCCGCGTGCTGGACGTGGTGATGATGGGCCACGCCGAGATGTGGGCGGCGATGAGCGAGCGCGACGCTATCTACGCCAACCCGGACGCGACCGAGGAGGACTATATGCGCGCCGCCGACCTGGAGGCGACCTTTGCCGAATACGACGGCTACACCGCCGAGGCGCGCGCCGGCGAGCTGCTGCTGGGCGTAGGCATCGCGATCGAGCTGCACAACGGGACCATGAGCGCGGTTGCACCGGGCTTCAAGCTGCGCGTGCTGCTAGCGCAGGCGCTGTTTTCCAACCCGGACATCCTGCTGCTTGACGAGCCGACCAACAACTTGGACATCAACACGATCCGCTGGCTGGAGGACATCCTTAACGCGCGCAACTGCACGATGGTCATCATCTCGCACGACCGCCACTTCCTGAACTCGGTGTGCACCCACATGGCCGACCTGGATTACGGCAAGATCACGATCTATCCGGGCAACTACAACGACTACATGCTGGCCTCGGCCCAGGCACGCGAACAGCAGGCCGCCGACAACGCCAAGGCCAAGGAGAAGGTCGCCGAACTGAAGGCCTTCGTCGCACGCTTTTCGGCGAACGCCTCCAAGGCCAAGCAGGCGACCAGCCGCGCGCGCCAGATCGACAAGATCAAAATCGAGGACATCAAGCCGTCGAGCCGCCAGTACCCGTTCATCCGTTTCGAGTACGACGAGCGTGACAAGCTGCACCGCACCGCCGTCGAGGTGCAAAAGATGGCCAAGGGCTTCGATCGCATGCTGTTCTCCAACGTCAATTTCCGCATCGAGGCGGGCGAGAAAGTCGCGATCATCGGGCCGAACGGCATTGGCAAGACCACGCTGCTGCGCTGCCTCGCCGGCGACCTGCAACCGGACACTGGCACGATCAAGTGGACCGACAAGGCCAGGCTCGGCTACTACGCGCAGGACCACGCCGCCGACTTCGCCGAAAACATCGACATGATGGAATGGATGACCAACTGGCGCGGCCCTCACGACGACGACCAGGTGGTGCGCGGCACGCTGGGACGCCTGCTGTTCTCCGGCGACGACGTAAAGAAGAAGGTCAAGGTGCTGTCCGGCGGCGAGAAAGGCCGCATGCTGTTCGGCAAGCTGATGCTGGCCCGCCCCAACGTGCTGCTGATGGACGAGCCAACCAACCACATGGACATGGAAGCGATCGAGTCGCTGAACACCGCGCTCGACCTGTACAAGGGCACGCTGGTGTTCGTCAGCCACGACCGCGAGTTCGTGTCGTCGCTGGCGACGCGCATCATCGAGATCTCCTCGAAAGGCGTCACCGACTACCACGGCACCTATGAAGAATATCTGCGCGACCAGGGGATGGTCGCCTAGCCCGTTATGCGCGCCGCGAGGGTGATAGGCGTATTCGATTCGGGTGTCGGCGGCCTGTCGGTGCTGCACCACATCCGCCGCGCCCTGCCGCACGACCAGCTTATCTATGTCGCCGACTCGGGGCATGTGCCCTACGGCGACAAGTCCGCCAACTACATCGAGCAACGTTCCCACGCGATCGCCCGCTTCCTCATCGCGCAGGGCGCCGAGGCCATCGTCATCGCCTGCAACACCGCCACGGCGGCGGCAGTGACCAGCCTGCGCGCCGAGTTTGGCATCCCCATCGTCGGCATGGAACCCGCTGTGAAACCCGCCGTCGCGGCCACCCGCAGCGGCGTGGTCGGCGCGCTGGCCACCGTGGGAACGCTGGAGAGCTCGCGCTTCGCCGCGCTGCTGGAAAGGTACGCGGGCGATGTGACCATCGTCACCCAGGGCTGCCCAGGGCTGGTCGAGCAGGTGGAACGCGGCGACCTGACCGGCGACCTGAGCCGTGAACTGGTCGCGCGCTACACCGCCCCGCTGCTGGCCCGTGGCGCGGACACGCTGGTGCTCGGCTGCACCCACTACCCCTTCCTCGCCCCGCTGATCCGCGAGGTCGCCGGGCCGGACGTCGTGCTGGTGGACACCGGCGAGGCCGTCGCGCGCCAGCTGCTGCGGCGCCTGCAGGAGCTGCCCGCCAGAGCGCATCAGGATAGGCCCGCGCACTTTGCCGCCGCCACCCGCTTCTACACCAGCGGCGATGCGCGTCTCGCTACGCCCATCATCTCGATGCTGCATGGCGGGCCGGCCGAGGTGCTGCCGCTGCCCGTCGAATACGCGTGAAGTGATGAATATCACCACCCTGCCCGCTGCGGCGATAGACACCGCCGAGCAGCACATCCGTGACATCCTGACCTACGCGTTCGAGTACGGACCCGCCCAGCGCGAACGGGCCGGGTCCGCGCTGGTCGTCTGGGACGGGCAGAGTGAGCTCTCGCTCGCACTCACCGATGCCTACCGGCGCTGCCTGCCCGGCGCGACCTTCATCGATTTCAACAGCCTGCCCGCTGCCGCGATCCTCGCCGCATTCGAGCGGCTCGCGCCCGGCGACCTGGTGGTGCTGGTCCAGTCCAGCAACTTCCGCCTGAACGAGTTCCGCCTCCGCGTCGAGCTTTTCAAGCGCTCGCTGAAGGTGATCGAACACCCGCATCTGGGACGCATGCCGGGTGAGGAAGCGCTAACCTACATCGCCTCGCTGGCCTATGACCCTATCTATACGCGCGGCGTGGGCAGGGCGCTGAAGGCGCGCTTCGACAGCGCGCGCGTGGGCATCCTCGACAGCGGCGGGGAGCAGCTGATCTTCCCGGCCGGGTTCGAGCCGTGCAAGCTCAACATCGGCGACTACCGCGACATGAAGAATGCCGGCGGCCAGTTCCCGATCGGCGAGGTATTCACCGAGTCGAAGGACCTGGAGGCGCTGCACGGCCGGGTGCGCATCGCCAGCTTCGGCGACACCACGTTCACCGTCAACAAGCCCGCCAGGCCAATCACGCTGGTCATCGCCCGTGGACGTGTCGTCGATGCCATCGACACCACGCCCGAGTTCGAGCGGGTGCTCGCCGGCATCCGCGCCGACGTGGGCGAGGTATGGGTGCGCGAGGTCGGCCTCGGCCTGAACCGCGCCTTCACTCAGGACATCATCGTCAGCGACATCGGCACCTACGAACGCATGTGCGGCGTGCACCTGTCGCTGGGCGCCAAGCACGGCAGCTATGCCAAACCACAGATCAGCAAGTCCGCCGCCCGGCACCACGTGGACGTGATGCTGATCACCGAGTCGTTCCTGCTGGACGGCGTCGAGACCTACCGCGACGGCGCCTGGCAGGTCGATTACGAGCAGGCCTGACCGGACGGATCGCTGCAAGCTCGCCACGATTCGGATGGCGCCGGCAATTTCCTCACACCCGTGCGGGAATTGGATAGAATCTCCCCATCACTTCGAGGAGCACCCATGAGCAGCACGAGCCGCTACACCCTGACCATCTCCTGCCCGGACCGCTCCGGCATTATCGCCGCGGTCACCGGCTTCATCGCCCGGCACGGCGGCTTCATCGTCGAGGCGAGCTACCATACCGAGCAGGAGGCGCAGCGCTTCTTCATGCGCCAGGAGATACGCGCCGACTCGTTGCCGTTCGACGCGGCCGAATTCTGCCGGCTGTTCTCCCCGCTGGCCGACAAGTTCGACATGGACTGGCAACTGGCCGATTCCGCGATCAGGAAGCGGTTGGTGGTACTGGTGAGCAAGCAGGACCACTGCCTGAACGACCTGCTGCACCGCTGGCGCAGCGGCGAGTTGCTGGTGGACATTCCCTGCGTGATCTCCAACCACGAGGACCTGAGGAGTTTCGTCGAGTGGCACGGCATCCCGTTCATCCATGTCGACATGGCAAATAAAGAAACAGCGTTCGAGCGGATCGCCGCGCTGTTCGAGCAGTATCGCGGCGACTGCATGGTGCTGGCGCGCTTCATGCAGATCCTGCCGCCCGCGCTGTGCCAGCGATTCCCGGGGCGCATCGTCAACATCCACCACAGTTTCCTGCCATCGTTCGTCGGCGCCCGGCCCTATCACCAGGCGCACCAGCGCGGCGTCAAACTAATCGGCGCGACCTGCCACTACGTTACCGACGAACTGGACGCCGGGCCGATCATCGAGCAGGACACGATGCGCATCGACCACGGCGACACGGTGGACGACTTGGTGCGCTACGGGCGCGACATCGAGCGCACCGTGCTGGCCCGCGGCCTGCGCTATCACGTCGAGGACCGCGTGCTGGTGTGCGGCAACAAGACCATCGTGTTCCGTTAGGCCAGCCGGAGCGATGCCGGGCAGATTTTTCAGACTGCTGCTAGTCCTGTGCGCGGCCTTCCCGCTGCATGCGCACGGCGAAGGTTGGACGCTGGACACCGGGCGAACCGGACTGGGCAAGTTCGCGCTGGGCCTGTTCGGCGGCATCGTCGCCCACGAGGCCGGCCATTACGTGGTCGCGACATCCAAAGGCTACGACGTCGGTTTCGACGGACTGTCTATCGTCTATCCCGGCGCGGTTTTCACCGATGCCGATCATTTGCAGGTAGCCTCGGCCGGATTCCAGACCCAGTGGCTGCTGGCCGAGCTGGCGCTGCGCGACAGCACCGGGGGCGAGATGCTGCAGCCGACCGGCGATTTCGGCGCGGGCATCGTGTGCGCCCACCTTGCGATCACGGCAGCCTATGTCGTGTACCTTAAGGATCACCGGCTGGGCGACGTCGTCGGCATGGCCGACGCCACCGGCTATTCCAACAACCAGATCATGCTCGCGCTGGCCGTGCCGGGCGTGCTCGATGCATGGCGCCTGTTCGGCAACGCCGTGCCGGCGTGGGTGCCGCAATTGTCCCTGCTGGGCAAGGGCGCGGGTATCGCATGGGCGTGGAGCTATTGATCCGCCCGCCCTGTAGCGGACGCGCCTCAGGGAGCGCGTGACCATGGCATTGCCTCCGCTACGCATCGGCCCCTATTCCATCGTCAAACAGCTCGGCGAGGGGGCGACCTCGAACGTGTACCTCGGCATCCGCGACGACTCCTATGTCTCCGTCGCAATCAAGCAATTGCGCAAGGGCAGCCAGTCCGAGCTGCACAAGGCAATGTTCACAACAGAGGTCGAGCTGGGGCGCATGATGGACCACAAGAACATCATCCATGTGCTGGATGCCAACCTGAAGGAGCGGAGCGGGCCCTACCTGGTGATGGAGTACGTCAACGGCACCCCGCTGGACCGCAACGAGCAGCCCGACACGCTGCTGCCGCTGGACAAGGTGCTGTCTGTGATCGAACAGGTCGCCGGCGCGCTGAAATACGCGGCGGGACTGGGCGTGATCCACCGCGACGTCAAGCCCGGCAACATCATCCTGATGCCGAACGGACTGGCCAAGCTGGCAGACTTCGGTTGCGCGATCCCGGCCAGCAACATGCGCGCGGTGGTGGCGGGCAGCCTGGCCTACATGTCGCCCGAGCAGCTGGAAGGCGGTACACTCGACCAGCGCGCCGACATATATTCACTGGGCGCGGTGCTGTACCGGCTGCTGACCGGCAGGTACACGTTCGAGGCCGACAACACCTTCGATGCACGCATCGCGGTGCTGAATTTTCCAATCATCCCCATAGAGACTTACCGCAAGGCCCTGCCGCCCGAGCTGATCGCCGTGATCAACCGCTCGCTGAAGAAGAACCCTGACGAGCGCTACGCGACATGGGACGAATTTCTCCGCGACTTCGGCAAGGCGGCGCACGTGATACGCATGAGCGACTTCGACACCGACATGTATCGCGGCTTCAGCATGCCGACCCAGGCCGTGCTGGCCGACCGCATGGCGGCGGACCGCGAGTTCTCGCGCAGCGGTTTCTCTCGCAGCACGATGCCGGGGGAGTCGTATGAGGCATAGGTCCTTCGTCTTCTACTGAGCCGAACGAAAAAAAGGGCACCTTGCGGTGCCCTTTGAAAGGAGCCTGGGTAGGCTCACGGAGGAGTCTTGAATTACGCGTTGTATGCGCGCTCGCCGTGCGAGGTCGTATCCAGACCCTCGCGCTCGTCTTCTGCCGATACGCGCAGGCCGATGGTCAGGTCGACGATCTTGTAGCAGATGAAGGCGGCCACGCCGGACCAGATCACCGAGGTCAGCACGGCCTGCGCCTGTATCCACACCTGTGCGCCGATCTCGGTGTCGACGATGGTGTTGTTGACGTAGTCGATGATGCCGGTTCCACCTAGGCTCCAGGTGTTGAACACGCCGGTAAGCAACGCGCCGAGGATACCGCCGACGGCGTGGATGCCAAACACGTCCAGCGCATCGTCCGCACCCAGCAGCTTCTTCAGGCCGGTCACACCCCAGAAGCAGACGATACCGGCCAGAGCACCGATCACCAGACCGCCGCCGATACCCACCCAGCCGCAAGCCGGAGTGATGGCGACCAGACCGGCGACCGCACCGGAGGCTGCACCCAGCAGGCTGGGTTTGCCCTTCAGCAGCCACTCGCAGGCTAGCCAGGTCAGCACGGCTGCGGCAGTCGCGAATAGCGTGTTGGCGAAGGCCAGCGTGGCCGTGCCGCCCGCTTCCAGCGCAGAGCCGGCGTTGAAGCCGAACCAGCCCACCCACAGCAGCGATGCGCCGATCATGGTCATCACCAGGTTGTGCGGTGCCATCGGCTCCTTTCCGTAACCGATACGCTTGCCCACCAGATACGCGCCCACCAGACCGGCCACGCCGGCATTGATGTGCACTACGGTACCGCCGGCGAAGTCCAGCGCGCCTTTCTGGAACAGCCAGCCGGAAGCGGCGACCGCGGCGGCAGCGGCATCAGCATCGGTGAAGGCATCCGGGCCGGGCCAGAACCAGACCATGTGTGCGATCGGCAGGTAGCTGACGGTGAACCACAGCACAGCGAACAACAGTACAGCGGAAAACTTCATGCGCTCAGCGAAACCGCCAACGATCAGCGCGACGGTGATGGCGGCGAAGGTGGCCTGGAAGGCGACGAAGGCGAACTCGGGGATGACCACGCCCTTGCTGAAGGTGGCACCGTTGGCGACTGCACCGCTCACCGGATCGTAGATTCCGGAGAGCAGAATGCGGTCGAAGCCGCCAATGAAGGCATTGCCGGTGGTGAATGCCAGCGAGTAGCCATATACCGCCCACAGCACGGCGATCAGCGCGAAGAGGCTGAACACCTGCATCAGGATGGACAGCATGTTCTTGCTGCGCACCAGACCGCCGTAGAACAGCGCGAGGCCGGGGATGGACATCATGATCACCAGCAAAGTCGCGGTGAGCATGAAGGCCGTGTCGCCCTTGTTGGGCGCGGGTGCAGGTGCGGCTTCGGCGACCGGCGCAGCCTCTTCCGCCGTTACCGTTACCGCCGCTGCAGCAGGCTCGGCAGACACGGCAGCCTCGTCGGCAAAGGCCGGCACGGCACCCAGCATCGCCAATAGTGTTATTAATGCGAACAATTTCTTCATGTCGTTCTCCTTACAAGGCATCTGCGCCGGACTCGCCGGTGCGGATGCGTATGACTTGCTCGAGACTGGTGACGAATATCTTGCCGTCGCCGATCTTGCCGGTGTTGGCCGCCTTCTCGATCGCTTCGAGCACCTGATCGAGCATGTCGGCCTTGATGGCTGCCTCAAGCTTCACCTTGGGCAGGAAGTCCACCACGTATTCCGCACCGCGATACAGCTCGGTGTGGCCCTTTTGCCGCCCAAAGCCCTTGACCTCGGTTACCGTGACGCCCTGCACGCCGATGGCGGACAGCGCCTCGCGCACCTCGTCGAGCTTGAACGGTTTGATGATCGCTGTGACCATTGTCATCTTCATCTCCTTATATAGATGGGGCGGACCAGCCGCCCCGTTGCAATCACATCGCGCGGCTCAACGACAACACCGCGGTACCCTTGCCCAGATCCTTGCCCAGCACGTGATAGAACTCGCCGGCGCCCTTTTCAGCATTTGTGCTGCTGTACGCCAGCCCCAGCACGTAACCGCTGAAGTCCTTGGTGACGCTCAGCTTGTAGTCGGCGTAGGTCGGATCGGCTCCGCCGGCCTTAAGTGCATCAGCCGTTGCACCTTTGTAAGCCTGCATCCCGTAATGCGCACCGAGTGTGACGCCGCTGTCGGCAACCGGGTAGCTGATATTGACCTCCGCGTAGGTAGTGCCCTTTGCATCGGCAACGCCGAAGGTGTCGCCGAGTGAGTAGGATAGCTTGACGCTGACCACGGAGTAACTGACTGCGCCATAGACCTCATCGGTGTCCGCCGTCACCGCTCCGGGGGCATACTCGCCCGGGTAGTTGTAGCGCAGGTAGCCGATGTCGTAGCCGACATCCCCGGCCGTGCCTTTGTAGCCGAGATAAGTATCCAGCTCCGCGCCGGCATTGGGAACCCCGGCATCGCCCAGCCAGCTGATGCTGGAAGCCCAGACGCCCGCATAAACGCCGCTGGCATGCGCGACGTCGAAGCCGCCCTGGATGGCCGGACCCTCGCCGGTTTGCGAGATGCCGCGGTACAGGTAATTGCTCACCAGGCTCACGTTGGCGCTGGGTGTGAAACCTTCGGCCAGCACCGGCGAGGCAAACAGGGAAGCGAGTGCAGCAGCAAGCAGTTTGTTCTTAAGCATGGCAGTTCCTTTCGTTTAAGTGATCGAAGTGGGTGAGTTCATCCACGCCCCCTCATTCGCAGGTTCCATGCCAGACCCGCAGAGCGAGCAAACATGCGGCCTTCAGAACACCGCCCGATTCTTGTTGCAGCCGCCTGCACCAACTGCAGGCGCAAAAGATACGCCTCGCACACAAGCGGTGCACGGCGATATATTTGCTACACTAGCCCGGTATCGATTACAGGAAAGGTTGAATGCGATGCTGAACCAGAAATTTTTTGACTCCAAACTTCTCGACGACCTGTCCGCCAAACTGAGTGAGGTCGCCTCCAGCGGCCCGGCGAAGGATTTCGAGCGGAACGCCCGCGCCCTGCTCGCGCAGGGCTTTGCCAAGCTGGACCTGGTGACGCGCGAGGAGTTCGATGTGCAGACGCAGGTGCTGGCGCGCGCACGCGAACAGCTGAACGCGCTGGAAGCGCGCATCGCCGAGCTGGAAGCGCAACGCAAATAGCATGACGCTTGCGGTCCTACAGCCGCGCACTCTCGGGCATGGAAGCGGCCCTCGTCACCGTCGAGGCACAAGGCCAACTCGCAATTATCCGTTGCCGAGATAGACGAGCACTGCGCGCCAGATTTTCAGGGGGAAACGATGCTGCGCCAAGCGATCGCGCGGCTGAACCTCTCCGCGCGCGCCTACCACCGCGTGCTCAAGGTGGCGCGCACCATCGCCGACCTCGAGGGCGCCAGCGGCATCTCCACGGCCAATATCGCCGAGGCGGTGCAGTACCGCAGGCCGAACCTGTGAAGCCGGTCAGCCGAACAGCCGGCTGAAGAAACCCTTCTTCTTGGAGATGAAATCGTGCTGCTCGAGGTTGGCCTTCACCGATTCCACATAGTCAGCATCGTCGCGCTTGATGTGGTTGAAGAGCCAAGTCACCAGCAGGTTGTTCAGTTCTTCGGATATGTCCTCGCCCAGCCTGAACCGCTCCTGATAGGAGCCCACCCGCTTGGTGAAAAGTTCATGCACCTTCTTGTGCGCCTTCAGGAAGGGGTAGTGAGCCTCTTCCTGCATGCTCTCCTCGAAAGCGAAATGCGACATCGTGTAATCGACCAGCTCGTCGATCACCTTGCCGATCTCTTCCTTCTCGTGCCCGCTGGTGTGCGCGTCATGCAGCTGGTTGATGTAGTCCACGATGCGGCGATGCTGTTTGTCGATCACCTCGATGCCCGTTTCCAGGTCTTCCGTCCAAGTTAACTTGCCCATGATGGCCTCCTGTTGATGATGGTATCCCCGTGGGTTCATTATGAACCCGTCACCCTGCATGGTAAACCTGCCCGCGCCGCAAATATTGACGTAGCTCAAACGCCGCCCTCTCCCGGACGTACCTGCATGATAAAATCAGGCATTGTTTTCCAGTCGCACGCCATGAGCCACACACCCCACCCCATCGAAGCCCTTCTCCGGCAACGCATCCTGATCCTCGACGGTGCGATGGGCACCATGGTGCAGCGCCACAAATTGACCGAGGCGGACTATCGCGGCGAGCGCTTCAAGGACTGGCATCGCGACCTCAAGGGCAACAACGACCTGCTGGTCATCACCAAGCCCGAAATCATCAAGGGCATCCATCGCGAATACCTGGCGGCGGGCGCGGACATCATCGAGACCAACACCTTCGGCGCCAACGCGACCACGCTGCACGCCTACGGCATGGAGTCGCTGAACTACGAACTGAACTTCGCCGGCGCGAAACTGGCGCGCGAAGCCTGTGACGAATTCGAGACTGCTGACAAGCCGCGCTTCGTCGCCGGCGTGCTGGGGCCCACCGACAAGACCGCGACCATCTCGCCCGACGTGAACGACCCGGCGGCTCGCAACATCAGCTTCGACCAGCTGATGGCCGACTACAGTGAGGCCACGCGCGGCCTGATGGACGGCGGCGCCGACCTGCTGCTGATCGAGACCATCTTCGACACGCTGAACGCCAAGGCCGCCATCTTTGCGGTGCAGCAGGTGTTCGAGCAGCGCGGCGAGACACGCCCCATCATGATTTCCGGCACGATCACCGATGCCTCCGGCCGCACGCTGACCGGCCAAGTCACCGAGGCATTCTACAACTCGCTGGCGCACGCCAAGCCCCTCTCCATCGGTCTCAACTGCGCGCTTGGTGCGGAAGAGCTGCGCCAGTACGTGGCCGAACTGTCGCGCGTCGCCAACTGCTACGTGTCGGCGCACCCCAATGCCGGTTTGCCCAACCCGCTGGCACCTACCGGCTATGACGACACGCCGGAGAACATGGCGGGTCACATCCACGAATGGGCGACCAGCGGCTTCCTCAACATCATCGGTGGCTGCTGCGGCACCTCGCCAGCCTTCATCAAGGCCATCGCCGAGACGGTGAAGGACATCGCACCGCGCCAAATCCCGAACACTCCGATCGAGTGCCGCCTGTCCGGTCTGGAGCCGTTCAACATCGGCGACAGCTCGCTGTTCGTCAACGTCGGCGCGCGCTGCAACGTAGCCGGCTCGGCCAAGTTCAAGCGCCTCATCATGGAAGGTCAGTACGAGGAGGCGCTGGAGATCTGCAAGCATCAGGTCGAAGCGGGCGCGCAGGTCAACGACATCAACAGGGACGACGCTATGCTGGACGGCAAGGTCGCGATGGTGAAGTTCCTGAACCTCATCGCCTCCGAGCCGGACATCTCCAAGGTGCCGGTGATGATCGACTCCTCCAAATGGGAGATCATCGAGGCGGGACTGAA
>DASWTZ010000018.1:0-4036 GCA_036401875.1 Gallionella sp.
TATGGATAGGGCGCGCCCGTTTCCGCATACTGCGAGCCTTCCAAAATGGCGCCTTGTTCTGCAAAGAGCGGTCGCGATTGATAACCTGACGATCAAACAAACATTTGATGAAAACCCAAAATTTCGGCGACTCGAAAAGCACGATCAGCCCGCTGTATGATCCGTTGGCATCACCCGCGCCGGGTGCCAAGACCGAGGTGAAAAATACCACCTGTTACATGTGCGCCTGCCGCTGCGGCATCCGCGTCCACCTGCGCGATGGCGAGGTGCGCTATATCGACGGCAATCCCGACCATCCGCTGAACAACGGTGTGATCTGCGCCAAGGGATCGAGCGGCATCATGAAGCAGTATTCGCCGGCACGCCTGACCAAGCCGCTGCGCCGCAAGCAGGGTTCCGAGCGCGGCGCGGGCGAATTCGAGGAGATCAGCTGGGAAGAGACCTTCACGATCCTTGCCGAGCGGCTGGGCAAGATACGCGCGACCGATCCGAAGCAGTTCGCGCTGTTCACCGGACGCGACCAGATGCAGGCGCTGACCGGCCTGTTCGCGCGCCAGTTCGGCACGCCTAACTACGCGGCGCACGGCGGCTTCTGCTCGGTGAACATGGCGGCCGGCATGATCTACACAATAGGCGGCTCGTTCTGGGAATTCGGCGGCCCCGACCTGGAGCGCTCCAAGCTGTTCGTCATGATCGGCACCGCGGAAGACCACCACTCCAACCCGATGAAGATCGCCATCTCCAAGTTCAAGCGCGAGGGTGGCCGTTTCATCTCGATCAATCCGGTGCGCACCGGCTATTCGGCGATCGCCGACGAATGGGTGCCGATCCGCCCCGGCACCGACGGAGCGCTGTTCCTGGCGATCATCCACGAAATCATCGCATTGGGCCTGTACGACCGCGACTTCTTGGTGCGCTACACCAACTCCGGGCAGCTGGTGAACCTCGACGCAGCGCACGACGAATTCGGCATGTTCGTGCGCACCGAGGTGCCTGAAGAGGAGGCCTGCTACGACCCGCAGAACAAGCTGTGGTGGGACCGCAACACCAACCATGCGGTGGTCACACACACCGAGGGCGCCGACCCGTTCCTGCTTGGCGAATTCAAGTTGCAGGACGGCACGCCGGTCAAGCCCGCGTTCCAGCTGCTGCAGGACCGCGTCAAGGACTACACGCCGGAGTGGGCCGAGGGCATCACCGGGATTCCGGCGGACACCATCCGCCGCCTGGCGCACGAGATGGGCATCACCGCGCGCGACCAGAAGATCGAGCTGCCGATCGCCTGGACCGACTCTTGGGGCAAGGAGCACGACACCGTCACCGGCAACCCGGTGTCGTTCCACGCGATGCGCGGCCTGGCCGCGCACTCCAACGGCTTCCAGACGATACGCGCGCTGTCGATCCTGATGACGCTGCTGGGTACGATAGACCGGCCCGGTGGCTTCCGCCACAAGACGCCGTTCCCGCGCCCGATCCCTCCCTGCGCGCGCACGCCGAATAGCCCGCAGGCGGTCAAGCCGAACACGCCGCTGGACGGTCTGGCGCTGGGCTGGCCGGCCGACCCGGACGACCTGTTCGTCAACCCGGACGGCAGCCCGGTGCGCATCGACAAGGCGTTCTCCTGGGAGTACCCGCTGTCGGTGCACGGCATGATGCACAACGCGATCACCAACGCATGGCGCGGTGATCCGTACAAGATAGACACGCTGCTGCTGTTCATGGCCAACATGGCGTGGAACTCGACGATGAACACCTCCGAGGTGCGCAAGATGCTCAGCGACAAGGAGGAGAGCGGCGAATACAAGATACCGTTCCTGGTGGTGTGCGACGCTTTCCACTCCGAGACCACGGCGTTCGCCGACCTGATCCTGCCGGACACGACCTATCTGGAGCGCCACGACGTGATGTCGATGCTCGACCGGCCGATCTCGGAGTTCGACGGCCCGGTGGACTCGGTGCGCATCCCGGTGTTGCCGCCGACCGGCGATTGCAAGCCGTTCCAGGAGATGCTGATCGAACTGGGCACCCGCCTGAAGCTGCCCGCCTTCGTCACCCCCGATGGCGCGCGCAAGTTCCGCGACTATCCCGACTTCATCGTCAACTGGGAGACCGCGCCGGGCTCCGGCATCGGCTTCCTGTCCGGCTGGCGCGGCAAGGGCGGCGAGAAGTCGATGAAGGGCGAACCGAACCCGAACCAGTGGGAGATGTACGCGAAGAACAACTGCGTGCACCACGAAGTACTGCCACGTTCCTACCAGTTCATGCGCAACTGGAACAAGGGCTACCTCGAATGGTCGCACCGCAACGGCGTGACGCGCTATTCCGAGCCCATCCTGATCCACCTGTATTCCGAGGTGCTGCAGAAATTCCGCCTGGCCGCGCAAGGCAAGAGCATCACGCGCCAGCCGCCCAAGCACCTGGCCAAGCGCATCGAGACTTTCTTCGATCCGCTGCCGTTCTACTACGAGCCGCTGGAGGTTCAGAGCAGTGACAAGCTGAAGTACCCGCTGTCGGCGGTGACGCAGCGTCCGATGGCGATGTACCACTCGTGGGATTCGCAGAACGCCTGGCTGCGCCAGATACACGCGCACAACTACCTCTACGTCAACGCACAGACGGCAAAGAGCGCGGGCATCGCGGACGGCGACTGGATGTGGGTCGAGTCGCAGTGGGGCAAGGTGCGCTGCATGGCGCGCTACAGCGAGTCGGTCGAGCCGGGCACGGTGTGGACCTGGAACGCGATCGGCAAGGCTGCCGGCGCATGGAACCTGACGCCCGATGCGAACGAGTCGCAGCAGGGCTTTCTGCTCAACCACGTGATCTCGGAAGAGCTGCCGGCGCAGGCCGACGGCAGGCGTTACTCCAACTCCGATCCGATCACCGGCCAGGCCGCCTGGTACGATGTGCGGGTGCGCATCTACAAGGCTGAAGAGGGCGAACCCGAGCAGACTTCGCCGCAGTTCGCACCGATGAAAAAATATCCCGGCATGAAGGACGCTCCGGGCTGGATCGCCTATTTTGGCGGCAAGAAGAAAGGCGGTAAAAAATGACCCAGCTGGCTTTGGTCATTGACCTGAATGTGTGCGTGGGCTGCCATGCCTGTGTGACCAGTTGCAAGGAATGGAACACCTCCGGCTCGGCCGGCCCGCTGGTGGATGAGAATCCCTACGGCCTCAACCCGACCGGCACGTTCTTCAACCGCGTGCAGACCTTCGAGGTCGGCGAATTCCCGAACAGCGAGACTGTGCATTTCCCCAAATCCTGCCTGCATTGCGAGGACCCGCCCTGCGTGCCGGTGTGCCCGACCGGCGCCTCGTACAAGCGCAAGGAAGACGGCATCGTGCTGGTGGACTACGACAAGTGCATAGGCTGCAAGTATTGCACCTGGGCCTGCCCTTATGGTGCCCGCGAGATTGACGAGAAGCAGCAGGTGATGAAGAAGTGCACGCTGTGCGTGGACCGCATCTACGACCAGACGCTCGCCGAGATCGACCGCAAGCCGTCCTGCGTCAAGGCCTGCCCGACCAGCGCGCGGCTGTTCGGCGACATCCACGATCCGGAATCGGCGGTGTCGCAGGCGATCCGCGAGGATGGCGGGTACCAGCTGATGCCCGAGTGGGGCACCCATCCCGCCAACCATTACCTGCCGCGCCGCAAGACCAAGCTCAAGATCCATGCGGACGAGCTGGAGCGCGCGGACAATCCGCTCAAAGTGGACGGTCAACTGCCCAAGCCTGCCAAGGGCGATCCGTCCATGGACGATGTTTCTGCCTGGTAACCGATACTATGAAACCTGCATTCTCAGTGATATTCCTGACCACCCTGATCGGCGCCGCGCAAGGGTTGTTCCTGGCGCTGTTCGCCCATCAGACCTACGCGTTGTTCGGCCTGCTGCCGATGCAATCGGATGATTATTACGGCTACGGCAGCGCGCTGGCGCTGCTGTTCCTCGGCGGCGGGCTGATCGCATCGTTCTTCCACCTCGGCCGCCCGGAACGCGCGTGGCGTTCGGCGACTCAGTGGCGCACCTCCTGGC
>DASWTZ010000019.1:0-25497 GCA_036401875.1 Gallionella sp.
ATTCTGTTGCATTCGAAAATGTTGGGCAAGGTTTAACTCCGGAGCAGCCGCAAGGCACAACGAAGCCACCCGTCAAGGTGGCTTTTTTGTTGCTAGATGTGAGCCTGCTGAAGAGTTTTTGTTTGTTGGTGGGGACGGCGGGAATTGGCCATCCTGGCCAGCGCGTTGTCGTTCGCAGGCTCGCCGCAGTGCGGCTCGAATGCCCTGCTCACCCCGCGCCCGTTCCGGACGCTGATTCAATTCCGTGCAATTCCAATTCAACAAGTAAAAACGACACCGCAAGGGTGCCGTTCTTATTTGTTGGTGGAGACGGCGGGAATTGAACCCGCGTCCGCAAGCCCTCTACAGATAGTTCTACATACTTAGCCAGGCTGTTTGATTTGATCCGGTACACGCCAACCGGCGGGCTGGTACAGGACGAGTCACCTTGATTTTAGCTCCGGTCAAAGTGACCCTGACCGGCACGATTCTGTGTAATTTACCTCACTCATCTCAGCCTTGCGGCCTTGAGCCACTCCACAGACAGCGTGGTGTGAGGTCTAGCTGACTTAAGCAGCTAAAGCGTAGTTTTCGTCGTTTGCGACTAGTTTTTTCCAGCTGATTTACGAGGTGGCGGGTCCTCGGTATGCCCTACGCTGCTTTGTAACCCACGTCGAAGCCAAGTCGTCCCCGGTTGGTGCTACTACAAAACGGTGCAGATTGTAGCAGAGTCAGAGCGCGAGATAGCCGATTAGTTCCATAGGACAGCTAACGCTGCCGTGCGCCTGCCAGTTTTCGACGGATGCATCGTCGCTGACATAACCGTAGCTGGCGATGATGCCGCGCATCCCAGCAGCATTGGCGGCCTGCATGTCGCGCAGGTCGTCCCCCAGATACAGGCATTGCTCGGGCGTGACGCCGATTAGTTCGCAGGCCTTGAGCATCGGTTCCGGATGGGGTTTGGCATGTTCGCAGGTGTCGCCGCTGACCAGGCAGGAGGCGCGGGAGGCCATGCCCAGCGCCCGCATCAGCGGCACGGTGTAACGGTGCGGTTTGTTGGTGACTATGCCCCAGCGGATGCCGCGCTGCTCCAGCTCGGTTACCAGCCCGGCCATGTCGCCGAACAAGCGGGTGTGCACGCAGATGTTGTTCGCGTAGTAATCGAGGAAGATGTCGCGCAACGCATTGAAATCCGGGTGTTCCGGTTCGATGCCGAAACCGGCTTTGAGTAGGCCGCGCGAACCGTGCGAGGCCTGCGGGCGCAATGTTTCCAGCGGCAGCGGCGGCAGGTTGCGCGAGCTGCGGGCGTGGTTGAGCGCGGCGGCGAGGTCGGGCGCCGTGTCGGCAAAGGTGCCGTCGAGGTCGAACAGGACTGCCTTGATCACCGTCACTCCCGTCGGCAGGCGATCATGTAGTTCACATCGGAATCTTTACCCAATGAGTAAACCTGGCTGAACGGGTTGTAGCTCAGGCCGACCAGGTCGACCAGATTCAACCCGGCATTGCGGCAGGACTGCGCCAGTTCGGAAGGCTTGATGAATTTTGCGTAGTCGTGCGTGCCGCGCGGCAGCAGTTTGAGTAGGTATTCCGCGCCGATCACCGCGTACAGGTAGGACTTGGGGTTGCGGTTGAGCGTGGAAAAGAACACCCATCCGCCCGGTTTGGCCAGCTGTGCGCAGGCCGAGATGACGCTTTGCGGGTCGGGCACGTGTTCGAGCATTTCCATGCAGGTGACCACATCGTAATGGGCGGGGCGTTCGGCGGCGAGCGCCTCGACGGCGACCTTGCGGTATTCGACCTGCCTGCCGCTCTCCAGCAGATGCAGTCTGGCCACCTGCAGCGGCTTGTCGGACAGGTCGATGCCGGTGACATTTGCGCCCCTAGCCGCCATGCTTTCCGACAGGATGCCGCCGCCGCAGCCGACATCCAGCACGGTTTTGCCTGCGATGTTCGAGTGGCGGTCGATATAGTCGAGGCGCAACGGGTTGATCTCGTGCAGCGGCTTGAACTCGCTGTGCGGATCCCACCATTTGTGGGCCAGTTGTGCGAATTTTTCCAGTTCTATCGGGTCGGCGTTGGTCATTTGTGCCCTGTCTTGTGCCCAGTCTTGTGAGGGGCGGACTGTAACAAAACTCGCCGCGTTAGCCAAATCTCCCGGGGCTTCAAGCGGGTGGTTCTGGCTAGTCCCGCTGTGCTAAAATATGCGCTTTGTCACGTTGCATTTACCTTGAGGCAAGAGTCTATCCATGGAACAGCAATTCGCCAAAGAAACACACCCCGTCAGCCTGGAAGAGGAGATGCGCAAGTCCTATCTGGACTATGCGATGAGCGTTATCGTCGGGCGTGCGTTGCCGGACGTTCGCGATGGCCTGAAGCCGGTGCACAGGCGCGTGCTGTTTGCAATGCATGAGCTGTCCAACGACTGGAACCGCGCCTACAAGAAGTCGGCGCGTATCGTCGGCGACGTGATCGGTAAATACCACCCTCATGGCGACACTGCGGTGTATGACACCATCGTCCGCATGGCGCAGGATTTCTCGCTGCGCTACCCGCTGGTGGACGGGCAGGGCAACTTCGGCTCGGTGGACGGCGATAACGCGGCGGCGATGCGTTATACCGAAATCCGCATGGCGAAGATCGCACACGAGTTGCTGGCCGACCTGGACAAGGAGACCGTGGACTTCGGGCCCAACTACGACGGCTCCGAGCACGAGCCGCTGGTGTTCCCGTCGCGCTTCCCCAATTTGCTGGTGAACGGCTCATCCGGTATCGCGGTGGGTATGGCGACCAACATTCCGCCGCACAACATGAGCGAGGTGGTGGATGCCTGTCTGGCGCTGCTGGGAAATCCCGACATGGATATCGAGCAGTTGATCGAACTCGTCCCGGCGCCGGACTTCCCGACCGGCGGCTTCATCTACGGCCTTGCCGGGGTGAAGGAAGGATATCGCACCGGCCGCGGCCGGGTAATCATGCGCGGTCGCACCCATTTCGAGGAGATCGGCAAGGGCGATCGCGAGGCGATCATCATCGACGAGCTGCCCTATCAGGTGAACAAGGCCAACCTGCTGATGAAGATCGGCGAACTGGTGCGCGAGAAGAAGCTGGAAGGCATCTCCGAGATCCGCGACGAGTCGGACAAGTCCGGCATGCGCGCGGTGATCGAACTGAAGCGCGGCGAAAATGCCGACGTGATTCTGAACAAGCTGTACAAGGACACTCAGTTGCAGGACAGCTTCGGCATCAACATGGTCGCAATCATCGACGGCCAGCCCAAGCTGATGAACCTCAAGGAGGTGATCGACGCATTCCTGCGCCATCGCCGCGAGGTTGTCACACGCCGCACGATATTCGAATTGCGCAAGGCGCGCGAGCGCGGCCACATCCTGGAAGGCCTGGCGGTGGCGCTGTCCAACGTCGACGAGATCATCGCGCTGATCAAGGCTGCGCCGACCCCCGCCGATGCCAAACGCGAACTGATGGGACGCAGCTGGCGCTCTTCGCTGGTGGAGGACATGCTCAGCCGCGTCAGCGATGCTTCCCGCCCGGACGGGCTGCTGCCGCAGTATGGGCTGGTCGGCCAGGGCAAGGAGCGCGGTTATTTCCTCTCCGATGCGCAGGCGCAGGCAATCCTGGAGCTGCGCCTGCAACGCCTGACCGGCTTGGAGCAGGACAAGATCGTCGGCGAATACCGCGAGGTGATGGACAGGATCACCGACCTGATGGACATCCTCGCCAAGCCGGCGCGCGTGACGCAGATCATCGGCGACGAACTGCTGGCGGTGAAGTCCCAGTTCGGCGACAAGCGCCGCAGCGAGATCATCACGCACAC
This sequence comes from Gallionella sp., assembly GCA_036401875.1. Classification (GTDB taxonomy): domain Bacteria; phylum Pseudomonadota; class Gammaproteobacteria; order Burkholderiales; family Gallionellaceae; genus Gallionella. The sequence goes on from DASWTZ010000019.1 coordinate 3,812, forward strand.
CCAGGACATGAGCATGGAAGACCTGATCGCGCCCGAGGACGTGGTGGTCACGATGTCGCACGGCGGCTACATGAAGGCGCAGAAGCTGGACGAATACCGCGCGCAGAAACGCGGCGGGCGCGGCAAGCAGGCGACGGCGACCAAGGAGGACGATTTCATCGACAGCCTGTTCATCGCCAACACCCACAACTACATCCTGTGCTTCTCGAACCGCGGCCGCGTGTACTGGCTCAAGGTGTATGAGGTGCCGCAGGGCAGCCGCATCTCGCGCGGCAGGCCGATCGTGAACCTGCTGCCGCTGGAAGAGGGCGAGAAGATCAACGCGGTGTTGCCGGTGAGCGAGTTTGCCGCCGACAAGTTCGTGTTCTTCGCCACCGCCAACGGCACGGTCAAGAAAACGCCGCTGGACGACTTCTCTCGTCCGATGAAGCGCGGCATCATCGCGATCAACCTGGACGACGACGACCGCCTGATCGGCGTCGCAGTCACTGACGGCAAGCATGACGTGATGTTGTTCTCCAACGGCGGCAAGGCGGTGCGCTTCGACGAGAACGATGTGCGCGCGACGGGTCGCGCCTCGCGCGGCGTGCGCGGCATGAAGCTGGCCGACCAGCAGCAGGTGATCTCGCTGCTGGTCGCCGAGAACGAGGAGCAGAGCGTGTTGACCGCGACCGAGAACGGCTTTGGCAAGCGCAGCCCTATCGTTGAATACACCCGCCACGGGCGTGGCACGCAGGGCATGATCGCGATCAAGACTTCCGAGCGCAACGGCAAGGTGGTCGCCGCGACGCTGGTGAATGCGGACGACGAAATTATGCTGATCGGCAGCAGCGGCGTGCTGATCCGCACCCGCGTCAGGGAAATCCGCGAAATGGGCCGCACGGCCCAGGGTGTCACGCTGATGAGTGTCGAGAAGGGCGACAAACTGGTCGGCCTGAGCCGCATCGCCGAGACCGAAGGCGAGTCGGAAGAAGGCGCCGAATAAATCTGGACTGGGATAACAGGATGACGATCTACAACTTCAGCGCAGGCCCGGCGGTATTGCCGAAAGAGGTGTTGCAACAGGCGCAGGCGGAGCTGCCAGACTGGCATAGCAGCGGCATGTCGGTGATGGAGATGTCCCACCGCGGCAAGGAATACATGGGCATCCACGCCCAGGCCGAGGCCGACCTGCGCGAATTGATGGGTATCCCGAAGAACTACAAGGTGTTGTTCCTGCAGGGCGGGGCGCACCTGCAGTTCTCGATGATTCCGCTGAACCTGCTGCGCGGCAAGACCTCCGCCGACTACGTGAACACCGGCATCTGGTCGAAGAAGGCCATCGACGAAGCGAAGAAGTTCTGCCTGGTGAGTGAGGCCGCCAGCAGTGCCGACAGGAAATTCACCTACGTCCCCGGTATCAAGTCCTGGAAGCTGGACAAGGATGCAGCGTACGTTCACTACACGCCAAACGAGACCATCGACGGCGTGGAGTTCGGCTGGGTGCCGGACACAGGAGACGTGCCGCTGGTGGCAGACATGTCGTCCAACATCCTGTCCCGCCCGTATGATGTGTCGAAATTCGGCCTGATCTACGCAGGTGCACAGAAGAACATCGGTCCAGCGGGATTGACGCTGGTGGTCGTGCGCGACGACCTGGTCGGCCATGCCGACCCGCGCCTGCCGACCATGCTGAATTACAAGACACATACCGATGCCGATTCCATGTACAACACGCCGCCGACCTACGGCATCTACATGGCCGGGCTGGTGTTCCAGTGGCTGAAGAAGCAGGGTGGCGTCGCGGCGATGGAAAAGACCAACATCGCCAAGGCGAAGCTGCTGTACGACGCGATCGACGGCAGCGGAGGATTCTATGCTTGCCCGGTGAACAAGGCCGACCGCTCGCGAATGAACGTGCCGTTCAGGACGCGTGACGCGGCGCTGGATGCCGAGTTCCTCAAGCAGGCGGAAGCGCGCGGCATGCTACAGCTCAAGGGGCACAAGCTTGCGGGCGGGATGCGTGCCTCCATTTACAACGCGATGCCGCTGTTGGGTGTGCGCACGCTGGTTGATTTCATGAACGAGTTTGCCGGCAAGCACGCGTGATCGTCACGGCCCGAGAATCGAAGATGAAAGACAAATTACAGGAACTACGCGAACAGATAGATCGCCTCGACGATGAGCTGCTGAAGCTCGTCAATCAGCGTGCCACACTGGCGCAGACCATCGGGCATCTGAAAGGAAACGGTGTGGTGTTGCGTCCCGAGCGCGAGGCGCAGGTATTGCAGCGCATGCAGGGAAACAATAACGGCCCATTGAGTGATGCGGCGGTTGCGCAGCTGTTCACCGAGGTGATGTCGCAGTGCCGCGCACTGGAGGCACCTGTGTCGGTCGCCTATCTCGGTCCGGATGGGACCTTTACCGAAGCGGCTGCGCTGAAGCGTTTCGGTCACGCGATCCAGCGCCAGTCCTGTGCGACGATAGACGAGGTGTTCCACGCGGTCGAGAGCGGGGTGTCTCTGTACGGCGTCGTGCCGGTGGAAAATTCCACCGAGGGCGCAGTCGGCCGCACACTGGACCTGCTGATGCAAAGCCCGTTGCAGATATGCGGCGAGGTGATGCTGCCCATCCATCAATGCCTGCTGGCGCAGCACTGTGAACTGAGCGCGATCAGGACGGTGTACTCGCACCCCCAGTCGCTGGGCCAGTGCCAGGGCTGGCTGAATCAGCATTTGCCTCACGCGGCACGCATCCCTGCGTCCAGCAACGCAGAGGCGGCCCGGCTGGCCGCCGAGAATCCGCACAGCGCCGCGATTGCGGGCAGCCAGGCGGCCGAGCTGTTCGGGCTGAAGCTGTGCATGGAAAACATTGAGGATGATGCACGGAATACCACGCGCTTCCTGGTGCTGGGCAACCAGCAGGTCGCGCCTTCCGGCAAAGACAAGACGTCGCTGGTGATGTCCACCACGAACCGCCCGGGCGCGGTGCACGACCTGCTGATCCCGTTGGCGAGCAACGGGGTCAGCATGACCAAGCTGGAATCCAGACCGGCCCGTTCTGGCCTGTGGGAGTATGTGTTTTTTGTGGACATCGAGGGTCACCAGAGCGATGTCAAGGTGGGCGCTGCGCTGGAAGATCTCAAGAAGGTCGCGGCCTTCGTCAAGGTGCTGGGCTCTTACCCGGTGGCCGTTTAAACCGATTCCTGTGCAACCCGTCATCCAATTTTCACCTGAGAATCATGAATTATTCTGAACTGGCTCCTGCCTACATCCGCAGCATTGCACCCTACCAGCCGGGCAAGCCGATCTCCGAACTGGAGCGCGAACTGGGTATAACCGGCATCGTGAAGTTGGCCTCGAACGAGAACCCGCTGGGTGCGAGTCCCAAGGCCGTGGCTGCAATGGAGGAGGCGATCAAGACTATTGCGCTGTACCCGGACGGCAATGGCTTCGAGCTGAAGGATGCGCTGTCCAGACGCTATGGCGTCAGGCATGCGTCCATCGTGCTGGGCAACGGCTCCAACGACATGCTTGAACTGGCGGCACGCGCCTTCCTTACCGTCGGCGACCGCGCGGTCTATTCAGCCCATGCTTTCGCCGTCTATCCGCTGGCGACACAGGTGGTGGGCGCGCAAGGCATCTCGGTACCTGCGATCAATTACGGCCACGATCTTAAGGCGATGCTGAAAGCCGCCGTGGAGCACAAGGCCAAGCTGGTGTTCGTCGCCAACCCGAACAATCCGACCGGCACGTTCCTGGAGGCGACGGAGTTGCTGGATTTCCTGCGTGCGTTGCCGCCGGACATACTGGTGGTGCTGGACGAGGCCTACAACGAATACCTTCCGGAGGAGAAGCGCTACGACTCGGTGGGGTGGCTGTGCGAATTCCCCAACCTGATCATCTCGCGCACCTTCTCCAAGGCGTACGGTTTGGCCGGCGCGCGCGTGGGCTATGCCTTTGCGCATGAACAGGTGATCGACATGATGAACCGCGTGCGCCAGCCGTTCAACGTCAACAGCATCGCGCAGGCCGCGGCTGTCGCGGCATTGGGCGATGAGGAATTCGTGCAGCGCACCAACGAACTCAACCGGCGCGGCATGGAGCAGATCACCCGGGGGCTGAAGCAACTGGGACTGGAATACATCCCCTCATTCGGCAACTTCATCTGCTTCAGGATCGGCGACGGGATGACGATGTACCGCCGCCTGCTTCAATTGGGGGTGATCGTGCGCCCGATAGCCAACTACGATATGGCCGAATACCTGCGCGTGAGCATCGGTACGGAGAGTGAGAATCAGAAATTTTTGTCTGCATTGCAGCAGGCGTTAGGAGAGCAAGTGTGATTATCGTAATGGGCAGGGACGTCACTGACGAACAGATCGGTGCCGTGGTTAAGAAACTGGAAGCGGCCGGGTTGCAGGCCAAAATTTCGCGCGGCATCGAACGCACCGTGATCGGGGCGATCGGCGATGAGCGTGCGCTGTCCGAGGAGATGTTCACGCCGTTGCCCGGCGTGGAGTCGGCGATGCACATCGCCAAGCAGTACAAGATCGTGTCGCGCGAATCGCACAGGGAAAATACAGTTGTCGATATTTCCGGCGTGCCGCTGGGCGGCAAGCAGATCCAGATCATCGCCGGCCCCTGCTCGGTCGAGACGCAGGAGCAGATGGACCTGTCGGCGAAGTATGTGCATGAAGCCGGTTGCCGCCTGATGCGCGGTGGCGCCTTCAAACCTCGTACCAGCCCCTATACCTTCCAGGGCAAAGGCAAGGAAGGTCTGGACATTTTCCGCAAGGCAGCTAGCAAATACAAGCTGCCCATCGTCACCGAGTTGATGGATGCGCGCCAGCTCGACACCTTCCTCGAATATGACGTGGACGTGATCCAGATCGGCACGCGCAACATGCAGAACTTCGACCTGCTCAAGGAAGTCGGCCGCATCAACAAGCCGGTGATTCTCAAGCGCGGCATGTCGGCCACCATCAGTGAGTGGCTGATGGCGGCCGAGTACATCGCCGCCGGCGGCAACCACAACATCATCTTCTGCGAGCGCGGCATCCGCACGTTCGAGACCTACTACCGCAACGTATTGGACGTGACCGCGATCCCGGTGCTGAAGAAGGAGACCCACCTGCCGGTGATCGTCGATCCTTCGCACGCGGGAGGAAAGGCATGGATGGTCGCCGCGCTGTCGCAGGCGGCGGTCGCCGCCGGTGCGGACGGCCTGCTCGTCGAGATGCATCCCAACCCGTGCGAAGCCTGGTGCGATGCAGACCAGGCATTGACCCCACAGGAACTGAACAACCTGATGGGTACGCTGGGCGGCATTGCCAACGCGATCGGCCGGACGCTCTGATTCATGCGGCCGAACCTGGGCAAGATCGTCATCTTCGGCGTCGGCCTGATCGGCGGCTCGTTCGCGCTGGCCTTGCGCAAGGCCAATGCGGTCGGCACGGTCGTGGGCTTCGGGCGCAGCGCGGCCAACCTGCAACAGGCACGGGAACTGGGCATCATCGACCGCATCGGCGAGGACATCGCGGCCGAAGTGGGCGATGCCGATCTGGTGCTGCTGGCGACGCCCGTCGGGCAGATGGCCGAGCTGATGGCGCGTATCGCGCCGCACCTTGGTGCGGATACGTTGGTCACCGATGGCGGCAGCACCAAGAGCGACGTGGTGCGGGATGCATATGCGCAGCTGGGCAGCCGGGTGGCGCAATTCGTTCCGGCGCACCCGATTGCGGGGGCAGAACAGAGCGGCGCCGCCGCGGCCGGCGCAGACCTGTATCTGGGCAAGAAAGTCGTATTGACGCCGCTGCCTGAAAATTCCCCGCAAGCGATTGCGCGTGTGCAGTCTGCCTGGGAAGTTTGCGGCGCGAACATTCATTTCCTACCGCACGATGAGCACGACGCTGTGTTTGCAGCCGTGAGCCATTTGCCGCATCTGTTGTCGTTCGCGCTGGTGCACGACCTTGCGCGGCGCGACAACCGCGACGTGCTGCTGTCGTTTGCTGCCAGCGGGTTTCGCGATTTCACACGCATCGCGGCCAGCTCGCCGGAGATGTGGCGCGACATCTGCCTGGCCAATCGTGCGGCATTGCTCGGGGAGTTGCAGTCCTACATTGCCGAACTTTCCGTGGTGAGCAGCGCACTGGAAAGCGGCGATGCGAAACAGCTCGAACAGATCTTCCGTACCGCACGCGAATTGCGCGCCGGATGGACCGTCAAATAGGGGCGATGATGGGCATTGTTCCTGCGCATATCGCCTGACTCATGGGTGACTTCCTCAAACGCCTGACCCCCTGGCAGGCCACGTTTCTACTTGTCGTCTCCACCAGCCTGCTGCGCCTGGCTGCGTCGGTAAATATCGGGCTGGGGACCGACGAAGCGCACTATGCGCTGTACGGTTTGCATCTGGACAGCAGTTATTACGACCATCCGCCGATGATAGGCTGGCTGCAGGCGATCGTGCTGCAGTTCTCGGATTCCGATCTGGCGATGCGCATCATGCCGACGCTGCTCTTTGCGGCGACCGCACTGGTGCTGCACCGGGTCACTGTCACCCTTTTCCCGGCCGAGTCGCCCTGGCTGGGTTTCATCAGCGTCGCGCTGCTGCAATCGGGCGTGATGTTCCAGCTGATCGGCCTGTCCATGCTGCCGGACGGCCCGCTGCTGCTGCTCGGCCTGGTCACGCTGCTGGTATTGCACGGGGTGCTCAACCATGGCCGTTTGCGCGACTGGCTGTGGCTTGGCCTCCTGCTGGGGTTGGCGGGGCTTTCCAAGTACACCGCGATCACGCTGGTATTCACCGTGTTGCTGGCATTGCGTCCGCGCGGAATCATCCTGGCGCTGCGCAGCGCCGGCCCGTGGCTGGCGATGCTGGCCGCATTGCTGGCGATCATGCCGGTGCTGTACTGGAACTACAGCCACGGCTGGATTTCGTTCGTTTACCAGCTGCATCACGGCACCGGCAATCCCGACTGGATATTGCAGAAGTTCGCACTGTCCCAGCTCGCACAATTGCTGGCCTATGGTCCCGGCATCGTCGTTTTCGGATTGGTCGCACTCGCCGTCAGTGCACGTGAATGGCGCGAGCAGGGGGTGTGGCTGTGCCTGGCACTGGCCGTGCCGGTGCTGGTGCTGTTCGGCTGGAATTCCGGCTACCAGATGACGCTGCCGCACTGGGTTTCGCTGGGCTGGGCCGGAGCGATACCGCTGGTCGCGCGCTGGCTGCAGTACAACTGGGAACGGCGCTGGTTGCGCGTTTCCACCGCCGTCTCGGCAGCCTATGCGCTGCTGCTGGGTGCACTGATCTTCAGTGAATTCTTCATGCCCTGGTTGCCGTTCAAAGACAATGGCAATCCGCTGCGCGATCTGTACGGGTGGGAACAGGCTGCGCGGCGTGCAGGGGAGCTGCGAGACGAGATCGCGGCAACACCCGGGACGGCACCGCTGCTGTTCACCGAGAACTGGACCTATGCCAGCCGCCTCGCGTGGTATGGCCGGCCCAGCCCGGTGCAGGTGCTGGATACGCGTTACGACCAATTCGATATCTGGTTCGGTTCGCCCCAAAATGGCGCGCGCGGCATCCTGGTGATCTGGCCGGAGCCAAAATTGCCGCCGGCAACCGGCGGTGCGGGGCAGTTTGGCGCATGTACTTTGCGCGATACCCTACCGATCAATTCAAATGGACATCTTGTGTCCACCTTTTCCTTCTATGCATGTGATGAATTCCGCCGCTGACCGATCCAATCTATCGTTTATTCTCAACACAGGCTGGTACTGGGGCGTGCCGCTGTTTGCCCTGGCAGGAATGGCTGCCCTGTATTGGTCCGGGGAGAACATCGCCCTGTTCAGATGGATGAACAGCGAGATGACGGCCGCAGGTGACGTGTTCTGGAGTCACGTCACGATACTGGGCGACAGCGTGATCGCGATCATGTTCATCCTGCCCTTCTTGCATCGTCGTCCCGATCTGGTCTGGCAATTCGTATTGGCGGCTTTCCTTGCCGGGCTGTGGGTCTACCTGATGAAGGATCCCGACATCCTGAGACCGCCTGCAGTGCTAGATCCCGGCAGCATACACATCATCGGGCCGGCATTGCGTCACGTATCATTCCCATCGGGACACACCACGACCGCATTCCTGCTGGCGGGATTGTTCTGCATGCGTCTGTCTGGTTCCCGGATAAAGATATTGTTGCTGCTGCTCGCGCTGATGGCCGGACTGTCGCGCATCGCATGCGGGGTGCACTGGCCCATGGATGTGCTGGGCGGGATGTTTTTCGGCTGGCTGGCGGCCGGAGCCGGCATCTGGCTGGGGAAGCGATGGCAGTTCGGCTTGAACATCCGGGTGCAACGCATATTCGCGGTGCTGTTCACGATGGTCGCGATCTGGTCGCTGCTTTATTATGACAACGCTTATCCGGGTACCGGCGTGATGCATATTGCCATTACCGCAACCTGCCTTGCACTGTCTATCCCGGGACAGTTGAGATTGTTCGGTTTACGCAAATAAACAACGCAGGATTATTTCTGGAGTAGAAATTGAAGCCCAAACAAATCGCACTGAAGATCAACGTCGACACCTACCGCGGCACCCGCGAAGGTGTGCCGCGCCTGGTGGAAGCATTGCAGCGACACCATTCAGGAGCCACTTTTTTCTTTTCCTTGGGACGCGACTATACCGGGCGAGCGGTGAAGCGGATATTCTGCCCGGGCTTTCTGGGCCGTGCATCGCGGGCTTCCCTGATGAAGCACTATGGTTTCAAGACGCTGCTGTACGGCACATTGCTGCCGGCCCCGGACATCGGCAGGAAATGCGCGGAGATCATGCGGAATGTGCGCGATGCGGGTTTCGAGGCGGGCATCCAGGGGTACGACCATATACGCTGGCAGGAACATGCCGCACACCAGGATGCCGGGTGGACACGTTATGAATTGCAGCGAGCGGTTGATCGATTTACCGAAATTTTCGGCGAGCCGCCCCGCGCCCATGCCGCCTCAGGCTGGCAGACGAACCGCCACGCCCTGCGTCTGAGCCAGCAGCTGGGTTTTGAGTACAGCTCGGACACGCGCGGCACCCAACCCTTCATTCCGACTTGGCGCGCCGAGATCATCGCCTGTCCGCAACTGCCGACCACGCTGCCTACGCTGGACGAGTTGATGAACCGGGACGGCATCAATCTCGACAATATCGCCCGACATATCCTGGAGCTGACCGCAGCCCCCCCGGTTACCGGGCACGTGTTCACCCTGCATGCCGAAATCGAGGGCGGGAGATGGCTGCCGGTATTCGAGCAGTTGTTGCAGGGATGGCAGACACAGGGCTACGAACTGGTATCGCTGCAAGAGCACCTGCGGCAGCTGGAGGCCGGCTCGCTGCCGCGCCAGGAGGTCGCCATGCGCGATGTCGATGGCTGTGTAGGCAAACTGGCGGTGGCGACAGCCGGCTGAAGATTCAAGGGGACTGCAGGTCAGGGAATCGCGCGCTATATGCTGTGCGCCGTGCCGAAAACCGGCTGCTCGGTCATGAATTTCGACAGCGCGAAGGCGGCGGTGGGCTGCATGTTGACGCATATCATCCTGACGTTGACGGTCAGTGCCGCGCGCGCCAGCGCGTTGAGCCAGGAATAGTAGAGCGGATCTATCAGCGGCAGGGCCGAAAGGTCGTAGTAGAGCCGCGTTGAGCGATCCTTGATCAGGTGTGCGGTGATGCTCTCGATGAGCCGCCCCTGATCGTCCAGGTTGAGGCTGTTTGCGGGTTCCAGCAGGCAATCGCCATTCCCGATCCGGGTCAAGTGCAAGCCGGGGATTGCCATCACATTAATGCGAAACGGTGACGCCCATGCGGAGGAACGCCTCCTTCAGCCCATCCGACATGGTTGCGCGGGTGGTGATGCCAGTGAGGTCGATGTTCAGGCTGACTAGCGCGCGGGCTATTTCAGGACGGATGCCGGTGACGATCGCATCGGCGCCCATCAGTTGCACGGCATGGACCATCTGCACCAGATGGTGGGAAACCTGCGAATCGATGCTTTTCACCCCGGTCAGATCCATCACCACCGCCTTGGCGCGGTCCTTGGAGATGCGCTTGAGCAGCGCTTCCATGACCAGCATGGTCCTGTTCGAATCGAGGGTGCCGATGATCGGCAGAGTGAGCACGCCATCCCATATCTCGGTGATCGGGGTGGCGGTCTCGCGCAGTTCCGCCTGCTGCGCCTGCAGCGTGCTTTCGCGCTCTTCCAGATAGGCGCGGAAAACGGCCATGATCAGTTCGTTGAATATGCCGGTGAAGTAGAGCAGCACCGAGCGCGACTGGCTGAAGGGGATGCCGCTGGACTTCTCAAGCGCGTCGATCAGCGACAGTTGCAGGCTCTGCGTGTAGCGCACGACATCTTCCACGTTGCCACCGCGGATCAGGATGTTTCTCGACAGGTTGGTGAAAAACATGTCCAGCGCCTGGAATTCCGGCGTGGTATTGTTCTGCGGATCTTTGGAACCCAGCAGTGCGGTGATCAGGCTCTGGAACTCGCTGCTCAGGTCTGCGACTTCTTCGGGATCCATCAGGCGGTTGTCACCGCAGAAGAACTTTTGTCCGGACTCTTCCAGCGCGCCAGCGATGTTGCCGATCTTCAGGTTGAACAATGCGGTAAGTTTCTCGCTGAGTCCTTTTTTGCTTGCCATGGCGCGTACCTCTGTAAGGGGTTGTGGATGGTTACCCGACTGCTGAAACGAAAACCGACTGGTCGTCGGACACTCTTCCCATAATATTCCCTAACGTATAGGCAATCAACTGAGGATGATGATTGAACAGGCCGACGAAGTTCTCAGTGTCCCAGTTGCGGCGGATACCGTCGCTGGCGGTCACGACCAGGGCCCTTCTGCCTAGCTTGGCCTGAAACGGCGAAGTGGAACGGTGCTCCTTGCCGAGTATTCCGGGCGCAAATGAGAGCTGCTGCATTTGCTCCTGGTCGTATAGATGGGCGTGCATGTCGCCGACCCCGAGCAGTTGCAGTTCGCGTCCGGCCAGATCGACCTCGCAGACGATGCCCACGGCCCCGCGCGTGTTCACGAGCTGGCGGTCGACCTTCTCCAGTATCGTGTCCAGCTTGTCGCTATGGGTCAGGTGCTCGGCAAGATTGGCCGATGCGGTCAGCGCCTCCTCGCCGTGCCCAAGACCGTCCAGGTGCAGCCAGCGCAGACGATCGCCGACCTGTTGCCAGTAGATGCGGTCGCCGTTGTAGCGGCTGTCGGACAGCGAACGGGAGAACAGGCCGATCTTTTTTTGTGCCGGATTCTTGCTGGTGCCGAGGATGAAGCGCGCGAGGAAAATCGTACCGCTCCATTTTTTGATACCGCCCGGCTGCTCCGGCTGGGTGTAGACGTAGGACTCGTCGCTCAGGCGGCGGATGGCCCCCAGCCCCTTGCCGAAGGTATTGGCGGTCGAGTAACCGTCCTGTTCGGCGCGGTGCAGGTCGGTGATGCCCGGGCCGTAATCGAGCGTCAGGATGTCGAGTGTCGGGCCGGGCTGCATCCACACCTGGATCATGCCGCTGCCACCGGCATGCTTGATGTTGTTGTGCACCAGTTCGGACGCGACCAGCAGCATGTTCTCGCGCTTGATGTCGGGTATACCGAGGCGGAGGGCGATCGCGGCTAGCTTGGAGCGCAACAGGATCAGCGCGCTCTCGTTCCTGGTCGGGCCGCTATAGAGCAGTTTGCATTCTGTAGTGGTATCAAAAACCATGCTCATGCCTGCAGGGCGGCGGCACGCAGATTGTCTGCGCAGGGCAGATCGCAACGGTGGATTTTTGCGGTCATGTCGGTGCAGCAGTGCGATACGACCTGGCCGCGCCCGCGGCGTTTTGCCTCATACAGGGCGTTGTCGGCCTGCCGGATGAATTCTTCCAGTGTGAGCTTCTCCGGGGTGTGCTGGTCCAGGGTAGTGATGCCGATGCTCACCTTGTTCGACATGCCTTTGAGCACCTGCCGCGCCTTGCTGCATGCATGGGGGTAGTCGGCGAACAACACCACCGCAAACTCGTCGCCGCCGAAGCGGAAAGCCATATCCACATCCTCGCGGATGATGCTGCGCAGTATGCCGGCCATCTTGTTGAGATGCGCGTCGCCGACCTGGTGGCCGAATTCGTCGTTTATCTTCTTGAAATGATCCAGGTCCAGATAGAGCAGCGAGAGCGGCGAGTTCCGCTGCCTCAGCGTGTGCAGGAATGCGCGTTTGAGCTTCTTGTCGAAGGCGCGGCGGTTGTACAAGCCGGTAAGCGGATCCGTCTCGGCCTGGTGAGAAACATCCTGCAGTTCGCGCTGGCGCTGTTTCAACGTGGTCTGCAACGCTTCCAGCTCCCGTTCGGCACGGGTACGCATCTCGTCGAAATGACGCTCCATCTCGGCGTTGCGCTGCAACAGGATGTCAGGGTCGACAGAGGTCGTCGCATTGTGCAGATACGCCCGCAATTGCGCGATCACTTCCCGTTCGGGTGGCACGTCAAAATTTGCAATCCCGACTTTATCCTGCCCCTTGCTGACCACGAACAGTCGAGCGCCCTGGAAAACCAGACTGACCGGTACGGGACGGCCTTGTCCTATACCGGCAAGGCGGGTCTTCTCGATCAGATCCAGCGCGGCGACCGAGGCCGAAAAACAGTTGCCGCCCAGTCTTTGGACGCTATCGAGCAACAAGCGGACGAAATTCCGCAAGTCCGAGTCTATCGTTAGATTCTGTTTCAGCAGTTCGACAGCTTCGGGCATCGATGGCTCCTGTCATTTATCCCGCGATTATGCACCCTTTGCCGGAAAAATCATAAGCAAGATAGGGGTATGGTTGCGCGCTCCCTGAACTAGGACTAGAATGGTCCGACATGTGGAGGCTGTATGTTGCGTTTGAGCAAATTGGCGGATTACGGATGTCAGGTGATGACCTATATGGCGAGGGACGCGGCAGTCCATAGCGCCAGCGAGGTTGCCTCGGCGCTGGACATGGCGCCGGCCACGGTGAGCAAGATACTCAAGATGCTGGCCAAGCAGGACCTCGTGGTCTCGGTACTGGGTGCGAAGGGCGGTTATGCGCTGGCACGCCAGCCGGAGGAAATCTCGGTGGCCGAGATCATCTGTGCAATGGACGGGCCGATATCGATTACCGAATGCAGCAGCGATTCGGCCTGCACCCGCGAGTCGCTCTGCTCCACGAGGGGCAACTGGCTGGGCATCAACCGCATCATTCAGGATGCGCTGGAAAAGGTGAGTCTGGCCGAAATGATCAGGGCCAGGCCGACAGGTCCCAGGCTGCAGGTCGTGGATGTGAGCGCGCTCCGTTCACGGGCGGCATCGGCGTAAATTTTGGAGATGAACATGGCAATTACATTGACCGAAGCGGCGGCAACGCACATCAACAACCAGATAGCCCGGGGGCAGGGTATCGGCCTGCGGATCGGGGTGAAGAAGTCCGGTTGCAGCGGCTTTGCCTACACCCTGGATTTTGCCAGGGAAGTACAGGAAACCGACCGGGTGTTCGAGAGCCACGGCGCGAAGGTGGTGGTGGATGCCGGGAGCCTGTCCTTCCTGGATGGCACCGAGATCGACTATGCGAAGCAGGGACTGGGTTCCACGTTCAGGTTCAACAACCCCAATGCCAAGAATCTGTGCGGGTGCGGCGAGAGTTTTGCCGTTTAAGGGGGCTGGATGATGAGCACTGCACTGCAAAATCTGGTCAACCAGCCCTACAAGCACGGATTTGTGACCGACATCGAGACCGAGGCGGTTCCCAAGGGGCTGAACGAGGACGTTATCCGGCTGATCTCGAAGAAGAAGGATGAGCCGGAGTGGCTGCTGGAGTTTCGACTGTCCGCCTACCGGCACTGGCTCACGATGGAGGAACCTGACTGGGCCAACGTTAATTACCCGAAGATCGACTTTCAGGACATCATCTACTTCGCCCAGCCCAAGCCGAAGAAGCAACTGTCCAGCCTGGACGAGGTCGATCCCGAATTGAAGCGCACCTTCGACAAGCTGGGCGTGCCGCTGCACGAACAGAAGCTGATGACCGGCGTGGCCGTCGACGTGATCTTCGACAGCGTCTCGGTGACCACCACCTACAAGGCCAAGCTGGCCGAGATCGGCATCATTTTCTGCTCCTTTTCCGAGGCGGTGCGCGAGTATCCCGAGCTGGTGAAGCAGTATCTGGGCAGTGTCGTGCCTCCCGGCGACAATTTCTACGCCGCGCTCAATTCGGCGGTGTTCACCGACGGCTCATTCTGTTTCATTCCGAAGGGCGTCAAGTGCCCGATGGACTTGTCCACCTATTTTCGGATCAACACAGAGGGCTCGGGCCAGTTCGAGCGCACGCTGATCGTCGCCGAAGAGGGCGCCTCGGTAAGCTACCTCGAAGGCTGCACCGCGCCGCAGTTCGACACTAACCAGCTGCATGCCGCGGTAGTCGAACTGGTCGCGCTGGACAATGCCGACATCAAGTATTCGACGGTACAGAACTGGTATGCCGGCGACGAGAACGGCAAGGGTGGGATATTCAATTTCGTCACCAAGCGTGGCCTGTGCAAGGGTGTCAACTCGAAGATCTCCTGGACACAGGTCGAGACAGGCTCGGCGATCACCTGGAAATACCCGAGCTGCGTGCTGCTGGGCGAGAACTCGATCGGCGAGTTTTATTCCGTTGCTTTGACCAACCACCTGCAGCAGGCAGATACCGGCACCAAGATGATCCACATCGGCAGGAACACCCGCAGCCGCATTATCTCGAAAGGCATCTCGGCCGGGCGTTCGAGCAACAGCTATCGCGGCCAGGTGAAGATCGGCAGCCGCGCGGCCGGTGCGCGCAACTATTCGCAGTGCGACTCGATGCTGATTGGCGACCGTTGCGAGGCGAGCACGTTCCCGACGATAGATGTGCAGAACACCAGTGCACAGGTCGAGCACGAAGCATCGACCTCCAAGATCGGCGAAGACCAGATGTTCTTCTTCGCCCAACGCGGTATCGGCTCGGAAGAGGCGGTTTCGATGATCATCAACGGCTTTTGCAAGGACGTGTTCGTGCATTTGCCGATGGAATTTGCGGTCGAGGCAACCAAGCTGCTCGGCCTGAAACTTGAAGGGAGCGTAGGATGATCAAGGCAGGAAGCAAGACTTTGCTGGAGGTGAAAAACCTCCATGCAGCGGTCCAGGTAGACGGGGCCGGGAGCGTCGAGATACTCAAGGGCGTCGACTTCACGATACGTGCCGGCGAAGTGCACGCCATTATGGGCATCAACGGCTCCGGCAAGAGCACCCTCTCCAAGGTGCTGGCGGGCCATCCGGACTACACGGTTACCGGCGGCAGCGCGACGTTCGAGGGCAGTGACCTGTTCACGCTCGAACCCGAGGCTCGCGCCAGGGCGGGGCTGTTCCTCGCGTTCCAGTACCCGGTCGAAATCCCCGGCGTGTCGAACAGCGCGCTGCTGCGCCTGGCCTACAACACCCTGCAGAACGAGCGCGGCCTCGAGGAACTCGATCCGCTCGAATTCGATGACCTGTTGCAGGAAAAGATCAAGGTGGTCGAAATGGACCCTCGCTACCTCAGCCGGGGTGTCAACGAGGGATTTTCCGGCGGCGAGAAGAAGCGAAATGAGATCCTGCAGATGGCCGTACTCGAACCGAAGCTGGCGATCCTCGACGAGACCGATTCCGGGCTGGATATCGACGCGCTGCGCATCGTCGCCAGCGGCGTCAACCAGCTGCTGACGCCCGATAACGCCGTGGTGATGGTGACGCACTACCAGCGCCTGCTCAACTACATCGTGCCGGACTATGTGCATGTGATGAGTGCCGGGCGCATCGTCAAGACCGGCGGCAAGGAGCTTGCGCTGGAGCTGGAGGAACGCGGCTACGACTGGCTGAAGGCGGCCTGACCATGACTCTCGAATCAGCAACCAGGGAACAATGCTTCGAGCAACTGCTGCTCGGCAAGGCGGTCAAATCGGCTGGCTGGCTGGAAGCCATCCGTGACGAGGCGCTGGCGCGCGCGCGCGACCTGAAATTTCCCTCGGAACGGCATGACGACTGGCGGCTCACCGACCTGTCGGCATTGTTGCAGCACCGTTTCCGTCCGGTCGATTCCAGTGCATCCGTGTCCCTGGCCGATATCGAAAAATTCCTGATCCCGGGTACGGCGCGTCTGGTCTTTGTCGACGGCAGTCATGCGCCGCAGCTTTCCGATCTGACGCAGGCCGGGAACGGCGTGACGGTGTCGTCGCTGGTCGAGCGTAGCGGCGATGCGCAGCTGGAATCCAATTTCGCACGGCACGCGGCCTACGGTCAGGATGCCTTTGCGGCGCTGAACACACGTTTCTTCGAGGACGGTGCCTATATCCATGTTGCGGGCGAAGCGACCGTTCCCATCCATATCCTGAACGTCGCCACCAGACGGGAGACGCCATCCGCGCTGTACCCCAGGGTGCTGGTGGTGATGCAGGCCAACAGCCGTGCCACTGTGATCGAGGACTATGCCGGCATCGGGGACGGGACTACCCTGACGAATGCGGTGACCGAGGTGGTGCTCGGCGACCATTCGCAGTTGCAGCATGTGCGCGTGCAGCGCGAGGAGCAAAGTGCGTTCCATATCGGGCACTGCGCGGTCGACGCGGCCGGCGGAAGCGTCTATACCTCGACTGCGCTTGCATTCGGCGCACGCATCTCGCGCCTGGACCTGCATGCCACCCAGCGGGGCGAGGGCGCCGAGGTCATGCTCAACGGCTTGGCGCTGATCTCCGGCCGGCAGATCGCCGACACCCACACCCGGATCGATCACGCCGCGCCGCGCTGCAAGAGCCACCAGCTGCACAAATGCATCGCCGACGGATCGGCCCATGCGATCTTCAGCGGCAAGATCATCGTGCACGAGGGTGCAGCGGGAACCGACGCGGTGCAGAGCAGCCGCAACCTGCTGCTGTCCGGCAAGGCGCGCATCGACACCCAGCCGCAGCTGGAGATATTCAACGACGACGTGAGCTGCAAGCACGGCGCGACGGTCGGGCAGATCGATGCCGATGCGCTGTTCTTCCTCAAGAGCCGCGGGCTCACCGAGGCACGCGCGCGCAACCTGCTCACCCACGCATTCGCTGCCGAGATCATCGAGAAGATAGCGGTACCGTCGCTGGTCGAATTGCTGGGCCGCACGATACTGGATGAAAGCATGAAGGGAGCAGCATGAATAGCGACAGCAAAAAAATCGCGCGCATCGATGTCGACAGGGTCCGCGCCGACTTCCCGATCCTGAACCTGCAGGTGTCCGGCAAGCCGCTGTCCTATCTGGACAACGCGGCCAGCAGCCAGATGCCGCAGCAGGTAATCGACCGCATCGTGCGCTACCAGCAGGAAGAGCACGCCAACATCCACCGCGCGGTGCATTACCTGAGCGAACTGGCGACGAAGGAATTCGAGGAGGCGCGCGTCAAGGTGCAGCATTTCCTGAATGCGAAAGAATCGCGCGAGATTATCTTCACGCGCGGCACCACCGAGGCGATCAATCTGGTGATGCACGGCTACGGACGGGCCTTCATCGGCCGCGGCGACGAGATCATCCTGTCGGGGCTGGAGCACCACGCGAACATCGTTCCCTGGCAGATGCTGGCCGAAGAGAAGGGCGCGGAGATACGCGTCATCCCGATGAACGACGATGGCGAGCTGCTGCTCGACGAGTTCAGGGCGCTGTTCAACGAGAAGACGAAATTTCTTGCGCTGACCCATGTGTCGAACGCGCTGGGTACGGTGAACCCGGTCAAGGAGATGGTCGCCTTCGCGCATCAGCACGGCGTGCCGGTGCTGCTCGACGGCGCGCAGGCGGCGCCGCACCACGCTATCGACGTGCAGGACCTCGATTGCGACTTCTACGCCTTCTCCGGACACAAGATGTGCGGGCCGACCGGCATCGGCGCGCTGTACGGCAGGGCGCAGCTGCTGGAGAAGATGCAGCCCTACCAGGGCGGCGGCGACATGATCCTCTCGGTGACGTTCGAGAAGACCACCTACAACGTCATCCCGGCCAAATTCGAGGCGGGCACCCCGCCCATCATGGGGGCGATCGTGCTGGGCGCGGCGATCGATTACCTGAACGGACTCGGTCTGGCAAATATCGAGGCCTACGAGCATGAGCTGCTCGACTATGCGACGCAGCGCGTCTCCGCGATTCCGGGCGTGAAGATCATCGGCACCGCAAAACACAAGGCCGCGGTGCTGTCGTTCGAGATCGAGGGGGTACACCCGCATGACGTCGGCACGATACTCAATGCCGAGGGCATCGCGATCCGCACCGGGCACCACTGCGCCCAGCCGGTGATGCAGCGCTTCCATGTGCCGGCCACCGCCCGCGCCTCGTTCGCCTTCTACAACACCAGGGAAGAGATCGACAGGCTGGTCGAGGGCATCCGCAAGGTACAGGAGATGTTCTCATGAGCGACATGAACCAGCTCTACCAGGAGGTGATCCTCGATCACAACCGCAAGCCGAGGAACTGGGGGGCGCTCGAGGGCGCGAACCGCCATGCCGAGGGTCACAACCCGCTGTGCGGCGACCACATCAAGCTGACGCTCAATGTCGCGGGCGAAAAAATCGAGGCGATCGCCTTCGAGGGACATGGCTGCGCGATCTGCAAAGCATCCTCGTCGATGATGACCGGCGCGGTCAAGGGCAAGACCGTGCAGGAGGCTGAGATGCTGGTCGAGGAGTTTCGCGGCATGACCACCGGCACGCTGGACCCGGACAGGCAGGACAACCATCTGGGCAAGCTTAAGGTGTTTGCCGGCGTCAAGGACCTGCCGTCGCGGGTCAAGTGCGCGATCCTGCCCTGGCACACGCTGCACGCCGCGCTGCATTCCGAAGCCGAGACCTCGACCGAAGGCCTGGCCGACCCCATCCCCAACAGCGGCATCGGCGAAGAGTAATCATCATGCCAAAAATCGCAGACATCGAAGACACACCCAATCCGAACGCGGTCAAGTTCGTCCTCAGGGAGCGGCTGACCTGGGGTACCGCGCATTCGTTCGACAGCGCCGAGGCGGCCACATCCGACCCGCTGGCATCGGCATTGTTCGCGATCCCGCATGTCACCAACGTGTATTACACCGACAAGTGGATCACCGTCACGCAGGACGGCGGCGCGGACTGGCCGACGCTGCTGCGCGAGATTGCGATGCCGATCCGCGAGGCGGAAGCCGCCACTAAGCCCGAGGCGGCCGCAGAGAATAGTTTCCAGGACGAGCCGCGGCTGGCCGCGATACGCGAACTGCTCGACCAGCAGGTCCGCCCCGCGCTGATGGCTGACGGGGGGGACCTGCAGATCGTTGGGCTGGAAGGCAACGTGCTGTCGATACGCTATTACGGCGCATGCGGCAGTTGCCCGAGCTCGCTGGCCGGAACACTTTCCGCGATCGGGCGGCTCGCGCAAACCATCGAACCGGACATCGAGGTGCAAGTGGTATGAGCGACTGGGTGGAGGTCGGCAGGGCCGAGGAGATCATTGCCGGTAAACCGGTGCACATCGAGGTGGATGGAACCGCCATCGCGGTATTCAGAGTAGACCAGTCGTTCTACGCGATCGAGGATGTCTGCACACATGACGGCGGCCGGCTGACCGGCGGCTGCGTCGAAGGTGACCAGATCGTCTGCCCGCGCCATGGCGCAAGGTTCTCCATCAAGACCGGCGATGCTCTGACCGCGCCCGCCTACGAGCCCACCGTAGTATTCCCGGTCCGGGTCGAGAACGGCATCGTCCAGGTGCGGGACGACCGCTGGGATTAATGATACGATGCACCTCAAGGGGCTTCTGTATTTCAGAGGGAGCTGTTGGGTGTCGCTGTTGTATATCATTGCATCTAAGGAGTTCCTATCTTGGTTCTGACTTATAGCATGGCCAATATTCGGTGTTTCGACGGTTTTTTCGGTTGCTCCAAATTCCTGTTGAACTTGTCTCTCATACTTGTGCTCTCTTCATGCGGAGGGGGGGGGGAGGGTGGTTCACCGACCCCAGCTCCAACTCCAACTCCAACTCCAACTCCAACTCCAACTCCAATACCTACAGCAGCATTGGCGGCACCGACAGGAATATCTGCTACAGCGGGTGACGGTGCAAATACCATCAGCTGGTCAGCTGTCAGTGGGGCAACCTCATACAATGTTTACTATTCGACCGCGTATGGAGTGACCAAATCGAATGGTACAAAGCTTTCCGGTGTTACCAGCCCCTATTCACATGTTGGACTGACGAACAACACGACCTATTACTATGTGATCACTGCGGTGAATAACAATGGGGAGAGCGCCGAATCGGTGCAAGTTATGGCAACCACGCTTGTTGTGGTGAAGGGGGTGTCTGCCACACCGCGTGATGGTAATAACCTGATCAGCTGGTTGGCTGTCAGCGGAGCGGCATCATATAACGTGTACTGGTCGACAGTAGCTGGGGTCAATAAAACCAATGGTAATAAAATTTCTGGCGCGACCAGTCCGCT
Organism: Gallionella sp.; assembly: GCA_036401875.1. Taxonomy (GTDB): domain Bacteria; phylum Pseudomonadota; class Gammaproteobacteria; order Burkholderiales; family Gallionellaceae; genus Gallionella. Next base: position 24,303 of record DASWTZ010000019.1, read on the forward strand.
AGTTCACACCGGACTTTCTAATGGTGCGGCCTATTATTACGTGATTACCCCGCAAAGCTGGAGGGGGGAGGGGCCGGAGTCGGCAGAAGTTAACGCCACCCCTGTCGCTGCCGCCGTCATGGTCGATCCGCTATATGCCGACCAGTGGAACCTGAAGAATACCGGCCAACAAGGAGTGATTGCACCATCTGGAAGTATAGGAGAGGACATCAACGTTGAACCGGCATGGTTAACCTACAAAGGCACCGGCGTACACATCGCAGTGGTAGATGATGGTCTGGAAATCGGTCACGAGGACCTGGTAGCGAATATTGCCCAAACGGGACTGAGTCACAACTACGTCACCGGTAGTTTTGATCCAACTAATGATTCAACAGACACGGCTTCAGGCCATGGAACCGCAGTAGCCGGTATAGCTGCCGCGCGGGATATGAATGGTTTGGGTGGGCGAGGCGCTGCACCACGCGCCAGCCTTTTGGGGTACAACCTGCTGCAATCCTTCACCACCTCGAATGAGGCCGATGCGATGACACGAGGTTCTCCCAACGTGCACATTTCCAATAACAGTTGGGGAGCGCCTGATAATGCTGACCTGCATGCATCAGCCAGCACGTGGCGTGCTGCCATCGAAGCCGGGCTTGCTACCGGCCGAAATGGCCGTGGCACTATCTATACCTGGGCGGCGGGAAATGGGGGGGCGCTCGATAATTCCAACTATGACGGACAGACCAATTACCGTGGCGTCATCGCTGTGGCAGCTGTCAATGATCAGGGCAAGCAGGCCTCATATTCTGAATCGGGGGCCAATCTATGGATCAGTGCACCGGCGGGAGAATTTTGTGACACACATACCATCAGCACCACAGATCGCAGCGGCGGAGTTGGTCTGAATACCGCAACGACCGCTGGGGCAAGCGATTATGCCAATCCAGATTACACCCGATGCATGAACGGCACTTCGTCTGCAGCCCCAGCGGCAGCAGGCGCAATTGCACTGTTACTGGAAGCCAATCCCAATCTGGGGTGGCGCGATGTGCGATTGATTTTGGCTCAAAGTGCGCGCAAAAACGATGCGACTGACCCTGGCTGGACGACCGGTGTCACATTGCCCGCCTATCACTACAACCATAAATATGGTTTTGGTGTGATCGACGCTCAAGCCGCAATTACGTTGGCGAAAACTTGGAACAATGTG
>DASWTZ010000020.1:0-19816 GCA_036401875.1 Gallionella sp.
GCGGACGATATCTTGGAGTGGCTCGAGAAACCGGGCAAGGGCGCAAAACTGGGCGACGCCGGTTGATTCGGAACTGTCGAGCAAGCTCAATTGCACCATCAACAAAGTCGGCGATGATCTCGCCGGCTTTTTTATGTGCGCCGGATTTATGTATACAATCGAATCTGAACTGATGATGGGGAACGGTCATGTGTACGACTTGCGGTTGCGGCGGCCATGCCGCGTTGATCGGCGGCAAGCCCATGCGGCGCGAACTGCGCAGGCAGGGCGGGCCGCTTGCCTTTCGTCCGCTGGCCGGGGCAGCGACCGGACGGGCACATGACGAAATGGCGGGGGATGCCGCGCAAGCGCGCATCGTGCGCGTCGAGCAAGACATCCTGTCCAGGAACGATGCGCTGGCGGCGGCCAACCGCGCCTCATTTGCGGCGCGCGGCATCCTTGCGCTGAACCTGGTTTCCAGTCCCGGCTCGGGCAAGACCACGCTGCTGGTGAAGACGCTGCAAATGCTCAATGAACAACAGCCGCTCGCAGTGATCGAAGGCGACCAGCAGACCGACTTTGATGCCGAGCGCATCCGCGCGACCGGGGTGCAGGCGATCCAGATCAACACCGGCAAGGGCTGTCATCTCGACGCAAGTATGGTCGCACGGGCGCAGGAGCAACTGGATCTGCCGCAGGGCGCGCTGCTGTTCATCGAGAACGTCGGCAACCTGGTGTGTCCGGCAGCGTTCGACCTGGGTGAGGCGGCCAAGGTGGTGGTGCTGTCGGTGACCGAGGGCGAGGACAAGCCGCTCAAGTATCCCGACATGTTCCGCGCGGCGAAGCTGATGCTGCTCAACAAGTGCGACCTGCTGCCGCATTTGAGTTTCAATGTCGATCTCGCCATCGAGTATTCGCGCCGGATCAATCCGGAACTGCAAGTGATCCGCATTTCCGCCGCGACCGGCGAGGGGATGGATCTGTGGCTGGAATGGCTGGCCGCAGCCAGCCGCAATGCCGGGCAGCACAGCGAACCGCTGGAAGCCTGATTTGCCGCGCGATACCGTCATCCGGTTGTGTCATGCGGGCCCCCCGGTGCTGGCCTGCGGGGCCTGGCTGAAGAACACGGTTTGCGTCACGCGCGGCGACGAGGCGCATGTCTCGCCGCTGATCGGCGATCTGGGCACACCGGAGGCCTGCCGGATGCTGGAGCAGAGCGCGGCGCAGCTGTGCGACGAGCTCGACGTGCGGCCCGAGATTGTCGCGCATGACCTGCACCCCGATTTTTTCAGCTCTCGCTTCGCGCTGGAATTTGCCGCCCAGCGCGGCCTGCCGGTAATTGCGGTGCAGCACCATCACGCGCATATCGCCGCACTGTGCGCCGAGCACGGCGTCACCGGTCCCGTGCTCGGCCTGGCGCTGGACGGGGTGGGGCTGGGCACGGACGGCACGCCGTGGGGCGGGGAATTCCTGAGAGTGCAGGGGAGCTCATTCGAGCGCATAGGGCATCTGGCCCCGCTGGCGATGCCGGGCGGTGACCGGGCAGCCCAGGAGCCCTGGCGCATGGCGGCAGCGGTATTGCACCAGTTGGGCCGGGGCGGCGAGATCGCCGGGCGATTCCCGCAGCAGCCGGGTGCGGCGACGGTAGCGAACATGCTGCAGCGCGGCCTGAATTGTCCGGTGACTTCAAGCATGGGGCGGTTGTTCGATGCAGTCGCCGGACTGCTGGGGGTCAGCGAGGTGCAGGAATTCGAGGCGCAGGCAGCCATCGCATTGCAGGCATTGGCCGAACGGCATGGCGTGGTTGCGCCGCTGAACGGGGGCTATCGCACAGGCCGGAATGGAGTGCTGGATTTCTCACCGCTGCTCCTCGCATTGGCGGAGTGCGGCGATCCTGCCAATGGCGCGGCGCTGTTCCATGCCACGCTGGTCGAAGGCCTGTTCGATGCGGTGTGCCGGGCGGCTGAGCGGTTCGGGCTGTCGGACATCGCGCTGGGCGGCGGCTGTTTCCACAACGCGATCCTATCGGATCGCTTGACTGAAAAACTGGCCAGGCAGGGGCTGCGGGTGCTGGCCGCACGGCAGGCTCAACCCAACGACAGCGCGATCTCGCTGGGCCAGGCGTGGGTGGCGATGCAGCAGGCCGCCGGCTAACCCAGCACCGGTTTCGCACCCCAGATGTTCTCGGCGTACTCGTGGATCGTGCGGTCGCTGGAGAATTTTCCCATGCCAGCGACGTTCAAGATGGCACAGCGCGTCCAGCGCGTCGCGTCGCGGTACAACTGCTCCACCCTTTCCTGTGCAGCGATGTAGGCGGCGTAGTCGGCCAGCAGCAGATACTGGTCGCCACCGTGGGTGAGGCTGTCGACGATGGGTTTGAATAGATCGTCGTGTCCGGGCGAGAAGTAACCGGAGGCGATCATATCCAGCGCCCATTTCAGGTCGTTACTGGCGTGGTAGTGATTCCACGGGTTATATCCGGAGCGCTTCAAATCCGCCACTTCCTGGGCGTTGAGCCCGAAGATGAAGAAGTTTTCGGCACCCACTTCCTGCATGATCTCGATATTGGCGCCGTCCAGCGTGCCTATGGTCAGCGCCCCATTGAGCGACAGCTTCATGTTGCCGGTGCCCGAGGCCTCGGTGCCCGCAGTGGATATCTGCTGCGAGAGGTCTGCCGCCGGGACGATGACGCTGGCGGTGGAGACATCGTAGTTGGGGATGAACGCCAGCTTCAGCAGGCCGCGCACGGCGGGATCGTTGTTGACGAAGTCGGCGATGCTGTTGGCGAGCTTGATGATCAGTTTGGCGGCGGCATAGCCGGGAGCGGCCTTCCCGGAGAGGATCACGGTGCGTGGCACGACATCCAGCGCAGGGTTGGTGCGGATGCGGTTGTACAGCGTGACGACATGGAGCAGGTTGAGCAGCTGGCGCTTGTATTCGTGGATGCGCTTGACCTGGACATCGAACAGGCTGTCGGGGTTGATTTCGAGTTTCAGCCTTTCCGACACCATCCTAGCCAGGCGCTCCTTGTTGGACCGCTTCACGGCGCGGAATTCGGACTGGAAGGCGGGGTCGTCGGCAAACTTTTCCAGCTGACGCAGCTGCGCCAGGTCGGTGATCCATTCTTTGCCGATGCGGCTGCTGATCAGGCCGGTCAGCCCCGGGTTGGCCTGGTTGAGCCACAGGCGCGGGGTGATGCCGTTGGTGATGTTGGTGAGCTTTCCGGGGAAATGCCGGTCGAAGTCGGCAAAAATGGTGGTCTTCATCAGTTCGGAATGCAGCTGCGCCACGCCGTTGACATGGTGGCTGCCGACGATCGCAAGATGGGCCATGCGCACGCGCCGGCCATGCGCTTCATCGATGATGGACATGCGTCTGGCCAGCTCGTTGTCGCCAGGGAAATGATGCAGGACCTCGGTCAGGAAGCGCTGATTGATTTCGTAAATGATTTGCAGATGGCGCGGCAGCACCGACTCGAACAGCGATACCAGCCAGGTTTCCAGGGCCTCCGGCATCAGCGTGTGGTTGGTGTAGGAAAAGGTGCGCGTCGTGATGCTCCAGGCCTGCTCCCACTCCAGGTGATGTATGTCCACCAGCAGGCGCATCAGTTCCGGGATGGCAATGGAAGGGTGGGTGTCATTGAGCTGGATCGCGACCTTGTCCGGCAGGTTGTCGAGGGAATCATGTTCTTTCCTATAACGGCGAATGATGTCCTGCAGCGAGGCGCTGACGAAGAAATACTGCTGCTTGAGACGCAACTCCTTGCCCAACTCGGTGCTGTCGGCCGGATACAGCACCTTGGACAGGTTCTCGGACTCGTTTTTGTCCTCGACCGCCTTGATGTAGTTACCCTCGTTGAAATATTTCAGGTCGAAATCGCGCGAAGCCTTGGCCGACCACAGGCGCATGTTGTTGACGGTATTGAGCCCGTATCCCGGGATGGGCGTGTCATAGGCCATCGCCATCACGTCTTCGGTGTTCACCCAGTGATGCTGCGTCTTGCCGTGTTCGTCGTTGTATTGCACCACCCGCCCGTAAAACTGCACCGGATACAGCACTTCCGGACGCGGGAATTCCCATGGATTGCCGTAACGCAGCCAGTTGTCCGGGTGCTCGACCTGCCAGCCATCCTCGATCTTCTGGTTGAACATGCCGTACTCGTAACGGATGCCCATGCCGTAGCCGGGCAGGCCGATGGTGGCCATCGAGTCAAGGAAACAGGCGGCCAGCCTGCCCAGGCCGCCATTGCCGAGTGCCGCGTCGAACTCCAGTTCTGCCACCCCGTCCAGGTTGATGCCGGCCTCGAGACAGGCCTGACGCACCTCGTCGAGGAAGCCGACATTGAGTACGCTGTTCATCAGGCTGCGTCCGATCAGGAACTCCATCGAGAGGTAGTAGACCCGTTTCGCATCGTGGCTGTAGTAACGGCGCATGGTTTCCATCCAGCGTTCGATCAGGCGGTCACGAACCACGCCAGCCAGCGTGAAGAACCAATCCCGATCGGTGGAGGTGATGGGGTCCTTGCCGACGGTGAAAATGAGGTGGTTGGTCATGGACTGCCTGACTGAATCCAGGCTGAAATTGAGTGGGGCGTGCGGGGAATTGCTGGATGCGGAAGACATTTCATATTCTCCACGGTGAACGCATGAAAACTGCACATCGCCGACTGCCGCCAGGATTCAGGACATTCCGGCAGTCCAATTCTACCGCCGGAATTTACCGGTCGCGCAACTAAAATCGTCCGGCATGGAATATTTTTCCCGGACAGGAGCGGAGCGGTTAGAATGTGTAGCAACCCCGGTATTAATGACGGCATCAGGGAGCGTACAAGTTGAATCAATCGGCGGATAATCTGCTCGAAGTCAAGGATCTCCATTTCGCATATGGGGCTCGTGAGGTGCTCAAAGGCATCAACCTGACCATTCCGCGCGGCAAGATCGTCGCGATACTCGGCACCAGCGGATGCGGGAAGACCACGTTGCTGCGCCACTTCGGCGGCCAGTTGCGGCCATCGCGCGGCAGCGTCAGCTTCATGGGCAAGGTGGTGCATGAACTCAGCAACGACGAGCTGTACGAGATGCGCCTGAAAATGGGCATGATGTTCCAGGTGAGCGGCCTGTTCACCGACCTGTCGGTCTACGACAACTTGGCTTTTCCGTTGCGCGAGCACACCGATCTTCCCGAAGAGCTGATCCATGACCTGGTGTTGATGAAGCTGCATGCGGTCGGCCTGCGCAATGCCCGCCACCTGAAGCCGAGCGAGCTTTCCGGCGGCATGGAGCGCCGTGTAGCGCTGGCCCGGGCGATCGCCACCGATCCCGCGCTGATCATCTACGACGAGCCGTTCGCCGGACTCGACCCGATCTCGCTGAACACCATCGCAAACCTGATTCGCCGCCTGAACGATGCGCTAGGCGTAAGCTCGGTGGTGGTGACCTATGATCTGTCGGAATCCCTCAAGGTAGTCGATTACGTGTACTTCATCCATGACGGCGTGGTGGTCGCCGAGGGCGATGTGGCGGAAATGATGAGCTCGGACGATCCCTTCGTCAGGCAGTTCGTCCACGCCCAGCCGGACGGTCCGATCGCGTTCCAGTATCCGTGCAGACCTTATGCGGAAGAGTTGCAGATACTGTAAAAGTACCGCTAACCGATAGATTGCAGTTCCACCCTAATGGAACTGAATAAATTTAGTCATCCAGACACACGCCTTCAGTCATGCCATGATTCGTATCGCAATCATATTGCTGGATTTTTGCTTTGAACTGCTGTTCTATGTAGCTTGCGCGCTTATTGGCATAGTTTTCCAATGACGCACAGTTGTGCATTCCCTGAAGGGAGTGCAAATCATTATCGATTGCATGCGTAGCCTGAAGCGCGGTGCTGTAATGCTTTAGTTCATGTCGTCGAAGGGCAGCAATGTAACTATCGAGAACAGCGATTTGTGGTCCATTTCCGCCATATATCTTTGGAAGAATAATCTCAGCGTTCAATTTTGTAGAGGGATTCAGTATTCGGCAAACTCCTCTTTTGTCGATCTTAAGTTTGAATGTCCACTCAATGTTCCATTTGAAATAACCATGGAACGTCTTGCCCTTTACTTTTATAGGTGATGCCGCATTGAGTTGCTGGCGCAGGGAGAGTTCAGGTAATACTTCCAGCTCATAGTATGAGTAACTCAAGTGTTCTTCCACGTCTGCAATTGCTACAGTAGGCAACATCGTTGTCAGTATCAGGAGAAAGGGCGCAGATTGCCTGTTCCGTAAAAATGGATTGCTACAATATTGAGCGCCCATAGATACAATCCTGAGGGTGAATTCAGTTAGCAGCAGCCATATGGTAGAACTCAATCAAGCTGTTAGTCGATGCATCATGTTTTGTGTCTGCGAACCTTTCACGAAGTTCCGGCAATAATTTTCCTACCAACTGCTTGCCTAACTCCACGCCCCACTGGTCGAACGGGTTGATGTTCCAGACCACGCTTTGCACGAATACCCTGTGTTCATACAGCGCGATCAGCATGCCCAATGTGCGGGGATCGAGCTTATCGAACAGCAGGGTATTGGTCGGCTTGTTTCCCGGGAAGATCTTGTGCGGGAGCAGGGCCTCGAGTGCTGCGCCGCTGATGCCTTGTGCCTGTAATTCGGCGCGCGCCTCGCTTTCGGTCTTGCCGAGCATCAGGGCCTCGGTCTGCGCGTAGCAGTTTGCGATCATGATGACGTGGTGTTCGCCGAACTCGTTCTGGCTGTGCATGGGGGCGAGGAAATCTGCCGGGATGATGTGCGTGCCCTGGTGGATCAGCTGGAAGAAGGCATGCTGGCCGTTACTGCCCAGTTCACCCCACAGCACCATGCCGGTGCTGTAATCGACCAGGTTTCCGTCGCGGTCCACGCGCTTGCCGTTGCTCTCCATGTCCAGTTGCTGGAGGTAGGCGGGCAGGCGGTGCAGGTGCTGGTCGTAGGGAAAGACGGCATTGGTATGCGCGCCAAAGAAGTTGTTGTACCAGATGCCCAGCAAGCCCATCAGCACGGGGATGTTCTGGTCGAGCGGCGCATTGCGGAAATGTTCGTCCATCGCATGCCCGCCATCGAGCAGCTCTTCGAACTTGTCCATGCCGAGAAAAAGCGCGATGGGCAGTCCGATGGCGGACCACAGCGAATAGCGTCCGCCGACCCAGTCCCAGAATTCGAACACGTAGTCTGGGTTGATGCCGAACTGCGAGGTGGCAGCCAGGTTGGTCGAGATCGCGGCGAAATGCCGCGCAACCGCCTTTTCGTCGCCCAGTATGTTAACCAGCCAGGCACGCGCAGTGCGGGCGTTGGTCAGGGTTTCCTGGGTGGTGAAGGTCTTGGAGCTGACGATGAACAGCGTGGTTTCGGCATCCAGCAGCTTCAGCGTCTCGGTGAGCTGAGTGCCGTCGATGTTGGAGATGAAATGGGCGCGCAGCGTCTCACTGCCATAGGGTTTGAGAGCCTCGCACACCATCTTGGGACCCAGATCGGAACCGCCGATGCCGATGTTGACGATGTCAGTGACGGGTTTGCCGGTGTAGCCCAGATGCTGGCCACTGCGCACGATGTCGGTGAAGTTGCGCATTCGTTCCAGTACACTTCGTACGGCAGGCATTACATCCTGTCCGTCCACCATGACCGGGCGGCTGGAGCGGTTGCGTAGCGCGGTATGCAGCGCCGCACGATGCTCGGTGTTGTTGATCTTGTCCCCGTTGAACATGCGCTCTATCCATTCCGGCAGTCTGGCTTGCACGGCAAGTTCGATCAGAAGTTTTATTGTGTGTTCGTTGATTTGGTTCTTGGAATAGTCGAAGAGCAGCGTACCCAGCTTGAGCGAAAACCGGTCGAAACGCGCGGGATCATCCAGGAACATCTGGCGCATCGGGGTGGCGGCGATGTTCTCATGGTGAAATCTGAGGGCCTGCCAGGCCGGGGATTCGGTTAGTTTTGACATGCTGGATTGGCTCAAATCAACTCGTTGAATAAGTTATTTAATTTCACATTGCTCTTCAACAATGTGCCGTAATCGATTGATATTGTAATCTATTCCGGAGACAATATCACGCCGGCCAGCGGCGGCAGGGTGATCTGTGCGGAGCAGGGCTGGCCCATCCACGGTATTGACTCGGCTTCAATGGCCCCGGCGTTGCCCATGTTGCTGCCGGCATAGAATTGCGAATCGCTGTTCAGCAATTCGCGGTACCGTGCCTGTGCGGGCAGGCCGATACGGTAATGACGGCGCGGAACCGGGGTAAGGTTCAAGACGACTACGACGGTGGCGCCGTTGCGTGCGCGACGCAGGTAGGACAGCAGCGAATGTTCTGCGTCGTTGCAGTCCAGCCATGAGAATCCTTCGGGCTGGAAATCCAGGTCGTACAAAGCGGGCGTGTTGCGATAGAGCAGGTTGAGGTCATGCGCCAGATTCTGCACTCCGCGGTGCATTTCATTGCCCAACTGCCACCATTCCAGTTCCCATCGCGATTGCCATTCCCGTCCCTGCGCGATCTCGTTGCCCATGAAGTTGAGCTTCTTGCCCGGGCTGGTCATCTGGTAGGTCAGCAGCAGGCGCAGGTTGGCGAATTTCTGCCAGGCATCGCCGGGCATCTTGGAGAGCAACGAACCCTTGCCGTGCACCACCTCGTCGTGCGAAAACGGCAGCACGAAATTTTCGGTATAGGCGTAGAGCTGGCCGAAGGTTAGTTCGTTCTGGTGGTAGCGGCGGTGTACCGGGTCGTGCCGGAAATAGCCCAGCGTGTCGTTCATCCAGCCCATGTTCCACTTGATCGAGAAGCCCAGGCCGCCGAGATAGACCGGACGGGAGACGGCGGGCCACGCGGTGGATTCTTCCGCCATGGTCAGCGCGCCGGGGAATTCCTCATGCACCATGATGTTCATCTCGCGCAGGAAGGCTACCGCTTCGAGGTTCTCCCTGCCGCCGTATTTGTTGGGTATCCATTCGCCCGCGTTGCGCGAGTAGTCGAGGTACAGCATCGATGCGACCGCGTCCACGCGCAAGCCGTCGAAGTGGAATTCCGATAGCCAGAAATGCGCGCTGGACATCAGGAAGCTTTTAACTTCTTTGCGGCCGTAATTGAAGATGTGGGTGCCCCAGTCCTGATGGAATCCGAGGCGCGGGTCTTCGTGTTCGTATAGCGCCGTGCCGTCAAAGCGTGCCATCGCCCAGCCATCCTGCGGGAAGTGCGCCGGCACCCAGTCGAGAATCACGCCGATGCCGGCCTGATGGCAAGTGTCGATCAGCAGGCGCAGTTCATCCGGGGAGCCGAAGCGGCTGGTTGCGGCGAAATAGCCGGTGGTCTGGTAGCCCCATGATTCATCCAGCGGATGTTCGGAGACCGGCATCAATTCGATATGGGTGTAGCCCATGCCCTTGACGTAGGGGACCAGATCGGCAGCCAGTTCACTGTAGGTATAGAAACGACCGTCCGGATGGCGCTTCCATGAGCCGGCGTGAACCTCGTAGATATTGATCGCGCCGTGCAGCCAGTCCCACTGCACACGTCGTTCCATCCATTCCCTGTCTTGCCAGACGTGCCGGTTCGGAGGCGCTGCGAGTGCGGCGGTACCGGGACGCAATTCGTAACCCTGCGCGTAGGGGTCGGTCTTGGTCAGCACCTGTCCGGTGGCGCGATTGCGGATCTCGTATCGATACAGTGCATGAGCCGGTATTCCGGGCAGGAACAGTTCCCACACGCCGCTGGACCCGTGCGAACGCATCGGGTGGACACGGCCATCCCAGCCGTTGAATTCGCCGACCACGCTGACGCGTTCTGCATTCGGCGCCCAGACGGCAAACCGCACGCCCTGCACACCGTTGATTTCGAGCGCATGCGAGCCGAGCATGCGGTAACCCTGGCGCAGCTTGCCTTCGCTGAACAGGTATAGGTCTTGCGGCGTGAGCGTGGGCGGGAACTGGTAAGGGTCGCAAGTCTCGTGTGTGACACTGCCGTAGTTCAGGCGAAGCCGGTAGGGGCGGGCGGGTTCATCATTGCCGCGCCATTCAAACAATCCGCCCGGATTGATGCGCTTGAACGGAACCATGCCGGACTGGCCCGGCAGCTCGATGCCGGTCGCATGGGGGTCGTAGGCACGGATGACCCATTCCGCACCTTCGCGATGCAGACCCAGCAAACCGAATGGATCGTAGAGACGGGTTTGCAGCAGCGACTCTATAAGTGTTTTCACCTAATCCGGCCCCGTTGTCCTTGTCTAGTCGATCCATTGTAAACGATAATGACTTTTATCAGGCAGGCCATACAGGAGTAGGTATGAAGACTGAATTGAATTACCTGCAGAAGAAATACCATGTCGCGGTCGGTGATCCAGCCTCACGTTTCGTCAGCCGCATCACCAAGAACACCTACGCGATGGTACTGGCTGGCGGCCGCGGCAGTCGCCTGCATCAACTGACTGACTGGCGAGCGAAGCCCGCAGTTCCTTTTGGCGGCAAGTTCCGCATCATCGATTTCGTGTTGTCCAATTGCGTGAATTCCGGCATCCGCCGCATCGGTGTTGCCACGCAGTACAAATCGCACAGCCTGATCCAGCATATCCAGCGCGGCTGGTCTTTCCTCAATGGCCAGTTCGGCGAGTTCGTCAACCTGCTTCCCGCGCAGCAGCGCATCAGCGAAGATCACTGGTATCAGGGCACGGCCGATGCGGTGTTCCAGAACCTCGATATCCTGCGGGATGTCGATCCCGATTTCGTGCTGATCCTGGCGGGAGATCACGTGTACAAGATGGACTACGGCAAGTTGCTGGCATTCCATGTCGAGAACAAGGCGGACATGACGGTGGCCTGCCTGGAGGTGCCGGTGTCTGACGCGACCGCATTTGGCGTGATGGCCGTGGATGACCTGGGCCGGGTCGTCGAGTTCGCAGAGAAACCCGCCAATCCGCCCCATATTCCCGGCAAGCCGGACAAGTCGCTGGCCAGCATGGGCATCTATGTGTTCAACAAGAATTTCCTGTTCGAGCAACTGATACGCGATGCGGACGACCCGCATTCCAGCCACGATTTCGGCAAGGATCTCATTCCGCACATGATCGGGAAATACCGCGTATTTGCGCAGAGCTTCGCGCATAGCTGCGTGGGGATGGGTGATGACGATGTGCCTTATTGGCGCGATGTGGGAACGATCGATGCCTACTGGGAAGCCAATATGGAACTGACCAAGGTTGTGCCAGACCTGAACATGTACGATCAAGAGTGGCCTATCTGGACGTATCAGGAGCAACTTCCTCCGGCGAAATTTGTTTTCGACGATGAGGACAGGCGGGGGATGGCGGTCGATTCCCTAGTTTCCGGCGGGTGCATCATCAGCGGGTCGGCGGTGCGCCGCTCGCTGCTTTTTTCGGATGTGCGCATCAATGGTTATTGCACCATAGAAGACTCGGTGTTGCTGCCCAACGTGGATGTGTCCAGCAACGTCACCCTGAAGCGGGTCATCGTGGACAAGAATTGCAGGATTCCGGAGGGCATGGTGGTCGGGATCGATCCCGAAGAGGATCGCAAGCGCTTTCATGTCAGTCCCAATGGCGTGACGCTGATCACCCCCGACATGCTCGGGCAAAACGTACATCGTGTCCGTTGACTCACTACGTCCCGCGGCAATCGACCGGGAATGCATAACATGAAGAAGTCAGTCGACCTGGTTTTCCTCTGGCACATGCATCAGCCGGATTACCGCGATTACCGCAGCGGTGATTTCGTGTTGCCCTGGACCTACCTGCATGCGATCAAGGACTACACCGATATGGCCTATCATCTGGAGCGCCATCCAAAGGTGCGAGCCGTGGTTAATTTTGTGCCTGTCCTGCTCGATCAGCTGGAGGACTACGTCGATCAATTCGCCACCGGTCAGTTGCGCGATCCCTTGCTGCGCATGCTGGCCCATGAAGATTCCTGTTCGCTCGATGCCGAAGCGCGGCAGCTGATAATGGATGCCTGCTTCCGCAGCAATCACACCAAGATGATTGCGCCTTATCCGGCCTACAAACGCCTGCATGAACTGTTCAACCGCTTGCAGGCGGACGGTGAGACCGCGCTGTCCTACCTGTCTGGACAATACATGTCAGACCTCCTGACCTGGTATCACCTGGCATGGTGCGGCGAGAGCGTGCGCCGCGAGCATACGCTGGTGGTGCGGCTGATGAGCAAGGCGGAAGGTTTCACCTTCCAGGACCGCCGGGAATTGCTTGCGCTGCTCGGTGAGTTGATCTGCGGTATCGTTCCCCGTTATCGCAAACTGGCGGAGTCCGGTCAGGTCGAGATTTCCGCTACGCCGCATTACCATCCGCTGGCGCCGTTGCTGATCGATTTCAACTCGGCCAGGGAGGCGATGCCGGAGGCGCCGTTACCCCTGTCTGTCCGTTACCCGGCGGGAAAGATACGCGTTGCAGCCCATGTCCAGAAGGCCAAGATCAGCCATGCCGCGCGGTTTGGCAGCGAACCGGTGGGCATGTGGCCTGCCGAGGGGGCGATCTCGACCAGTACGCTGGAAGTATTTGCACAGCAGGGATGCCAGTGGGTGGCAAGCGGGGAGGGGGTGCTGGCGAACAGTCTGCGCCATTCCGAAAATGGGGTGCCGGACCGTGCAGATTACCTGTATCGCCCCTACCAGCTCGAAAAGGACGCGGACGGGCTGACCTGTTTTTTCCGCGATGACCGGTTGTCCGACCTGATCGGATTCGAGTATTCGCGCTGGCATGGTCAGGATGCTGCCCGCAATTTTGTGGAACAGATCACGGCAATCGCCCAGCATGCGCCAGCGGGTGAAACACCGGTAGTCAGCGTCATCCTGGATGGCGAAAATGCCTGGGAATATTATCCTTATAACGGTTTCTATTTTCTGGACGAATTGTATTGCGCGCTGGACACCCATCCCGAGATCAATACCTGCACCTATCGCGATTATCTCAAGTCTCATAAGGAGCGTGCCGATGGCGCAAGGGTACGCAGGCTCCCCGAGATTGTCGCAGGAAGCTGGGTGTACGGGGATTTTTCAACCTGGATCGGGTCCCGGGACAAGAATCATGCGTGGGACCTGCTGTGCGCAGCCAAGCAGAGCTACGACATGGTAATGGCCAGCGGGCAACTCAGCGGGGAGGAACAGGCGGCAGCCGAAAAGCAGCTGTGTTCCTGCGAGAGCTCTGACTGGTTCTGGTGGTTTGGCGACTACAATCCTTCGCATGCGGTGGCCAGTTTCGACCGACTGTTCCGCCACGATCTAGCCGAACTGTATCGCCTGTTGAAATTGCCGGCCCCACACAGCCTGTCCGAGCCGATCAGCCAGGGCAGCGCTGGCGAGCATGAAACAGGCGGTGCGATGCGCCGCTCCACCGAGTAACCAAGGTCTGCGCCCCATGTTGACCGAACGTGGCAGTGGCATATTGCTCCATCCGACCTCGCTTCCTGGCCCGTCGGGTTCGGGAGATTTCGGCCCCGATGCATACAGGTTTGTCGACTGGCTGGCCAGTGCCGGTCAAACCTACTGGCAGGTGTTGCCGCTGGGCGAGATCGGTCCCGGCAACTCTCCCTACATGAGCAGTTCGGCCTTTGCCGGCAGCATCCTGCTGATCGATCTTGCCGAACTGGCCAGTCACGGCTGGCTGTCCGAAACGGATCTAATCACGCATACTGAATTTGAATCCGGCCGCGTCGATTTTTCGCTGATGCGCCCGTTTCGCATCGAGTGTTTGCGGCGTGCCGCCAGGAATTTTTTTGCACAATCTCACGCCGACCTGCACATGGATTACAGTTCATTCTGCATTGCCGAACGGGAATGGCTGGATGACTATGCGCTGTTCATGACAATCTCGGAACGTGAAAACTGGTGCGAATGGGATAACTGGCCCAAGCCGTTGATTAACCGCGAGGCAGAAGCGCTGCGCGAGGTTCAGGATACCTGTGCGGAGGCGGTGAATTTCTGGAAATTCTGCCAGTGGCGCTTTGCTCGCCAATGGGCCAGGCTGAAGTCGTATGCCAACGAACATGGCGTCCGCATCATCGGTGATGTGCCGATCTTCGTAGCCTATCAGAGTGCGGACGTGTGGTCGCATCAGGCGCTGTTCGAACTGGGCGAGAATGGACGTCCTACGGTTGTGGCTGGCGTACCGCCCGATTATTTCAGCGAGACAGGGCAGCTGTGGGGGAATCCGTTATACCGATGGGATGCGCACGAGAAGACCGGCTATGCCTGGTGGATATCACGCTTGCGTCATGCGCTGCAACAAGCCGATCTGGTGCGCATCGATCACTTTCGCGGCTTCGTCGCTTACTGGGAAATACCGGCGGATGCACTGAATGCGATCACCGGAAAATGGGTGGCGGGCCCCGGGGAAAGGCTGTTTGATGCCTTCACGAAGGCCTTCCCGCAGCTGCCCATCATCGCCGAAGACCTGGGCGTAGTCACACCGGATGTCATCGCGCTGCGCGACAAATTCAACCTTCCAGGCATGCGCGTACTGCAATTCGCATTCGGCGATGGAGAGGGTAACCATTTCTTGCCGCACCATTACGTCCCCAACACCATCGCCTACACCGGCACCCACGACAACGATACCAGTGTCGGATGGTGGAAGTCGATCCCCGATCATGTCAGAACCTTTGCCCGTGACTACCTGCGCAGCGAAGCGGCCACGCAGTGGGACATGATGCGTGCCCTGTCCGGCTCGGTGGCGAATATCGTCGTTTTCCCGATGCAGGATGTGCTGGGGTTGGCGGGTGAACATCGTATGAATTTCCCGGGGCAGCCAACTGGCAACTGGGAGTGGCGATTCAATTGGGATCAGGTGCGGGACGAGCACACCCAGACGCTTGCCAAAATGTCCGTTGATCATCATCGCAAAATGGTTAAACCGACACCTTAATATGTGCGGGATTCAGGAATTATTAGTACAGCAAAACTGAACCCCCGGCTCGATTACATCAAGCAAGCGTGGCACAATCGCTACCTGCCCAATCCTCATTCCGAATTAAATGCTGAGTTACCGCCATGCCTTTCACGCCGGCAATCACGCCGATGTCCTGAAGCACTTCATCGAGGTGCAGTTGTTGCGCCACCTTGCGCAGAAGGACAAGCCATTCTGGTATGTCGACACCCATGCCGGGGCGGGATGCTATGCGCTGGACAGCGGTTATGCCACACAGAATGCGGAGTATGAGAGCGGCATCGCGCGACTGTGGGCGCGCGATGATCTGCCTGTACCGTTGCGGGAGTATGTGGAACTGGTGAAGGGCATCAACCCCGACGGGCAGATGAAGCTTTATCCCGGGTCTCCGCTGGTTGCCCAAGGTTTGCTGCGCGACCAGGACAGGATGCGATTGTTTGAACTGCATCCGAGCGACAGTGAGATATTGCAGGAGAATTTCGCCGGACATGGCACGCACGTGCTGATACAGGAAGCGGACGGCTTTGGCGCCCTCAAAGCCTTGCTTCCGCCGCCGCCGCGCCGCGCGTTGGTGCTGATCGACCCGCCCTATGAGGACAAACAGGACTACCAGCGTGTCCCTGCGGCGCTGCGCGAAGGGCTGAGGCGTTTCGCCAACGGGGTCTACGCGGTGTGGTACCCGCAGCTGCAACGTGCCGAGTCCAGATTGTTGCCGGGACAGCTCAAGCAGTTGCCGGTGAAGAGCTGGCTGAACGTTGCACTCAGTGTGCAGAAGCCAAGTGAGGACGGGTTCGGCATGTACGGCAGCGGAATGTTCATCCTCAATCCCCCGTGGCTGTTGCACGGCGTTTTGCAGGAAGTGATGCCCTATCTGGCGAGGGTGCTCGGAGTAGGAGGCGAAGGTAGTTACGTGCTGGAATTCGAGGAGAATACTGCACATGAATAAGTCCCTGTTGCTTGCCAGAAGGCTGGTCGAAACACTGCCCTCCGGCAGGGCGGGGCTGTTCAATCCATGGCGCGATCGCTGTCCGCATGATGCCACCGGAAACGGCCCTGCCGAAAAATTGCACCGGCTGGCGCTGCATCTGGACTGCGATCCGGCGTTCATTCTTGCCGGTGAGGCTCCCGGCTACCAAGGCTGCCGCTACAGCGGGATTGCTTTCACCAGCGAACGTCTGCTGGGCGAGGGGGCTATCCCGCGTATCCCGGCACCGGCGACCCGGCTGTCTACCAGACGGCTGCCGTTTTCTGAACCATCGGCCACGATCGTCTGGAAGACGCTGTATAGCATGGGCATTGCGGAACGGACCATCCTGTGGAACGCGATGCAGTTGCACCCGTACCGCCCGGACAATCTATGGTCAAACAGGACGCCATTGCCGGACGAAATCAAGCTCGGCGAACCTGCGTTGCGGATACTGATAGAGGCGTTTCCGGATGCCAGGGTAGTCGCCGTCGGCAAGAAATCGGAAGGGTTGCTGCGCGAGATGGGTATCCCGATCGCCGGTTCCGTGCGTCATCCGGCCAACGGGGGAGCTACCGAGTTCGCAGCCGGTTTGAAGGGGCTGATATGAGCGGCACAGCCAAGGCATTCGACCCTAAGCCCATACTTGCCAGCCTGCCGCTACTGCCGGGCGTGTATCGCTATTACGACAGCAAGGGTGAGGTTCTGTATGTCGGCAAGGCCAAGGAGCTGAAAAAGCGCGTCTCGTCCTACTTCCAGAAAACCAATGTCTCGCCGCGCATCCGCCTGATGGTGTCGCACATCGCGCGCATCGAGACCACGGTGACGCGTTCTGAAGCTGAGGCGCTACTGCTCGAAAACAACCTGATAAAGTCGTTGAGACCGCGCTACAACATATTGTTCCGAGACGACAAATCCTACCCGTACATCGTGCTGACCGGAGAGCAATACCCTCGTCTGACCTATTACCGCGGCACGCCCAACCGCAAGCACCAATACTTCGGCCCGTACCCGAACTCTTATGCGGCGAAGGAGAGTATCCAGCTGCTGCAGAAAATCTTCCGCATCCGCACCTGCGAGGACAGCGTGTTCAACAACCGCACCCGTCCCTGCCTGTTGTACCAGATCCACCGCTGCACCGGCCCATGCGTGAAGCTGATATCCGAACCGGATTATCAGGCCAATGTCCGCAATGCCGTATTGTTGCTGCAGGGCAAGCATCAGGAGGTCGAGCAGACCTTGCGCCAGGCGATGGAACAGGCAGCCGAGGCACAGCATTATGAGCAGGCTGCCGCCCTGCGCGACCAGCTGCGCGCCTTGCATACCGTGCAGCAGAAGCAGTTCGTCGAGTCAACGGGCGGCGCGACGGATGCCGACATCATCGCGCTGGCCCAGCAGGGCGGGGCAGTCTGCGTCAATCTGGCGATGGTAAGAGGCGGACGCCATCTGGGCGACAAGAGCTTCTTCCCCGAGCATGCCGAGGATATGTCCGCGAACGAGATCATGCAGGCCTTTATTGCGCAGCATTATCTCGATCGCAGCGTGCCGCCGTTGCTGGTGTTGAGCGAGGAGAGCCACGACGAGACGCTGGCACAGTTGCTCAGCGACCAGTCCGGGCGCGCGGTGCGCATCAGCCAGGCTACCAGCGGCGAACGTAAGCAGTGGCTGGAGATGGGGGAGCGTAACGCGCTGCTGGCATTGCAGCAACGGGCCATGCAGCAGGGCGGGCAGAAGCTGCGCCTGGACAAGTTGCGTGAGTGGCTGGATATGCCGGACCTGCAGCGCATCGAATGCTTCGACATCAGCCACACGATGGGCGAGGCAACTCAGGCTTCCTGCGTGGTCTATGAGAATCTGGACATGCGATCAGCGCAGTACCGCCGCTACAACATCAGCGGCATTACTCCGGGCGACGATTATGCGGCGATGCGCCAGGCGCTGACGCGCCGCTACCAGAAGCTAGCCGAGGACGGCAAGCGGGAGGAGGCTGCACGGCCGGACTTGGTCCTGATCGACGGCGGGCTCGGCCAGCTGCGCGTTGCGATGGATGTGATGCATGAACTTGGGCTGAACGAGCTGGCGCTGGTCGGGGTGGCCAAGGGCGAGGCGCGCAAGCCCGGCTTGGAACAGCTGATCTTTCCGGACGGTACGTCCAGGCAGCTGCGCAGCGACGATCCGGCGCTGCACCTGATCCAGCAGATCAGGGATGAGGCACACCGTTTCGCCATCACCGGTCATCGCGCCAAGCGCGGCAAGGCTCGCACCGCCTCCAGCCTGGAGGAAATCAGCGGCATAGGGGACAAACGGCGGCGCAGCCTGCTGACCCATTTCGGCGGACTGCGCGAGGTGGCCCAAGCCAGCGTGGAGCAGTTGTGTCAGGTGGAAGGAATCAGCAAATCGCTGGCTGAGAAGATTTACCGGCAACTTCACTAGGTGAATAATCAATATTCAGTTGCTGAAAGGATTTATCAACGGCTACACTAGCCGTATGACGCATACCAACATCCCCAATCTGCTCACTTGGTTAAGAATCCTGCTCATCCCGGTGTTCATCGCAGTGTTCTATCTGACCGATAACACATTAAGCCTGCAACTCAAAAACATCATTGCCACCGCCGTGTTCTCGCTGGCCGCGATCACCGATTGGCTGGATGGCTATCTGGCACGCAGATTGAACCAGTCTTCCGCATTCGGCGCCTTTCTGGACCCTGTCGCAGACAAGCTGATGGTGGCTGCTGCCCTGATCCTGCTGGTCAAGCTGGGGCGTGCCGATGCCATCATCGCATTCATCATCATCGGGCGTGAGATCACCATTTCTGCGCTGCGCGAGTGGATGGCCAAGCTCGGCGAGAGCAAGAGCATCGCGGTGTCGATGCTGGGCAAGATCAAAACGACTTTCCAGATGGCAGCGATCATCATGCTGCTGTTCCAGGGCCCCTGGCTGGGGATGGACTTCCAGTTCATCGGTTCATTGCTGCTCTATTTCGCCGCGCTGCTCACCCTGTGGTCGATGGGTTATTACCTGATGCTGGCATCGCCCAGACTCAGGAAGAAATAAATTTCTCCGAAACGCGAAATCAGAATTGATTTATCAGGCTGCATCTGTATAATGCGCAGCCTTCGGGGTGTAGCGTAGCCTGGTAGCGCGCCTGCTTTGGGAGCAGGATGTCGGGAGTTCGAATCTCTCCACCCCGACCAGGTTTTAGTTGTTGTTGATAGCCTAGAAAAGAATTGTGCCCGTAGCTCAACCGGATAGAGCACCAGCCTTCTAAGCTGGGGGTTACAGGTTCGATTCCTGTCGGGCACGCCAGTGTCAGACTAGCGAAGTTTCAATGGTGGCTGTAGCTCAGTTGGTAGAGTCCAGGATTGTGATTCCTGTTGTCGTGGGTTCGAGCCCCATCAGCCACCCCAGTTTTATTCCCACCTCAGGCTAACTCAAGTTGCCCTGTTTCATTTCCGATGTTGGAATTCGTTTTAGCAATACACCTAGCTTCTTTCTCCAGCCAATATACTGTATTACCGGCAACAATCAGGGAACCTGAGACGATGGCGGTTAATGCGGTCGTGCCGAGAACAGCCATGAGACAAGCGTTACCTTCAGGATCATCAGATGATGGGCGCGAGCAGGTATCTGTCATTTCTTTGCTCTCAAGCAGATAAGTCCTAAAGAAGAATGCATGGAGTTCTCGTAAGCCCATGAATACCCAGCCATCACGCCATTCCCCTGCCTACTCGTTCGTTCAGGATGAAGTGCCTCAAGGCAACATACATATAGCTTATACCATCACTCTTTTCGAGATAAATAGGCGACACCAACGTCTGAAAATGGGACTGATAATATACCAGTGACAGTATAAGCCGCAGACCGATCCGTTCATATATAGGTACCTCAAGCGTCAGTGGTATGACATCATGGATGACACCTCGCGTACTATCAATCCAGCGTGCGGTG
>DASWTZ010000021.1:0-9017 GCA_036401875.1 Gallionella sp.
CGTGTGCGAGCCGGAATGCCCGAACGACGCGATCTCGCAGGGCGATGAGATATATGTCATCGACCCCCACAAATGCACCGAGTGCGTGGGCCACTACGACACGCCGCAGTGCGTGGAAGTCTGTCCGGTGGATTGCATCCCCAAGGATCCTGCATATCCTGAAACCCGGGAGCAGTTGCAGGCCAAGTACGAGCGTCTGATCGCAGCAAAAGGCTGATCGTCCGGGGGTGCGGCTATCGCACCTCCCGTCACTTCCAGAGTCCCCCGATCGCTTCCGCATTGCGGCTTGCGCCCGTCGCGGGCAGCCCGTAGAAGTCGAGCAGCGTGCGCAGCACGTTGTAGTGGTCGATGCGTTGTGCGCTGGCGCCCGTCTTTACCATCGGTCCCACCAGTATCGTCACGATGCGGTTGCCCTCGCGGTAATCGTCCTCGTCCCAGGTCAGCACCAGCAGGCTGTTGTGCCTGAATGCCCACTCGACATATGGGTCGATGCGCGCCTTAAGCCAGGCGTCCGCCCGTTCAAAGTCGCCGTCGTGCATGTCATTTTCCTGATCCGGGATCACGAAAGCCACGGTCGGCAGCTTTGCGAAATCACGCGGGAAATCGGCAAAGCGCCGGTTCACCCCGGCGGGAAGGCGCGTGCCCTGCCAGTTGGCCACCGGATTGTGCTTGCGCTGATACGCCCCCGACCCGCAGACCGGATCGCCCGTTGCGGGCAGCGACTCGGCGTAGCTGGCGAAGCCCAAACCGGCTTCCAGCAGCGATGAGGCGAGGTTGTCGCCGCTGAAGGTGTGCGGGCAATCGTTGCGGGTAACGCCCTGTGTGGACCCGGAAAACAGCGCCAGATAGTTCGGCTGGCTCGGATGGGTGACTCCGTAGGATTCGGTGAACAACATCCCGCGCCTGGCCAGTGCGTGGATGTACGAGTTGCTGTTGCGCATGTCCATGATCTGCGAGTAACCGCGGTTTTCCTCGATCACCACGACGACGTGGTCGGGGCGCGGCAGCTTGCCGGCGAGCGCGGGGGAGGAGAGTGCGGCCGCGAACAGTGCGGCGGCGAGCAGGCGGCGCATGATCGGCGTGCTCAGCAAGTAGCTATGGAAGTCTGAATGAAAACAGAAGGCCTACTGTCCGGCATCCTCGACCTGCTGTTTTGTCTCTTCCGCGCCCTGCTGGACGACCTGTTCCACAGCCTTTGCTTTTTCCAGTGCCTCGCGCTGCGGTGCGGCGATCTTCGGTGTCGGGGTGGAATTGTCGCAGGCAGCAAACAGCAGGGTGATGGTGATCAGGATGTATCTCATGGTTCCTCCGGTCGGGTTGTAAGGCGACTTTACCACAGCTACTTCTGGCAGATTCCGCAGTAGAAGCTGGCGCGCTGCCCCTGCCTGACCTGTTTGACGATCGCGCCGCAGCGGCGACAGGGTTCTCCTGCGCGGCCATACACCCAGTAGCTCTGCTGGAAGTAGCCGGGCCGGCCGGAAGCGTCGACGAAGTCGCGCAGCGTGCTGCCGCCTTTTTCGATGGCTTCCTTCAGCGTGGCGCGGATTTCCTCCACCAGTCTGGTGCAGCGCGGCAGGCCGAGTTTGCCGGCGGCGAGCTGCGGCCTGATGCCCGCGCGGAACAGCGCTTCATTGGCGTAGATGTTGCCGACGCCGACCACGACGCGGTTGTCCATGATGCACTGCTTGATGCTGACGCTGCGTCCGCGTGTCGCCTTATGGAGATAGCGTGCATTGAAATCGTCTTCCAGCGGCTCCGGGCCGAGCGTGGCGAGCAGCGGATGGGTGTGCACATCGCCGCCGTGCCACAGCACCGCCCCGAAGCGGCGCGGGTCGCGTAGGCGCATCAGCGTGCCGTTGCCCAGCACCAGGTCGAAGTGATCGTGCTTTTCCGGCGGGGTGTTCGCGGGCAGGATGCGCAGGCTGCCGGACATGCCCAGGTGCAGGATCAGCGTGCCGTTGCCGCAATCCATCAGCAGGTATTTGGCGCGGCGCCCGAGCGACAGGATGGTGCGGCCGCACAGCAGCGCGGGCAGGTCCTCCGGGATCGGCCAGCGCAGGTTGGTATTGCGGATCACAACATCGGCGATGGTCGCGCCGGTCAGGTGCGCGGCGAGGCCGCGGCGCGTGGTCTCTACTTCGGGGAGTTCAGGCACGCCTGCGCTTCCACCACAGGTATCCGCCCGTTCCGGCCTGCAGCAGCGGCACGACTAGCAGCAAGCCGATACCGATGACGTTGAGGTGGGTCGTACTCAGTGTCAGGCTGCTGTCCTTTGCGGCGCGCGGTTGCAGCGTGATGAGGTGTTCCTCACCGGTCAACCAGTTCACGATGTTCACGCCCAGGTCGATGTTGCCGCCGTTTCCGGCATAACTGTTGGCGAGGAAGGCGCCGCTGCCGACCACGACGATGCGTTGGTCACGGTCGTTAATGTTGCGCTGCAGCGCCATCGCGATGATCGCGGGGCCCGGTGTGTCGTTCCTTTTGTCGAAGCGCGGCTTTGCTGCGGGCCTGTTGCGGCTCACCCAGCCGCGCGGGGCCACTTCCACCAGCACCTGGTGCTGCCAGCCGGAATTTTCGTTTGGGATCAGCGGCCGGGCGGAGGGGAAGGCGGTGATCAGGTTGAAGTTCCGCGTGATCGCGTGCGGCGGATAGGTCGCGCCCAGCGACCAGGTTGCGGGGGCGTTCATCCCGACGGCGGCGGGGTCGATCACGATGCCGGGCGGCAGCAGCAGGTCGAGTCTCTCGGCGAGGCGTTCTAGCCCATGCAGCGGCCCGGTGTCCACCAGCCAGAGCAGGTTGCCACCACGATCGACATGGCGCAGTAGCTTGTCCACCTCGCCCGGCATCAGGTCGAGTTGCGGCTGGGTGATGACCAGCAGGCTGGCGTTGCCGGGCACTTCCTGTGCCAATGCCAGGTTCAGGCTGCCGAGGTTGAAGCCGTTCTGGCGCAACCGGGCGCCGAACGGCATCCCCAAGTCATGATTGGCGCCGCCATCGAGCTTGCGCTCGCCGTGTCCGTCCAGATACATCACGGTTTGGTCCCGGGTGTGCGCCAGACGCAGCAGGGTGCCGGTGACGACCTGCTCGTTTATCTGGGTCAGGTGCTCGTTGCGCCCCGCGTACTCAATCACCATCTCACCGTTGAGCTGGATGCCGGCCGCACGGGTCTTCTCCTCTTCCTCGGAAGGATCGACGAAAACCAGCTCGATGTCGGACTTGTAGCGCTGGTAGAGCGACATGAATTCGCGCAGGATTTTGCGGATGTCGCCGAGGCGCGGGTCCTGCTCTGTGGCGTAAATGGTGACCCTGATAGGCCCGTCCATCTGGGCGAGTACCGCCACGCTGGCAGGATCGAGGCTGTTGTTGGCATTGTGCGTGATGTCGCGCTGCACGGGGTAACGCGAGGCGAGATAGCCCAGGCCGGATACGATGCCGATCAGCAGCAGTACGAAGATTGCATTGCGCAGCGCGGGGGAGCGGAGGAGTCTGTGCGGCATAATCTACCCGTACCGGCGGTTGTTGTGGATGCGGCGCATCGCCAGCACCAGGAAGGTCGCGGTGAACAGCACGAAGAATGCGGCATCCCCGCTGTCGAGCAGGCCGTCGTTGAAATTCCGGAAGTGGTGCAGCGGCGAGATAAAATGCCAGTGTGACGCGGGGTCCGATGCGCCGATATCGGCCAGCCACAGGCCGAGCAGCAGCGCCAGCGCGCCGATTGCGGCGAAGACGGGCTGGTCGGTGAGCGAAGAGACATACAGGCCCAGCGCGACGTAGCTTGCGGTGAGCAGCAGCAGGCCGAGGCAGTTGCCCAGTAGCAGGCCGTGGTCGAGATCGGTGCCGGGGGCCAGCGAGTACAGCATCAACGGAACCGTGGCGGTCAGCACGACCAGGAATGCCAGCAGCCCGAGGAATTTGCCGAGCACGATTTGCGAAACCGACAGCGGGGACGAGAGCAGCAGCGCGAAGGTCTGGTTGCGCCGCTCCTCGGCGATCAGGCGCATCGTGAACATCGGAACCAGCATCATCAGCAACAGCGCAGCCAGGTTGAACAGCGGGGCGGCCATGACAACGGTGACGCCGGGCGCATTCGCGACCTGGCTCAACTGGGGTTGCAGTTCCAGGAATGACTGGAGCGAGTTCAGGAAGAACCATGCGAGGATGAACTGCAGCGCGGCAAACACCAGCCATGCCGAAGGCTGGATGAACAGGCTGCGCAGCTCGCGCAGCGCGATCAGGCGGATCATGGCGTGGCTCCTTGGGAAGACTGGTTGTCCTGCGGCATGCCCGCGACCGGCCCCTCCTCGGTGATCCTGGCGAACACGTCCTCCAGTGTCGATTGCAGCGGCGTCAGCTGTTCCAGTTGCCAGCCGTGCAGCGCGGCCAGGTTGAGCAGCATGGCGCTGGGGTTGGCGCCGGGCTGGTGCAGCACGCGAAATTGCGTGGCGGATAGCGCCTCGACGCTGCTGATCCCCGCGATGGCCAGCAGCTCCTCCGGCGGCGGCGGGTTGCGCAACGTGATCGTGAAGCCCGACACCGTCTTGTATTGCTGCATGTGGGCGCTGGTGTCACCGTAGATTAGCTTGCCGTGATGCAGTATCTCGACACGGTCGCATACGCTTTCGACCTCGCTGAGCAGGTGCGTCGAGAGGATCACGCTGCTGGTGTCACCCATCTCGCGGATCAGGGCACGCACTTCGCGGACCTGCGTGGGGTCGAGCCCGACTGTGGGCTCATCCAGCACGATCACGTCCGGACTGTGGATGATGGCCTGGGCGATGCCGACGCGCTGCTGGTAGCCCTTGGACAGCTTGCCGATGATCCTGTGGCCGGCCTCGCTCAGGCCGCAGCGCTGCACGGTGCGGGCCAGCGCATCCTTTACTTCGTCTTCCTTCATGCCGCGCAGGCGGGCGGCAAAGGCCAGGTAGTCGTTCACGCAGAGCTCGCGGTACAGTGGCGGGATCTCCGGCAGGTAGCCGATGCGGGCCTTGGCACGCAAGGGTTCGCGTGCCAGATCGATGCCGCAGATATCGATCCCGCCGTCATCGGGCAGCAGGCAGCCGGTCAGCATCTGTAGCGTGGTGCTCTTGCCGGCGCCATTGTGCCCGAGCAGGCCTAGCACCTCACCGCGCCTTAGTTCCAGCGTGACATCCTGAATGACGTTATGGTTGCCGAGGCGGCGCGACAGCTTGCGTGCGGAAAGCGTTATTTCTGGCGTGGCGTTGGACAAGGTTCGGGGGCGGCCATGGTTGTGGGTTCGGTTAAATATAACCTATTATGTGCGCCCACATCAAAAGCAGTATCCCATGACCCAGTTTTCCTACGTCGCTTTCGTCAGCCTGCTGCTCGCGGCATGCGCACAGCTGCCGGAGCAGGCTGCGACGGAACATGCGACCCCCGATGAGCAGCCGGCCACCAGTTCGATGGTGCTGCCCGATGTCGAGTTGAGCAGCGAACTGCTCTATGAATTCCTGTTGTCCGAGATCGCGGCCCAGCGCGGGGAGGCCGCACTTGCCGTCGAGGCCAGCGCAGACTTGGCGCAGAAGACCCGCGATCCGCGCATCGCCATGCGTGCCGTGCAGTTGGCGCTGCAATCAGGCCGGTTGGACAGGGCGGTCGAGTCCCTGCGGATCTGGCTTGATGCCGAACCCGATTCGATATTGGCGAAGCGGATGCTCTCCTCGGTGCTGCTGCGCACCGGCAGGCTCGATGAGGCGCGCGTTGAATTTGCCAAGGTGTTGAAGGTGGAGGAGCCCGATGTTGGCCAGACCCTGATGCAGGTGTACCAGGTCCTGGCCGCGTACCCGGACAGGATGGCTGCCTTGCAGCTGATGCGGGACCTCGCCTCACCCTACCCGGATGCGGTCGAGGGGCACTGGTCGGTTGCGCAGCTGGCGCGCGCTGCGGGCGACGACGAGCTGGCGCTGAGCGAGATCAGGCGGGCGCGCAAACTCCATCCTGAGTGGGATATGGCGGTTTCGCTCGAAGCGTTGTTGCTGCACAGGAAAGACCCGCAGCAGGAGTTGGAAGTGTTGCGCCGTTACCTCGCGAAATATCCCGATGCGCGCGAGCTGCGCCTGCAGTATGCGCGCGCATTGCTGGAGCAGAAACAGTACGAGCCTGCACGCGACCAGTTCCAGCGGCTGGCGGACGAAAACCCGGAAAATCCGGACATGGCTTACGCCATCGCGCTGATCTCGATGCAACTGAAAGACCTGCATAGGGCCGAGGAACAATTGAAGCAGGCGCTGAGTAAGGGTAAGAAGGATCAGGATACGATCCAGTATTATCTGGCCCAGTTGGCCGAGGCGAGGGAGAGCGAGGCCGAGGCGATCGGATATTACCGGCAGGTAAAGGGCGGCGAATACTTGTTTACCGCACAGATACGCATCGCCTACCTGCTGGGCAAGCAGGGGAGGCATGCCGAGGCGCGCCAGCAGGCGCAGCAGATACAGCCCGCCGACAACCAGCAGCGCGTGCAGCTTGCTCTGGTCGAGGCGCAGTTGCTGCGGGAGGCACGGCAGTTTGCGGATGCCTACCGGCTGTTGCAGAAGAATCTCGAGAAATTCCCGGACCACCCGGAATTGCTTTACGAGACGGCGATGATGGCCGACAAGAACGGCAAGCCTGATGAGTTTGAGCGGCTGATACGCAAGCTGATCAGGATCGAACCCGGTCATGCGCATGCCTACAATGCGCTGGGCTACAGCCTGCTCGAACGCAGGGAACGCCTTCCCGAGGCGCTGGAACTGGTGAAGAAGGCGATGCAGCTCGCCCCCGACGATGCCGCCATCATCGACAGCGTGGGCTGGGGATATTTCCAGACGGGCAATCTCGACGAGAGCGTGAAGCTGCTGCGCAAGGCCTTTGCGGCAAACCCCGATCCCGAGATTGCGGCCCACCTTGGCGAGGCGTTGTGGGCGCGCGGCGACAGGGACGAGGCGGTGAAAGTTTGGCAGGACACGCTGAAGGCCAATCCGGATAACACCCTGCTGCCGGCGGTGATGAAGAGGCTGATGCCTTGATCGTTGCGCGGGTGGTGATGAAATGGATCGCTATTATCTGGCTGGGCCTGCTGGGCGGGTGCGCGATGCTCCCTGCCCCGCCGGCGCCGGTCGCGCCGCCCGCGCAGCCCGAAATCGTGCCGTTTGCGATGAACGGGCGCGTTTCGATCAGCCAGCGGGGCGAGTGGCACTCGGCCGGACTGCGCTGGACGCATCTGGCCGGATCGGACGAGATATTGCTGCTGGCGCCGCTCGGCCAGACGGCGGCCCGTGTCTACCGCGACAACGGCAACGCCTCGCTCGACAGCGATGGCAGACATTACCAGGCGGACGATGTGGAGACGCTGATGGAGCAGGTGCTCGGATGGCACCTGCCGCTGGGCGGCCTGCACCACTGGGTGCTGGGCATGGCGGATGCCGGCAGGCCCGCACAGATCGAGCGCGACGAGAGCGGGCGCATCGCCGTGCTGAGTCAGGACGGCTGGGAGGTGCGCTACCTGCGCTATGCCGACACCCTGCCGGCGCGCCTGCAGCTGACCCACGAAGATTTGCGGGTGCTGCTGCTAATCGACGAGTGGGATTGGGATTTGCAATGAGACTATCGACATGAAACTGACCTGCCCCGCACCGGCCAAACTCAACCTGTTCCTGCACGTCACCGGCCGCAGGCCGGACGGCTACCACATGCTGCAAACGCTGTTCCGTTTCATCGACTTGCATGACACCTTGCATTTCACGCTGCGTGACGACGGCGTGGTGCATCGCACCAACTGCGTCGAGGGGGTGGCCGAGGAACAGGACCTTTGCGTGCGCGCGGCGCGGCTGCTGCAGGCCGAGACCGGCTGTGCACTGGGCGTGGATATTGCGGTGGAAAAGCGCATCCCGATGGGCGGCGGGCTGGGCGGCGGCAGTTCGGACGCGGCGACCACGCTGGTCGCGCTGAACCGCCTGTGGTCGCTGGGACTGACGCGGGCGCGCCTGATGCAACTGGGGCTGGAGCTGGGTGCGGATGTGCCGGTGTTCGTGTTCGGCGAAAACGCCTTTGCCGAGGGGGTGGGCGAGGAGTTACAGGCCTATCCTCTGCCGCAAGCCTGGTATGTGGTGCTTTTCCCGCCGGTGCACGTGCCGACCGCACGGATTTTTACGCACCCGGAATTGACACGCGATTCGGTTTCCATCACAATGCGCGCCCTCTCGGAACGGCGAGTACAGCTTCGTAACGACCTGCAGCCGGTGGCATGCAGTCTTTACCCTGAAGTTGCCCGTTATCTGGCGTATCTGGGCGGTTTCGGCAAGGCAATGATGACCGGGTCCGGCGCCTGCGTATTTGCGGAGTTTGCCAGCCGCAGCGAGGCGGAATCGGTGTTGCGGCAGCTGCCGCCCGATATACGCGATCCGGGGGGCGTGCGAGGAGTCGTCGCGCAAGGTTTAGTTCAGCATCCATTGCATGATTGGGTGCCTGATTAGTTTATTGGGGAGTCGCCAAGTGGTAAGGCACCGGATTTTGATTCCGGCATTCGTAGGTTCGATCCCTACCTCCCCAGCCAGTTTCCAGGGTGTGAGCCCTGTATTCGTAACATTTAAGGCCGGTTTTCCCGGTTCTTCTAAGGGGTTCACGTGTCCTACGACAGCCTGATGGTGTTCACCGGCAATGCCAATCCTAAGCTAGCTGAAGCAGTCGCGCAGCACCTGCACATCCATCTGGGGCGGGCCAATGTGGGGCGCTTCTCCGACGGAGAAGTGATGGTAGAGATCCTCGAGAACGTGCGCGGCCGCGACGTGTTCGTGCTGCAATCCACCTGCGCGCCGACCAACGACAACCTGATGGAAGTGATGGTGATGGTGGACGCGCTCAAGCGCGCCTCCGCCGGGCGCATCACCGCCGCGATGCCGTATTTCGGCTACGCGCGCCAGGATCGCCGTCCGCGTTCCGCCCGTGTCGCGATAACCGCAAAGGTCGTCGCGGACATGCTGAGCAGCGCCGGGGTGGATCGACTGCTGACGATGGACCTGCAC
>DASWTZ010000022.1:0-12553 GCA_036401875.1 Gallionella sp.
TGGTTGTCGCGGTGCTGTTGCTAGCCGGCGGAACTGTCCATGCAGAAGTGGAATTGGGGCGCGACTACAATGTCCTGCCATCCCCCCAGCCAGTCGGCGGCAAAAAGATCGAGGTGCTGGAGTTCTTCTTTTACGGCTGCGGACATTGCTTCAACCTGCATACGAGTCTGGTCGAGTGGGAAAAGAAGATGCCAAAAGACGCCGAATTGACCTATGTGCCGACGATCTTCCGCGACAACATGGAGCAGATGGCGCGTACCTTTTACGCGCTGGAGTCCATGGGCAAACTGAAGCAGCTGCATGACCCGCTCTACCGGGCATGGAACATCGACGGCGTAAAGCTGTTCGACGAAAAGCAGATTGCGGATTTTGTGTCCTCCAAAGGTGTCGACCGTGAAAAATTTTTGGCAGCCTACAACTCGTTTTCGATGCAGAGCCGCGTGACGCGCGCAAAGCAGATGACGCGCAGCTACATGATCAGCGGAACCCCGACCCTGATCGTGGACGGCAAGTACGTGATAACGGGTTTGCAGCCCGACGATACGATAAGCGCACTGGATGAAGTTATCGCGCTGGCGCGCAAGTCGCGTGCATCAGGCAAATAAGCGCGCCATCCATCCTCCTGTGCAGTCAAAAAGCGCCAACCTGTCCGTAATCATTAGCGGTGCGTCGGGTGGCATTGGCAGGGCACTGGCGCGCCTTTACCTAGGGCAGGGTGCGGTCGTTGCCGCCCTGGCCCGCCGAGGCCAGTTACTGGCAGAACTCTCGGAAGAATTTCCAGGCCGCGTGTATTGCTATGTGCTCGATATCTGCGATGGCCTTGCCGTGCAGCAGGCTGTCAATGATTTCATCAGCCGTACCGGCGTGCCGGATGTGGTCATCGCCAATGCCGGGGTGAGTGTCGGGACACTCACCGAATATGCCGAGGATATCGATGCCTTTGAACAGGTGCTGGAAGTCAACGTGCTTGGTATGGTGAAGACCTTCCAGCCTGTCATTGCCGCCATGCGCGCCGAAGGACGGGGAACGCTGGTGGGGATTGCCAGCGTGGCAGGTTTTCGCGGTTTGCCCGGGGCGAGCGCCTACTCCGCGTCCAAGGCTGCCGCCATCTCTTATCTGGAATCGCTGCGGGTCGAGTTGCACGGCAGCGGCGTCAAGGTCGTGACGATATGTCCGGGATACATTCGGACGCCAATGACCTCAGCAAATCCCTATCCAATGCCATTCATGCTGGATGCGGACGATGCGGCAAGGCGAATGGCACGGGATATTGCACGGCAGAGCCGCTTTTCGGTGATACCGTGGCAAATGGGGCTGGTCGGGCAGCTGCTCAGATGGTTGCCGCGCGGCTTGTACGATCGTCTTTTCGCCAAGGCACCTCACAAACCACGTCGATACAAGCATGCTGAGTAATGGGGCGATGTTGCATTCCCTATCGGTCGATCATGCTAGTCAGCCGATTCTGTTTTATGTATCCTCACTGACTTGAAGTTACGCTGTCCGCAGACGGGCAGCGTTCCACTGAAAATAAAAAACAACAGATAAAACAGCTCATCGGTGTTCTGCGATAGCTTGGCCGGTGTTGAGTACGCAACATCAGGCGGGTGGATCGACGTCTGGTCTGCATGCGTAACATGCGGCACCAGCGCAAGGACAAATGTTCCAATGACCAGAACAAAAGAAAAAAAAATCCTCAGCACGCCCAAGGGACTGATCTTTATGATCGGGCTGCTGGTGCTCGTCGTTGAACTGCTAATCATGGCGCTGATTAATGTCGTGTTCGAACCGATGTTCGGCGCCGATGTCACGACGAATTTCTGGGCAATACTGGATCCTGTCATTCTGACGATTCTTATTACGCCGGCAGTATATATTCTGGCGGTGCGCCCCCTGGAGCGGCAGCAAGGCATCCTCAGGGAACAGAACAACGAGCTGCGAATCTCAGCGGTCACCTTCGAATCGCAGGAAGGTGTCGTTGTCACCGATCTGCACAACAGGATATTGCGGGTCAATCACTCTTTTACCGAGATTACCGGATACTCAAACGAAGAGGTCATCAACAAAACTCCGTCGATCCTGCAATCCGGGCGCCAGGATAAGGAGTTTTACCGCAACATGTGGCTGATCCTTGAGCGCGACAGGTTCTGGAGCGGGGAGGTGTGGAACCGCAGGAAGAACGGGGAGATTTATCCGGAGTGGCTGACGATCACTGCCGTGGTAAATCCCAGCGGAAAGGTTACCAACTATGTCGGCATATTTTCTGACATTACCGAGCGTAAGGCGCTGGATGCCGAAATACAGAATCTGGCCTTTTATGATCCGCTCACGCACCTGCCGAACCGCAGGCTGTTGCTGAACCGCCTGGAGCAGGCCATGGCAACCACGACGCGCAACCACTACCACGGTGCGCTGATGTTCCTGGATCTGGATCACTTCAAAACCCTGAATGATGTATACGGCCACAACGTGGGCGACCAGCTGCTGATCATGGTGGCGGAACGCATCGGTTCGTGTGTGCGCGAACAGGACAGCGTGTCGAGGTTCGGCGGGGACGAGTTTGTCGTGATGCTTGAAGAGTTGAGCGAGAATGCTGAGCATGCAGCTGTTCAGGCTGAAACAGTGGCAAAGAAAATACGCAATATCCTGTCGACGCCCTATGAGTTGCACCGAGATACTGGGGATGCCGAAGGCGGAAGCATACAGTACATCTGCACGTCCAGCATCGGTGTCACCATGTTTAAGGGACAGGACAACGATATCGCGACCCTGCTGAAATGGGCCGATATGGCGATGTACCAGGCAAAAATTTCCGGGAGGAACGCTATACGGTTTTTTGACCCGGTCATGCAGTCGGCGATCGAGGCGCATGCAAGCTTTGAATCGGACCTGCGCGCGGCACTGGAGCAGCAACAATTCAAACTGTATTACCAGATTCAGGTCGATGCTTCGCGCCGGCCCCAGGGAGCGGAAGCGCTGTTACGCTGGGAACATCCGCAGCGCGGCATGGTGTCGCCCCATGAATTCATCCCGCTGGCGGAGGAGACCGGACTGATCGTGTCCATCGGGCAGTGGGCGCTAAATGCTGCGTGTGCTCAACTCGGAGCGTGGAAGAGCGACCCGGAAATGCGCAACCTGCAACTGGCGGTCAACATCAGCGCGAAGCAGTTCTTGCAGCGGGATTTTGTCGGGCAGGTGAAAGCGACGATAGAGAAACATGGCGTCAGTCCGATGTTCCTGAAGCTGGAATTGACTGAGAGTATGTTGCTGAGCAACATCGAAGACACGATCAGGAAGATGCAGGAGTTGAAGGATTACGGGGTGAGGTTCTCGCTGGACGACTTCGGCACCGGTTATTCCTCGCTATCCAACCTCAAGCGGCTGCCGCTCGACCAAATCAAGATCGATCAGGGTTTTGTCCGCAATATTGCGCAAGATCGGGGCGATGTTGCAATGGTCCACGCCATCATGGATCTGGGTATGAACTTCGGCCTGGAGATCATCGCTGAGGGGGTGGAAACCGAGGAGCAGTTCAAGACATTGCAACGGTATGGCTGCACGAACTTCCAGGGCTACCTGTTCAGCAGGCCGGTTCCGCTTGAACAGTTCGAGAGCCTGATCCAGTAAAACCCGCAGAGAATTTAACCGGCTCATTTGCAGAACCGGGGTGGAATTGGAGCGGAGCCAGTAGCGCGGGAATTAGCCCGCCAGCTTCTTTTTCAGGACCTCATTGAGCTGCGCCGGATTGGCCTGGCCGCGGCTCTGCTTCATCGCGAGGCCGACGAAGAAGCCGAACAGCTTGTCCTTGCCGGAACGGTACTCAGCCACCTTGTCGGCGTTCGCTGCGAGCACCTCGTCAATGATCTTCTCGATCGCGCCCGCGTCGGATACCTGTTTCAGTCCCCTCGCCTCGATGATTGCATCGGCATCGCCGCCTTCGGCCCACATCGTGCGAAACACTTCCTTCGCTGCAGAGTTTGAGATAGTTTCATTGAAGACATTTCTCAATAAACCTCCTAACTGCTCTGCAGATATTTTGCACTGACTAACTGTCAGGCCATCCCGATTTAGTTGTGCACTAACTTCACCTACAACCCAATTGCACAATTTAGCAGCACTGGAAGCTGACGTTGGGATCCCTTTTGTCAAAAGCGACTTTAAGGTTTCATCATAAAAATCTGCCATTTCTCTTGTGGATGTAAGGATGCTTGCATCTTCAAGCGAAATGCCTTGTTGAATATAACGTTGGCGTCTTGTTTCCGGCAATTCCGGCAGGATGGCGGCGACCTGTTGTTTCCATTCCTCGCTAATGTCCAGCGGCAACAGGTCGGGATCGGGGAAGTAGCGGTAGTCGTGCGCGTCTTCCTTGGTGCGCATCACGCGCGTCTCGCCACTATCCGGATCGAACAGCACCGTGGCCTGCTGGATGCTGCCGCCGTCTTCCAGCGTGGCGATCTGGTGCTGCACTTCGTAGTTGATCGCCTGCTCCAGGAAGCGGAACGAGTTCAGGTTTTTGATTTCGCGGCGGGTGCCGTACGGCGTGCCGGGCTTGTGCACCGAGACGTTGGCGTCGCAGCGGAACGAGCCTTCCTGCATGTTGCCGTCGCAGATGCCGATCCACTGCACCAGTGTGTGCAGCGTCTTGGCGTAGGCCACCGCCTCGGCAGCAGAGCGCATGTCCGGTTCGGACACGATCTCCAGCAGCGGCGTGCCGGCGCGGTTGAGGTCGATGCCGGTCATGCCGTGGAAATCCTCGTGCAGCGACTTGCCCGCGTCCTCCTCCAGATGGGCTCGCGTGATGCGCACCACCTTCTCATACGCCGGCTGCTTGCCTTGCGCGGGCACTTGTATCGTCAGCTGACCGTTGCCCACCACCGGCAGATCCATCTGGCTGATCTGGTAGCCCTTGGGCAGGTCGGGGTAGAAGTAGTTTTTGCGTGCGAACACCGAACGCGGCGCGATGTGCGCCCCGGTGGCGAGGCCGAACTTGATCGCGCGTTCCACCGCACCTCGGTTCAATACCGGCAGCACGCCGGGCAGCGCCAGGCTCACCGCGTCGGCCTGCGTGTTGGGCTCCGCGCCGAAGGCGGTCGATGCGCCGCTGAATATCTTGCTGTTGGTCGAAAGCTGCGCATGCACTTCCAGACCTATGACGATTTCCCAGCTCATGTTCAGATCCCCTGTGGCGCTCGGCTGTGCCAGTCGGTCGCCAGTTGATATTGGTGCGCCACGTTGAGCATGCGCGCTTCGTCGAAGTAGTTGCCGATGATCTGCAGACCGACCGGCATGCCCTGATTTCCTCCATCAGCCGCGCCAAAGCCGCAGGGGATGGACATGCCGGGCAGACCGGCGAGGTTCACCGCGATGGTGTAGATGTCGGACAAATACATCTGCACCGGGTCATCGCCCTTCTCGCCCAATTTGAAAGCGGTGGAAGGCGAGGTCGGGCCCATGATGACGTCGCACTGCTTGAACGCTTCGACGAAGTCCTGCGCGATCAGGCGGCGGATGCGCTGCGCCTTGATGTAGTAGGCATCGTAGTAGCCGTGCGACAGCACATAGGTGCCGATCATGATGCGGCGCTTCACTTCCGTGCCGAAACCCTGCGCGCGGCTTTTTTCATACATGTCGGCGAGGTCGCCGTACTCCGGGGCGCGGTATCCGTAACGCACCCCGTCGAAGCGCGACAGGTTGCTGGAGGCTTCCGCCGGGGCCAGTACGTAATACACCGGCACGGAGAGTTTCGAGTTGGGCAGCGAGATATCGACGACGGTCGCGCCGAGTTTCTTGTATTCGGCGATGGCGGCCTCGACGGCTTTCGCCACGTCGCTGCTCATGCCCTCGGCGAAGAACTCCCTGGGCAGGCCGAAGCGCAGGCCGGTCAGCGGTTTGTTCAAGTCGCGTGCGTAATCTTCCTTGGCGCGTTGCAGGCTGGTGGAATCGCGCTCGTCGTAGCCTGCCATCACGTTCATCATCAACGCCAGGTCTTCCGCACTGCGCCCCATCGGGCCGGCTTGGTCGAGGCTGGAGGCGAAAGCGATCATGCCGTAGCGCGAGCATACGCCGTAGGTCGGCTTCATGCCTGAGATGCCGCACAACGCCGCAGGCTGGCGGATGGAGCCGCCGGTGTCGGTGCCGGTGGCGGCCGCGCATAGACGCGCCGCGACGGCAGCCGCCGTGCCGCCAGAAGAACCGCCGGGCACGCGCTGCGTGTCCCACGGGTTCTTCACCGGGCCGTAGTAGGACGTCTCGTTTGACGAACCCATCGCGAACTCGTCCATGTTGGTCTTGCCGAGATTGATCGCGCCTGCCTTGTCGAACTGCTCGATGATGTGCGCATCGTAGGGCGAAACGAAGTTGTGCAGCATCTTCGAGCCGCATGTGGTGAGCCAGCCTTTGGCGCAGAAGATGTCCTTCTGTGCGAAGGGGATGCCGGTCAGCGCATCGGCCTTGCCCAGTGCCAGTTGCGCGTCGGCGGCCCTGGCCTGTGCCAGCGACATCTCGGGGTTCACTGTGATATAGGCATTCAGCGCGGGATTCAGTTTCGCGATGCGTTCAAGATAGAGCTGGGTCAGCTCGACGCTGGAGATCGTCTTGGCGCGCAGAGCGTCGCCCAGCCCGCGTAAGGATTTGTTGAACATGGGATTACTCGATGACTTTGGGGACGAGGTAGAGCCCTTGCTCCACCTGCGGGGCGATGGCCTGGAAGGCCGCGCGCTGGTCGCTCTCGGTGACGCGATCATCGCGCAGGCGCTGGGACAGGTCCTGGCTGTGCGACATGGGCACTACTTCGTCGGTATCCACGGCCTGCATCAGGGCGATCAGGCCGAAGATGCCGTTCAGTTGGCTTTGGGCGGTCTGGATTTCCTGTTCGGTCATCGCCAGCCGGGCCAGTCGGGCGACCTTTTGAACATCCGCAGTTGATAAAGACATAGCAAAATCTTTTATTGAAATAAGTTCAATAGGGTATCATACAAGGCATTATCGGCGCATCACCTTGACTACGGGAAATAACATGTTTGGACCACTGAAAAACTACTTCTCAAATGATTTGGCAATCGACCTTGGTACGGCGAACACATTGATCTGGATGCGCGGGCAGGGAATCGTCCTGGACGAACCTTCGGTGGTGGCGATACGCCAGGAGGGCGGGCCGAACGGCAAGAAAGTGGTGCAACAGGTGGGGCTGGCGGCAAAACAGATGATGGGCCGCACCCCGGGCAGTATCAGCGTGATCCGTCCGATGAAGGACGGGGTGATTGCGGACTTCACGGTGACCGAGCTGATGCTCAAGCATTTTATCCGCAAGGTCTACAAGGCGGGCATCTTCAGTCCCAGCCCGCGTATCGTGATCTGTGTGCCCTGCGGCTCGACCCAGGTCGAACGCCGCGCGATCCGCGAATCGGCTGTCGGCGCGGGTGCGCGGCGCGTCGAGCTGATCGAGGAGCCGATGGCTGCAGCGATCGGTGCTGGCCTGCCCGTGGAGGACGCGACTGGTTCGATGGTGGTGGATATCGGTGGCGGCACGACCGAGGTCGGCGTGATGTCGCTCGGCGGCGCAGTTTATTCCGGCTCGGTGCGCGTCGGCGGCGACAAGTTCGACGAGGCGATCATCAACTATATCCGCCGCAACTACGGCATGCTGATCGGCGAGACCACCGCCGAGGAGATCAAGAAGGCGATTGGCTCTGCCTTCCCGGGCAGTGAGGTGCGGGAGATGGAGGTAACCGGCCGCAATCTGGCCGAGGGTGTGCCGCGAAGCTTCACGATTTCCAGCAATGAGGTGCTGGAAGCCATGACCGATCCGCTCAACAACATTGTTAGCGCCGTGAAGACAGCGTTGGAGCAGACCCCTCCGGAGTTGGGTGCAGACATCGCCAGCAAGGGTATGGTACTTACCGGCGGTGGTGCACTACTGCGCGACCTGGATCGCCTGTTGATGGAGGAGACGGGGCTGCCGGTGTGGGTGGCCGAGGATCCGCTGACCTGCGTTGCGCGCGGCTCGGGCATGGCGCTGGAATACATGGACAAGTCGACCAGCATCTTTACGACGGAGTAATCTATTTCGGGCGGTGGGGAACGGCGCCTCAGACGCCAGTTTTTCATCCATTACCCGTTTGTCAGCCATGATGGACAGCACGCAATCCTTCCGATTCTTCAACCGGGGTCCCAGCCCCGTGGTGAGGCTGATTTTCTTCGCGGTGCTGTCGCTCCTGTTGATGTTTATCGATACGCGTTACCGCTATCTGGAATCCACCCGCAGCGCGTTGTCGGTCGTGATTTCGCCAATACAAAGGCTGGCAGCCTTGCCGGGCGAGGTGTGGGATCAGGTGGGGAACTTGTTCATCACACAGGGCGAACAGCGCAAATTGAGGGCGGCCAATGAGGCACTGCACCTGCAGCACGAAAGCGATGCCGCACAGTTGCTGCAATTACAGGCGCTACAGCAGGAAAATCAGCAATTCCGCGAACTGAATGCGTTGCCTCAACGCAGCGAGTTTGCGACCGAACTGGTGGAAATCGTGTACGCCGAACGGGATGTGTTCAAGCGCCGCGTGCTGGTCAGCAAGGGCGAGGATGCGGGCATCAGGATCGGTCAGGTGGTCATGGATGATGCCGGCATCATCGGGCAGGTGACCCGTGTCTACCCCGGCCTGTCCGAAATCACGCTGGTTACCGAGAAAGATCATGCAGTGCCGGTGCAGGTACAGCGCAACGGACTGCGCACGATCGTGTTTGGCTCGGGCGACACCAGCCAGTTATCGTTGCGTTACATGCCGGTGGCGGCCGATGTCCAGAAGGGTGACATACTGGTCACATCGGGCATAGACGGAATCTACCCATCAGGCATACCTGTTGCAAGGGTGGTGAAGATCGAGCGGGATGCCGCCTATCCGTTTGCAAAAATTACCTGCCTTCCACTCGGCGGGGTCGATAGGCATCGCCACCTGCTGATCCTTTCCAGCCTGCCCGCGTTGCCCGAGCGTCCGGCGGATACGGACAAGCCAGCCGGAAAGGGCACAAAATCCATGAGGGCCGGATGATGGGTTACGCTTCCATGCAGCACAAAACCGAAATACAGCGTCCAGTCAGCAATATTTTCATCGTGCTGAGCGTTATCACGGCACTGCTGTTGAACGGGCTTCCATGGGAGGGGGTGTGGCTGGCTTTGCGGCCCGATTTTGTCGCAGTTGTGCTGTTGTATTGGTGTACGCACAAGCCGACCCGTGTCGGGATAGGCCTGTCCTGGGCTGTAGGGGTGCTGGCCGATGTGGCTGATGCCAGCCTGTTCGGTCAGCATGCGCTGGCGTATGCGGTGCTGGGCTTCGGCGGCGTGATGCTGCATCGCCGGTTGCAGATGTTCGGTTTGCAGCAGCAGACCACCCAGGTCTTCGTCATTCTCGCTGCAACCTACGGGGTCTATGCGTTGGTGCATTGGCAGGTAAATGGCTATGTGGTGTGGTGGTACTTTCTGGGCTGCCTGACATCAACTTTGCTGTGGGTGCCTCTCAGTATCCTGCTCATGGCGTTGCAGCAAAGGCCTTCGGACCGTGCATGAAGAAGCAAACCGAGTTTAAGAATCACCAACGGGAGATATTCCACTTTCGCTTGCGGTTGGTCGTCAGCATCGCTTTTGTGGCGGTGTTGCTGGTTATCCTGCTGGCACGGCTTTTTTATCTGCAAGTGGTGCGCCACGGGTACTATCAGACCCTGGCTGAGAGCAACCGCATCGCCATTGTGCCGATTTCGCCCAATCGCGGCCTGATCACCGACCGCAATGGTGTGGTGCTGGCACGCAACTATTCCGGCTACACGCTTGAGATCAATCAGGAAAAGACATCCGACATCGAGGCGACCATAAACGAGTTGGGCAATCTGGTCGAGATTACAGCCAAGGATCGCAAGCGATTCAGAAAGCAGCTTGCAGAAAGCCGCAATTTCGAGACACTGGTGATCCGTAATCGTCTGAGCGACGAGGAGGTTGCGCGCTTTGCCGCCCAGCAGTACCGCTTTCCGGGTGTGGAGATCAAGGCTAGGCTGTTTCGCGACTATCCTTATGGCGACAAAATGTCGCATCTGATCGGTTATATCGGCCGGATCAACCAGGCAGATATGAAGGAGCTGGAGGCAAGGGATCTTGCAGCCAATTACCGGGGGGCGGATTACATCGGGAAAACCGGTCTGGAACAGAGCTATGAAAGGGACCTGCACGGGATCACCGGCATTGAGCAGGTCGAGGTGGATGCGGGCGGGCGGGCGGTACGCATGGTTTCGACGACGCCACCGGTATCGGGAAACACGCTGATACTGAGCATCGATGCCAAGTTGCAGGAGATTGCTGAGCAATCATTCGGCGCCTATCGCGGCGCGCTGGTTGCGATAGACCCGAACACAGGCGAGGTACTGGCGTTTGTCAGCAAGCCGGGATATGACCCGAACCCGTTCATCGACGGAATCGATAGCCAGAGCTGGGATGAGTTGAACAATTCGCCCGACGTGCCGCTCAATAACCGGGCGCTGCGCGGCCAGTATCCGGCGGGCTCGACCGTCAAGCCGTTCATGGCACTGGCGGGGCTTAACTACAAGATCCGCACTCCTGAACAGACCATCAGCGATCCCGGCGTCTATTATCTTCCCGGCAGCAGCAGACAGTACCGCGACTGGAAAGCGGGAGGTCACGGGGCGGTGAACATGTTCAGGTCCATCGTGGTGTCATGCGACATTTATTATTATGGGCTGGCGACCGATCTCGGGATAGACAATATCTACAATTACCTGTCGCGCTTCGGCTTCGGCAAGAAGACGGGGATTGATCTGGAGGGCGAGGCGTCGGGCCTGCTGCCCTCGCAGGCATGGAAAATGAAGCGATACCAGCAAATATGGTATCCGGGCGATACCGTATCGGTGGGCATCGGGCAGGGGTACAGTCTGGTGACGCCGATGCAGCTGGCGTTTGCCACGGCGACGCTGGCCAACAACGGGCTGGCGTACAGGCCACATCTGGTTAAGGAAGTGCGCAGCCCGCGCAGCGAAGAATCCCGCCTTATCGCAAGCGAACCCCTGTATGACCTAGGCATCGATCCCAAGCATCTGGATTTGATCAGGAAGGCGATGGTGGGGGTGACGCAACCGGGTGGTACGGCTGTATATGCCGCGCTTGGGGCGCCCTACCAGATTGCTGGCAAGACCGGCACAGCACAGGTGATCGGAATGAAACAGGGGGAAAAATACGATGCCGAAAAAATCCACGAGCGGCACCGGGATCATGCCTGGTTCATGGCTTATGCGCCAGCCGAAAAGCCGATGATCGCGATGGCGGTACTGGTTGAGAACGGCGGTCACGGTGGCGGAACGGCCGCACCGATTGCGCGCAAGGTGATGGATTACTACCTGCTCGGAAAAGAGCCGAAGCCACTGCGTGTCGATGCGAGTGTGATGGAGAGCGAGCATGATTAAGCAGCGTATCTGGCGGCTACTCACCGCGCATATCGACAGGCCCTTGATGCTGGGCGTCTCAATGCTGCTGATGATCAGTTTGCTAGTGCTGTATAGCGCGGATAACGCCAGCTGGGGGCAGCCACTGAAACAGATGGTGAATATTGCCGTGGCGCTTGCCTGCATGTGGATTGTTGCCAATCTGCCGCTGCATTACCTCATGCGGACCGCGGTTCCCATCTATGTTCTGGGCATGGTGCTGCTGATCGGCGTCGCGCTGTTCGGCGAAATCAGCCACGGTGCGCGGCGCTGGCTCAATCTGGGGATAATCACCATCCAGCCATCTGAATTGATGAAAATCGGCGTGCCGCTGATGATGGCGTGGTACTTTGAGAAAAACGAAGCCACGCTGACGCTAAAGAATTATCTGGTTGCCGCATTGCTGCTGTTTGTTCCGGTGGCCTTGATTGCGCGCCAGCCCGATCTGGGCACCTCCATGCTGATCACTGCCAGCGGATTCTTTGTGCTGTTCTTAGCGGGACTCTCCTGGCGGGTTATCGGCAGCCTGTCAGTTGCGGCGCTGGCCAGCGCGCCGGTACTCTGGTCGATGTTGCACGATTACCAGAAGCACCGCATCCTGATGCTGATCGATCCCTCGCAGGATGCGCTGGGCAACGGATACCATACCATCCAAGCGGGTATCGCAGTCGGGTCAGGCGGCTTTCTCGGCAAGGGCTACCTGAACGGGACGCAAACCCATCTTGATTTTCTGCCGGAACGAACCACCGATTTTGTCTTCGCGGTGTTTTCGGAGGAATTCGGCCTGCTCGGCAACCTGATTCTGTTGTCCATCTATGCTTTCGTCGTGATGCGCGGGTTCGTGATCACCGGCAATGCCTCAACCTACTTCACGAGGCTGATGGCCGGTTCCATTACGCTGACTTTCGCAACCTATGCGTTCGTCAACATGGGGATGGTCAGCGGAATCCTGCCGGTGGTGGGCGTGCCGCTACCCTTGGTCAGCTACGGAGGCACCTCCATGCTGACCCTGCTGTTGGGTTTTGGTATGCTCATGAGCATAGAGACCCACAAGAAACTGGTTAAAACCTGACAAACGCCG